>NZ_QWFA01000172.1 GCF_003501885.1 Streptomyces globisporus
CGCCCCCGTCGGACACCGGGGCGATCCAGAGCGAGGAAGCACGTGGCAGAGCAGAGGCCGTCCCACCGAGCGTCGGCGGTGACCGGCGCCCGCAGAGTCGTCGTCAAGGTCGGCTCCTCCTCGCTCACCACCGCCTCCGGCGGCCTCGACGCCGACCGGGTCGATGCCCTCGTCGACGTCCTGGCCAAGGTCAGGGACGGCGGCGAACGCGAGGTCGTCCTCGTCTCCAGCGGAGCCATCGCCGCCGGACTCGCCCCGCTCGGCCTCGTCCGCCGGCCCAAGGACCTCGCCCGCCAGCAGGCCGCCGCCAGCGTCGGACAGGGCCTCCTCGTGGCCCGCTACACCGCCTCGTTCGCCCGCTACGGCGTCCGCGTCGGCCAGGTCCTCCTCACCGCCGACGACCCTCGTTCGCCCGCTACGGCGTCCGCGTCGGCCAGGTCCTCCTCACCGCCGACGACACCAGCCGCCGCGGCCACTACCGCAACGCCTACAGCACCCTGGACAAGCTCCTGGAGATGGGCGCCGTCCCCGTCGTCAACGAGAACGACACCGTCGCCACCGACGAGATCCGCTTCGGCGACAACGACCGGCTCGCCGCCCTCGTCGCCCACCTCGTCCACGCCGACCTCCTCGTCCTGCTCTCCGACGTGGACGGCCTCTACGACGGACCGCCCGGCACCCCCGGCGCCTCCCGGATCGCCGAGGTCACCGGCCCCGACGACCTGGCCGGCGTCACCATCGGCAGCGCCGGGAAGGCGGGCGTGGGCACCGGCGGCATGGTCACCAAGGTCGAGGCCGCCAACATCGCCACCGCCGCCGGCGTCCCCGTCGTCCTCACCTCCGCCAGCCGCGCCGCCGACGCCCTCGCGGGCCGCGACACCGGCACGTACTTCCACCGCACCGGCCGCCGCTCCGCCGACCGGCTCCTGTGGCTGGCCCACGCCTCCACCCCGCAGGGCGCGCTCACCCTCGACGACGGCGCCGTACGGGCCGTCGTGGAACGGCGCACCTCGCTGCTGCCCGCCGGAATCTCCGGCGTCGAGGGCGAGTTCAGCGCCGGCGACCCGGTCGAACTGCGCGATCCGCACGGAACCCCGATCGCCCGCGGACTCGTCAACTTCGACGCCAAGGAGATCCCCCAGCTGCTCGGCCGCTCCACCCGGGACCTGGCCCGTGAACTGGGACCCGCCTACGAGCGCGAGGTCGTACACAGGGACGATCTGGTCATTCTCACGCCGCGCCTCACCCCCTGAAACGGCTGAAAGTCCGGCTCTTCGGCGGGGACCTTCACCAAAAGCACCCCACGCCCGGCTGTGGACTGGTCCACTTTGTAGTGGGGAAACAGGGGACCGCACAGCAACACACCACAGGAGGCCGCCGGTGAGACGAGCGCGCCCGGGGGCGCCGCCCCGAGGCACGGCCAACCGCGCCCTGACGAGTGTCGGAGCGGGGGCGGATTTCGACCGGAATCCCCTCCCGTCGGACACCGCCGAACGGGAGCCGGTCACGACGGCGAAGGAGGAGTCCCCGCAGTCGAGACTCTGGCACATCACCCTCAGCGTGTCGGGCAGCGAGACGCCGCTGGGGGAGGTCAGACGCGGCCTGGAACAGCTCGCGCACGACCACCCCTTCCTGCTGACCAGCCGCTACGCGGGCGACCACGCGGAGATCCGCTACTGGGAAGAGGCCCGCGACCTGCACGACGCGGCCGCCGTCGCGCTGCGGCTGTGGGGCGAGCACCGCTCCAGCGCCCAGCTCCCGCCCTGGGAGATCGTCGGTCTCGAAGTCATCGACCGCGAGACCTACCACCTGAGGGTCGCCGAGGGCTACGGGCCGCCGCCCGCCTCCCCCGTGGGCGTCCACCCGTACTGACGTCCGGGCCGGTCACCCCGGGGGAGACGTCCGACCCGCGGTCGGCCGTCTCGCATCACGGGATACGTGACGGATGCCCGCAGAGCGCGCATTACTCTGCGGGCATGACCACGCTCTCGCCCTACGACAACCTCTCCCCGGTCACGCAGGCCGCCTACCGGGCCCGCGCCGCCGCCGCCGACATCGCGCCCCTCCCGCGCGCGGCCAAGGACGACGCGCTGCTGGCCATTGCCGACGCCCTGGAAGTGCGGACCGCCGAGATCGTCGAGGCCAACGCGAAGGACGTCGAGCGCGCCCGCGAGGCCGGGACGAGCGAAGGCATCATCGACCGCCTGACCCTCACCCCGGACCGCATCCGCGCCATCGCCGCCGACGTCCGGGACGTCGCGGCCCTCCCCGACCCGGTCGGCGAAGTGGTGCGCGGCTCGACCCTCCCCAACGGCATCGACCTCCGCCAGGTCCGGGTCCCCCTCGGCGTGGTCGGCATCATCTACGAGGCCCGGCCCAACGTCACCGTCGACGCCGCCGCCCTCTGCCTGAAGTCCGGCAACGCGGTCCTGCTGCGCGGCTCCTCCTCCGCCTACGCCTCCAACACCGCGCTCGTCCGCGTCCTGCGCGACGCGGTCGGCGGCTCCGGCCTCCCCGCCGACGCGGTGCAGCTGGTCCCCGGCGAGAGCCGTGACTCCGTCACGGAACTGATGCGGGCCCGCGGCCTCGTCGACGTCCTCATCCCGCGCGGCGGCGCGTCGCTGATCCGCACGGTCGTCGAGCAGTCCACCGTCCCCGTCATCGAGACGGGCACCGGAAACTGCCACGTCTACGTCGACGCGCAGACGGACCTGGCGATGGCCGTGGACATCCTGATCAACTCCAAGGCCCAGCGCCCGAGCGTCTGCAACGCGGCAGAGACCCTGCTCGTCCACAAGGACGTGGCGGACGACTTCCTGCCGCTCGCCCTGAATGCCCTGGCCGAGGCCGGGGTCACCGTCCACGGCGACGAACACGTCCTCGCCCGCGCCGAGGGGTCGAAGGCCACCGTGGTCCCGGCGACGACGGAGGACTGGGAGACCGAATACCTCTCCTACGACATCGCCGCGGCGGTCGTGGACTCCCTGGACGCGGCGGTCGCCCACATCCGGCTCTGGTCCTCCGGCCACACCGAGGCGATCGTCACCACCTCGCAGGCCGCCGCCCGCCGGTTCACCCAGTTGGTCGATTCGACGACGGTCGCCGTGAACGCCTCCACCCGGTTCACGGACGGCGGGCAGTTCGGCTTCGGCGCCGAGATCGGCATCTCCACCCAGAAGCTGCACGCCCGCGGCCCGATGGGACTGCCCGAGCTGACCTCGACGAAGTACATCGTCACGGGCGACGGCCACACCCGCTAGGTCTCGCCGGTCGGCCTCCTTCACGCGGGAGGGGGGCCGACCGCACGTCCCCTCCGGATCGATCCGGGGGAGTTTGCGGGGTCCCTGCCCAAAAGGTCCCGGCCCGGCTACGCTGAAACCGTGCCGGACGACGTGGGGGGCAAGCCGTTTCCTGACGGCTGGGAGCCCGACGACGACCGCGGGGGCGCGGACGAGGACTTCGCCTCCGTGGTGTTCGACGAGGACTTCGTCCGGTCGGCGCCCGTCCACGAACCCACCGCTGTCGAGCGCCTGCTCGCCGCCGCCGAGGCCCGTGCCGAGGCCGATGCGGCCCGCGCCCGCCGCACCCGTCGCGCGGACGACGACGAATACGGCTACGGCGGCTCCCGGGGCTACCACGACCCCCAGGACCTCGACTACGACCCGGACGACGCCTTCGGGGACGACGGCGACAGCCCCGGGCCCTACGGCCGCCACGGCGGCTCCCTGCGCCCCTACCGCAACTCCGCCCGCTGGCACCGGCCGGTCGCCTGGCTCCTCGCCGTGGTGATGGGCGTCGGCATGGTCTCCCTCGCCTTCACCGCGGTCTACCGGGGCGCGTCGAACAACCGCCAGGACCAAGTGCCGCCCCCCGCCAGCAGCGGTGTGGACAAGCCCGGGGCCGCCCCTTCGGCCTCCGCGGACTACTCCCGCCCCGTGGTCTCCGCCGAGCCCCGGGTGCCCTGAGCCGGGCGGCGGGCGGGCAAGCCCCGGGGGCCCCGGCTCGTCGGCTCCTCCTGTCACCCGTTCGCCGACGGTGGCCCCGGTCGCCCCGCAGTTCCCGGCGGTCTCCGCGTTTACACGGACCGCAATCGACCTACCCTGAAGATGTGACCCCTCGTTCCCAGGGGGGCTTCTCGCTGCCGCACGCCCCGCTCGGCCGAAGCAGACCGTTGCGCACCGAACCGACCGGTGTGGAGATCGGGAGAGAAGTCATGACAGGCCGCTCAGAACCGCCGGACGGCCCGCCCGAGAACCCCGCGGGCGGCGAGGACGAATACCGCTCGCTCGTCTTCGACGAATCGTTCATCCAGGCTGCCCGGATGCGGGAGTACTCGGCGCAGGAACGGATGGGCGACCACGCCCGCGCCGTCCGCACCGTGCCCGAGGAGCAGCCGCCCGTCCGCAGCGGAGGCGGCTCCCGGGCCGCCATAGCCCTGGTCGTCCTCATCGCCCTGGCCTTCGCCGTGGCCGTCTACATCGGATTCCGCAGCCCGTACCCCCAGCCTGCCCCCCGCCGCGCCGAACCCCTGCGGACCACCGTCATCCCTCTGGCCCCCCGGGGCGCCGTACCGGGCGGATCACCCGAGCAGCTGTACCGGACCGAGCCGGTCTCCGGATTCCGCACGGGCGCGGAGGGCATCAACTTCCCCGCCGTGAAGCGCACCCAGAACTTCTCCGACAGCCAGATCACCGCCGCGCTCGCCACCGTCAAGGACTACCTGGTGGAGTCGTCCCTCAACCCCGACGTCCTCACCGGCTCCGTACGCCGGCCCGTCGAGCACCTCCTCGACCCGGACCAGCGCACCCAGTTCGAACGGAGCCTGAGCGACCCGGCGGACGACGGGAGCCACGCCGCCACCGGGTGGCTGGTCCGCTTCGACCCGGAGCGGGTGGAGCTCGCGGACCCGCAGATCCGGGTCCAGGGCACCCTCCGCTACGAGGAGGAGGCTGCGGGCGTCCTCGGCGTCGTCTCGGACCACACCTTCACCTACGCCCTGCGCCCGGCGGAGGGGCCCCCGCGCAAGGACGGCGCGTCCCTGTTCACCGTGCGGCGCGAACTGCACTTCCGCTTCGACCGGGAGGACCTGCGGCTGCACCGCCTGGAGGTGCGCACCGCCCAGGTCCAGGCCGGGCCGCAGTCGTGCTCGGCCGACGCGACCGGGATGCTTCGCCCTCTCCTGGCCGGGGAGAAGGCGGACGCCCGCGGCCCCGCCGCCACCGACCCCTACGCCTCGGGCTCGCCCACGGCGGCCCTGTGCGGGACCCTGGCGGCCGTCAGCCCTTCGACGGCCCCGAGTTCCCCTCCTCCGGGTCCTGAGGCCGACCGGACTCCCCGCCCCCGCCCGTAGCGGAACCGCCGCCGGAGCCGCCTCCGGTGAACTTGTCGCGCAGCTTGCCGCCCAGGTCCCCCGCGCCCCCGGCGATGTCGCCCACCAGCTTCATCAGCGGGTCCTTGCTGGTGCGCACCGTGTCCGCGTAGTGCGATGCGGACTCCCGGAACGAGTCGGTCACCGAGGTGTCCTTGTCCTCGTCGCGCCGGGGGTAGTGGCCGTCCATGATCCGCTGGAACTCGCGGGTCTCCGACCACTTCTTCAGCTCGGCGGCCCGCACGGCGGTGAACGGGTGCGTCCGGGGCAGCACATTGAGGATCTTGAGGACGGAGTCGCGGAGGTCGCCGCTCTTCTCGTACTCGTCGGCCTGGGCGAGGAAGGCGTCCACGTTCATCTCGTGGAGGTGGTTGCCGCCCGCGATCTTCATCAGGCCGCGCATCGACGCCTGGGCGTCCTGGCCCACCAGCAGCCCGGCCCGGTCCGCGGACAGCTCCGACTTGCGGAACCACTCGCGCAGCGCCGTCACGATCGCCATGATCGCCACATTGCCCAGCGGGATCCAGGCGACCTTCACGGCGAGGTTGGTCAGGAAGAGCAGTATCGTCCGGTAAACCGAGTGACCGGAGAGGGCGTGGCCCACCTCGTGGCCCACCACCGCCCGCATCTCCTCCTCGTCGAGCAGCTCGACGAGGCCGGTGGTGACCACGATGATCGGCTCGTCGAGACCGATGCACATGGCGTTGGGCTGCGGGTCCTGCTTCACGTACATCGGCGGGACCTTCTCCAGGTCCAGGATGTAACACGCGTCGCGCAGCATGTCGTTGAGATGGGCGAACTGCGCGTCGCTCACCCGGACGGAATCGGAGAGGAACAGCAGCCGCAGGCTCCGCTCCGGGAGCAGCCCGCTGAGCGCCTTGAACACGGTGTCGAACCCGGTCAGCTTGCGCAGGGCCACCAGGGCCGAGCGGTCGGCGGGGTGCTCATAGGCCCGGGAGGAGATCCCGGGGAATCGCCGGCGCGCCCTGCTCGGCACGTTCTCGTGACTGTTGTCGGTCATGGATGGCCCCCTGTTCGTACGAGACGTTGCTCGTCCCCCGGACAAAAGCCAGCGTATGCGCTGGCGCTACGGTGTGCGGGGGGCTGTGGATAACTTTGAGGAGCGCCCGAAATGCCGCACACCGCCGTACTGCTCGCCGCCGCGTCCGAGGAGCAGGGCCCGGGTGACACCCTCCGGATCGTGCTGCTCGTCTCGATCCTCGGAGCGGTGCTGCTCGCCTGGTTCCTGCTGCGTGGATACCGCAACGACGACAACAACGACTGAGTCGCCGTGAGCGTGCCCGAGGGTCCCGCATACGATGGCCCCGACGTCTTCCTTCCGACTCACGATCGATAGGTCCTGCCGAAGATGAGCCTCACGAGCACCACTCACCAGCTGGTCACTCTCGCCTCCGGGGGCGAGGGCGGCGGCAACCACGAAAGCCTCAACCCCTACTTCGTCGGCGCCGGGGCCTTTGTCGCGCTGATGCTGCTTCTGTTCATCACCATCAGCTTCAACCGCGACCGCTGAGCCGGGGGCGTACAGCTGTGCCAGTAGGCTCTGCACGCATGGGAGAGCAGGAAGTGCCTACCGGCGCCGGCAAGCGCCGTATCGGCGTGATGGGCGGGACATTCGACCCGATCCACCATGGACACCTGGTGGCGGCCAGTGAAGTGGCCGCCCAGTTCCATCTGGACGAGGTCGTCTTCGTGCCGACCGGGCAGCCGTGGCAGAAGAGCCACAAGAAGGTCTCCCCGGCCGAGGACCGTTATCTGATGACGGTCATCGCCACCGCGTCCAACCCGCAGTTCTCCGTCAGCCGCAGTGACATCGACCGTGGCGGACCGACGTACACCATCGATACGCTGCGGGACCTGCGCGAGGTCCACGGCGACGCGGACCTCTTCTTCATCACCGGCGCCGACGCGCTCGCCCAGATCCTCACCTGGCGCGACGCGGAGGAGCTGTTCTCGCTCTCCCACTTCATCGGTGTGACCCGCCCGGGTCACGTGCTCACGGACGACGGACTGCCCGAGGGCGGTGTCTCCCTCGTGGAGGTGCCCGCGCTGGCCATCTCGTCCACGGACTGCCGTGAGAGGGTCGCGCAGGGGGAGCCTGTCTGGTACCTGGTGCCGGACGGCGTGGTCCGCTACATCGACAAGCGCCAGCTGTACCGCGGCGAATGAGCCACGGAGAGGGGCACCGGTGAACGACCGACAGAACCCGTACGACCCGTACTACCAGGAGCCGCAGATCGTCGGCTACGACGCGTACGGGCAGCCGGTCTACCAGCAGCAGGGACAGCAGCAGGGTTACGACCAGCAGGGCCAGGGCTACGACCCCTACGCCGCCCAGCAGGGCCAGGGTCACCAGACCCAGGACACCACCGGTTATGGCTACGGCTACGACGCGTACGGCAACCCTCAGCAGCAGGGTTACGACCCCTACGCCACCGGTCAGCAGGGCCAGGCGCAGCAGGGTCAGGGCGTCGACCAGGGGTACGGCTACGGCTCCTACACCGACTACGGCTACGCCACCGGGCAGCAGCCGGCCGCGGTCGACACCGGCGAGCACTGGAGCATCCCGCAGCAGGGCACCGCCCCCGCACCGGAACAGGCCCCGCCGCAGCCCCCCGTACAGCCCTCGCCGCAGGAGGCCGAGCCGGAGGCTGAAGCCGATGCCGCGCTTCCCGGGCAGCGCAAGCCCGCCCCGGACTACCGCACCGAGCAGTTCTCGTTCATCGAGGAGCCCGACGAGGACTCCGAAGACGTCATCGACTGGCTGAAGTTCACCGAGAGCCGCAGCGAGCGGCGCGAGGAGGCCCGGCGCAAGGGCCGCAACCGCATGGTCGCCCTGATAGTCGTCGCCGTTCTCGTCGTCGTCGGCGGGGCCGGCTATCTGTGGTCCGCCGACATGATCCCGGGCCTGTCCGGGACGGACGAGAAGAAGACCGTCGCCGCCGGAGCCCAGCAGCGCGACATGATCGTGGTGCACCTGCACGACACGAAGAAGGGCGGCACCTCGACGGCGCTGCTCGTCGACAACACCACCACCAAGCAGGGCACGACCGTCCTGCTGCCCAACTCTCTCGCCGTCGCGGGCGACGACGGGACCACCACCACGCTCGGCAAGTCCGTCGAGGACGACGGCAGGACCGGCACCCGGGAGGCGATCGACACCCTCCTCGGCACCCGGATCACCGGCACCTGGCGGCTGGACACCCCGTACCTGGAGAACCTCGTCGAGCTGGTCGGCAACATCGAGGTCGACACCGACACCGAGGTGCCCGCCGCGAAGAAGGGCGAATCGCCCCTGGTGAACAAGGGCGAGGCCCAGACCCTCAGCGGCCCTATGGCCGTCGCGTACGCCACCTACCGCGCGGAGGGCGAGCCCGAGGCCAAGCAGCTGACCCGCTTCGGCGAGGTCATGCGGGCCACGCTGCGCAAGATCTCCGAGGACCCCAAGGCCGCCACCGTCACCATCGAGACGCTGCTCCAGGTGCTCGACCCGTCGCTGCCCGAGAAGGACCTCGGGGCCTCGCTCGCCAAGCTGGCCTCGCGGGCCAAGGTCGGCGACTACAAGACGGCCCTGCTGCCGGTCCAGGACGACGGCACGCTCACCGAGGCGGACACCCGGGGCGTCGTCAAGGACATCCTCGGCGGCACGGTGAAGGCCCCCGAGGAAGGCGCTCCGCTCCGGGTCGCCGTCCGCAACGCCACCGGGAACCAGAAGGCCGCCGAGGCCGCCCGGGTTCAGCTGGTCAACGGCGGTTACGCCTTCGTGGACAGCGGCAAGGCCGGCGCCGAGGCGTCGTCCGTCGTGCTCTACCGGTCCGCCGAGGACAAGGAGAAGGCCGTCGAGGTGGCCAAGACCCTGGGTCTGTCCGCAGGCGACGTGAAGAAGGGCGAGCCGGCCGCCAACGCCGACGTGTCCGCGGTGCTCGGCCAGGACTACAAGGTCCAGTAGCCCGCTCGGGGCCGCCGGCCGGCGGCCCCGAGGCGTTTCACCGGCGGCCCAGAGCTCCGCCGGTGAAACGCAGTAAGGCTCTGTCGGCGGTCCGTGAGACCCTAGAGGGTGTCTTGCCGATCAGGTCCGGGGCCGCGACGCCTGGCACGGCACCTCGCGGCGTTGCCGAAACGCCCGAATCGCTCTGCGATGAGGCCGTTCCAGCGCCCTGCGATGCACCGCACCAGACGCCGCGGCCTATCCGCCCCTGATCGGCAAGACACCCTCTAGAGCTTGCATCCGACCGCCGACGAAAGCCTGCATGTGACCGCCACGGACCGCTCCATCGAGCTCATCAACGCCGCCGCCCAGGCGGCCGCCGACCGGCTCGCGCACGACATCATCGCCTACGACGTCAGCGATGTGCTGTCGATCACCGACGCCTTTCTGCTGGCGTCGGCCCCCAACGACCGCCAGGTCAAGTCGATCGTCGACGAGATCGAGGAGCGGCTCCAGAAGGAGCTCGGCGCCAAGCCGGTGCGCCGCGAGGGCGACCGCGACGCCCGCTGGATCCTCCTCGACTACGTCGACATCGTCATCCACGTCCAGCACAGCGAGGAGCGCGTCTTCTACGCGCTGGAGCGCCTGTGGAAGGACTGCCCGGAGATCGCCCTCCCCGAGGACGCGGTCAAGACCCGTGGCAAGGCCGAGGAGCACGCACAGCTCAACGGCGGCACGGAAGGTGACCAGAGCTGAACGGCAGCAAGAGCGGCAAGGGCCGCAGGATCGTCCTCTGGCGGCACGGCCAGACGGCATGGAACCTGGAGCGCCGCTTCCAGGGCTCCACGGACATCGAGCTGACCGAGGCAGGGATCGGGCAGGCCCGCCGCGCCGCCCGGTTGCTCGCCTCGCTGAAGCCGGACGCCATCGTGGCCTCCGATCTCCGGCGGGCGGCGGCCACGGCCGCCGAGCTCTCCGCCGTCAGCGGCCTGACCGTCGCCCACGACGCCGCACTCCGTGAGACGTACGCGGGCGACTGGCAGGGGCTCACGCACCAGGAGATCGTCGAGCGCTACGGCGAGCAGTACGCCGCCTGGAAGCGCGGGGAGCCCGTGCGCCGGGGCGGTGGCGAGCTGGAGACCGAGGTCGCCGACCGCGCGGCTCCGGTCGTTCTGGAGCACGCCGAGAAGCTTCCGGAGGACGGCACGCTCGTCGTGGTCAGCCACGGCGGCACGATCAGGACGACGATCGGCCGGCTGCTGGGCCTGGAGGCGCACCACTGGGAAGGGCTCGGCGGGCTGTCCAACTGCTGCTGGTCCGTCCTCGGGGAAGGCGCGCGCGGCTGGCGTCTGCTGGAGCACAACGCCGGCACGCTCCCGGAGCCGGTGCTCGGCGACGACGACTAGTGCCTTCCGGGGCGGCCGTCCAGCGGTCGTCGGAAGGCCGTTCGCGGGCCGTCCTCGGGCGGCCCGGGCCGGATTTCACTTTCCGGCCGGTCGCAGGCTAAAGTTCATCTTGTTCGCAGCGCGGAAACGCAGGGAAACACAGCGAACAGCGGGGCTATAGCTCAGTTGGTAGAGCGCCTGCATGGCATGCAGGAGGTCAGGAGTTCAATTCTCCTTAGCTCCACAATCAGGATCCCGTCCCCGTCAGGGGGCGGGATCTTCTGCATGGAGGGGACGGAGGGCGTCGAGCGGGCTGCCCCTCTTGCGGGGCCATGGCAGAATCGGAACGCCGGAGGGGGCGACGTACCGATCGGGAGGGAGCGCGATGCCTGCGAGTCGCGAACACGTCCCCGACCAGCGCCTTGTCGCCGCCTCGCCCCCCGGCCCCGTAACGTCCGACGTTCGATCCCGTCTCGGCTGTCCGTCCTGCGGTTCGTCCCATGTGGCTCAGGTTCTGGGCGACAACGGAGGGGTCTCCTACGTGTGCACGGCCTGCGGCCACAGCTGGAGCTGACTGATGGGTGCACACAGGCGTAAATGCGACTGGTGCGGCAGCGGTACGCCCATCGTCAGGGACATGGACCCGGTCAACGCGGAGTATCAGTACTGGTGCGAGGAATGCGCACGGGCGCTGATCATAAAAGGCGACCCCATCGAGACCTACCGGGAGCTGGAGGGGGAGCCGATCTACGGGCGGCTCCTGGAGGAGCACTGCACCCTCAAGCGCTTCTACTCCTTCGCGACCGCCTGACCTGAAACCGTCTGACCTGCGGCTGACGGGCGAAAGCCCTGGATGATTCGGGCATATCGGTGCGGACCGGAAACGATTTGGTGAAGCACCGGGGGGACCGTGTAATGTTCTCGATGTCGCCAAGGGAAACCGGGCGGCAAGCGGCAAGGGGCTATAGCTCAGTTGGTAGAGCGCCTGCATGGCATGCAGGAGGTCAGGAGTTCAATTCTCCTTAGCTCCACACGATCGACAGTGAAGAAGCGGGCCACCCGGATCGGGTGGCCCGCTTCTTTGTGCCGGGATCAGCCGCGCCCGCTGCCCAGTGCGCGCCGATTGGCGGCCGGTAGGGCGGGGCGCTGTTCGGCGGTCGGCGGCTGCTCGATACGGAGTGCCAGTGCGGGGCAGCGTCGTACGGCCCGCTGGGCCCGCCCGCGCAGATGCATCGGGACGGCGGCGTCCGCCAGTGCCGGATAGCCGTCCGCGCCCAACCGGATGAGCTCGGGGACGATGTCCGCGCACAGGCCGTGGCCCTGGCAGAGCGTCCAGTCGACCGCGAGCTTCTCACCGCTCGGAATCGACTCCTCCAGATCCTGGTAGCCCGGTGCGGGCAGCGGCAGCACCCCGACTGTCTCGCGGCCGCAGCCGCCGTCCAGGACGTGCGCGGCGAGGTCGTCCGTGAACGCCGACAGGGTCGAGAGCAGGAACCGGGCGGAACCGTCCGGGTGTTTGCACGCCCCGCGGCCCTTCACGGCCTGGGTGACCTCGCGCAGGGCCTCCAGGGCGGCGGGCCCGCCGCCGTTCAGCACGTCGGAGAGCCCGCCCGCGGCGGCGGGGAGCCCCAGCTTGCACGGGCCGCACTGTCCGGCGGTCTCGGCCGCCAGCCAGTTGGCTATCCGGAGGGACTCGCCGAGCGGGCAGGTGTCCGGGCCGATCGGCAGGATGGCCCCCGCGCCGAGCGCGCCCCCCACGGTGGCCAGGGACTCGCGGGAGATCACGGCGTTGTGCGAGGAGACCGCGTCGATCCAGTTGCCGTGGTAGCCGCCGGTCAGCACGCCCTGGGGGAGCGGCGGGGCTCCGGCCAGTTGCAGGACGTACCGCAGCGGCACCCCGGTCGGCACCTCGACGACCATGGGCCTCGCCACGGCGCCGGAGACGGTGAGCAGGACGGTGCCGGGTTCGTTCGGCAGCCCGGTGTGCCCGTAGCGGCGGGGGCCGATCCGGGCGGCGACGGCGAGCTGGGCGTACGTCTCCGCGTTCGACAGCAGCGTCGGCGAGCCGCCCACCCCGGTCTCCGCCGCCCGCTCGCGCCGGCCCGGTGGCAGGGCGGGTCCGCCGTTCGCCGCCCGGATCACCGAGGACGCCTCGCCCGAGACCATGCGTTCCGGGGTGCGGACCACGCGGGCGCGCAACTGCTGGCCGCGCCGGTCGGAGAGGCCGCGTTCGGCGAGGGCCGCCCGTACGGAGATCTCCGTGGAGTTGCGGGTGACGGCGACGACCAGGGTGCGCGCGCCGAGCGCCTCCGCGGCCAGCAGCGCACCGTCCAGGATCAGGTGCGGGGCGCGGTTGAGCAGGACGGTGTCCTTGCGGCAGGCGGGTTCGCCCTCGCTGCCGTTGATCACCACGACGGGCCGCACCCCGCGCCGGATGGACGCCTTCGCCACCGCTCGCAGCTTCTTGCCGAACGGGAAACCGGCGCCTCCCCTTCCGCGCAGAGAGATCGTTTCGGCCAGTTCGGCAAGCCGCTCACCGGTCATCGGCTCCAGCGGCCCGTGCACCTTGAGGTGCATGGCGAGGTCGAGCCGCTCCACCAGGTCGAAGCCGGTGGTCAGTTGCGGCAGTCCGACGACGCGGACCTCGGGCACATCGGGGAGGGGGACGTTCACTATCGGTCTCCTGCGGGTGCGTGCCAGGGTTCGCCGGCGGGGGGCGCGGTGAACGGCCCGGCCCCCGGTTCGGCACGGGGCGCGGCGAAGGGGGAGGGAG
>NZ_QWFA01000173.1 GCF_003501885.1 Streptomyces globisporus
CGGTCCCCGTACGACGTGACCAGCTCCAGCCCCCACAGCACGGCGGCCGCCCCCCGCAGCACCACCTCCACACCCAGCAGCGCCGGGACCCGGGGGCCCCGGCGCCCGGCCATCAGCGCACCGGCCGCCACCCCGCAGAAGTACGCGGCCAGAGCGACGACGACCTTCAGTGCCACGCCGTCCTCGCCCGCACCGGCGGCCGAAGCCCCGAGCAGCACCAGGTTGCCGGTCATCACCCCGGCGAAGACCTGCCCCACGCACAGGAAGACGAACGCGTCCGCCGCCCCGGAAGCCGCGGACAGCAGAAGCAGCGCCGCCTCGCCGCGCGACGGAGCGTCACCCTCCCGGGAGGAACCGGAACCGGAAGCGGAGGCGGAAGGCGGGGACGGCGGGAGCGCCGGGGGAGCGGAGGACACCCGAGCATTCTCGGCACGCGCCGCCCCCCGACCGGCGCGTCGGCCACCGCGCGGCGCGCCGCGCAGCACCGCCCACGCGCGGGCGCCGCGCAGCACCGCCCACGCGCGGGTCACACGATCTCGTGGAGGTCCTTGGCATAGTGCTCGATCGCCCGCCGGTAGTTCTGGACGTGCGGGTCCTGGCTGGTCGAGGCCGCCAGCTCCAGCAGCAGCCGCATCGCCTCGTCGTGCTCACCGGTGTTGAACAGCGCCATCGCCAGAAACGTCCGCAGCGCGCCGTCGTCCGGGAACTCCTCGACCCCCCGGCGCAGCGTTTCCACCGCCTGCCCGTACCGCCCGAGGATCCGGTACGTACTGCCCAGCCCCAGCAGGGCCCCGCGCCGGTCCTCCGTGGCCAGCTCCGGATGGGCCAGCGCACGCTCGTAGTACGGCACCGCCTCCGACTCCAGGCCCAGCTCATCGTGGATCCACGCCGTCCGGCAGGCCACATCGGCGTCGCCCGGGTACACGGCGGTCAGGGCGAGCAGCCGTTTCCGCGCCTCCTCGGGCCGGCCCTCCTCACGCAACCGGTCGGCCTCGTCCAGCAGGTCCTTCTTCTTGTCTGCGCTCATGCGCACATCGTCGCAGGCGATCGCGGACACCCGGACGAGATTTCGCTCCACCGCCCGGCCGGGTGTGTGTTCCGGCCGGGCGGGGGCATCCGTCGGCCATGACAGCAGAGGCGAATCCCCCTGTACGGCAGGGGACATGGGTACGAGTGCTGGTACGCGGGCTGGTGCTGGCGGCGGCGTTGGCGGGACTGGTGGCGTTCTCCGTGCTGCTGGCCAAAGTGACGCTCACCCCCTCGCCGGCCTCCGAGGACATCGTCACCTCCAACCTCCAGCCCGGGCGGTCGCTGCGCCAGTACGCGGAGGACTACACCTTCCTCGCCGCGTGCAAGCAGGCGGGCGGAAACCTGCTGCTCGGCGTGCCGTTCGGACTCCTGCTGCCGTTCTTCGTGCCACGCCGTCTGCGGATGATCCGGACGACGCTGCTGGCGGCCGCCGCCATGGCCGTCGTCGAGCTGATCCAGGGGGCCCTGGTCCAGGGACGCGCCTTCGACATCGACGACGTCATCCTGAACACGGCGGGTGCACTGCTCGGGTACTTCGTGCTGGGCCGCCGCATCAGCCACCGCTATTACACGTACGCCGAGGTAGCCGGCCCCGCCGAACAGCGGGATCAGCCGAAGCCCGAGCCCACCCCCCAGCCGAAGCGCACGCCGGGGAAGACCGCCCGTACGAAGCTCGCCCGGAAGGGCACCGGCACGAAGGGCGTCGGTACGAAGGCCGCTGATACGAAGGGCAAGGGCACGAAGACCGCGGGCACGAAGGCTGCCGGCGCAAAGGCCGCCGCCAGGAAGGCCATCGGCACGAAGGCCCCCGGCGCAAAGGCTCCCCGCCCCCTGCTCGACCGGCTCCGCAGGCGCTGAGCCCGGGCACCCGTTCGGGCCGGGCCGTTTGCGGGCGGCCCGGACCGGACGCACGGTGGGGACACGTCCTGCGCGCGGATGCCGTACGGATCCCCTGCCGAGGAGGAGCGACATGGCCGAAGGCCAGTGGACCCCGGGCCGCAAGGAGGCGGACGCCGACGAGTTCCGGCCCGTCCTGGACATCGTCGAACCGGCACGCCAGCGGCGGCTGACCGTACTCCTGCGACTCCTGCTGCTGATCCCGCACTTCATCGTGCTCTTCTTCCTGCACATCGCGGCGTTCTTCACCGTCATCGTGGGATGGTTCGCGGCCCTGGTGCTGGGGCGGCTGCCCGACCCCGTCTTCCGCTTCCTGGCCGGTGTCCTCGGCTACGACATGCGCGTCTCGGCGAGTGACATGCTCCTCATCGACCGCTACCCGCCGTTCGCCCTCACCCCGCCCGCCGACTACCCGGTGCAGATCCAGGTGCGGCCCACCCCGCTCAACCGGCTCGCGGTGCTGTTCCGCATCTTCCTGATGATCCCGGCGGCGATCGTCCAGAGCCTCGCCGTGTCCGGGTGGTGGGCGCTGGCCTTCGTCTGGTGGCTGATCACGCTCTGTCTCGGCCGCATGCCCCGGCCGCTGTTCGAGGCGACGGCGGCCACCCTGCGCTACCGGATGCGCTTTTCCGCGTACGCCATGATGCTCACCCCCGCCTACCCCAAGGGCCTGTTCGGCGACGACGACCTCGCCGTGGCCCCGGAGCAGTCACGCTCGGCGACCCGCCCGCTGGTCCTGAGCAGCGCCGGCAAGTGGCTCCTCGTGCTCTTCCTGGTGCTCGGCCTCGCCGGACACATCACCTCGTCCCTGACCGCGTCGACGACCGACGACACGACCGACACCCAGCTCGTCGGACGCTAAAGGACATCGTCCCGTGTGGGGTCACGGGACACCTGGCCCGATGCGACGGAGAAGCGGCGGGCGAGATCGCCGAAGGCGTTCCTGAGTTCGTCGGGCCCCACGACCTCGATGTCCACGTCGAACCTGCCGAGCTCGGCGGCCAGGCCGGGCCACGACCAGGCGCCCAGGACCACCCGGCAGCGGTCGGGCCCGTGCTCCTCGACGATTCCGTCGCGGACGTGGCCCGCCACCGCGGAGGCCGGCGCGTCGAGGATCACCTCGCCGCGGCAGGGCCAGGCGCCGGGGGCGTCGAAGCCCTGGAACCGGGCGGCGACGAACGCGGCCACATCGCCTCCGGGCACCTCGCGGGCGGTGAAGCGCGGGCCCGTCGGTGTGCGCGGGGTGATCCGGTCCGCGCGGAAGGTCCGCCAGCCCTCGCGGTCCAGGTCCCAGGCGAGGAGATACCAGCGCCCGCCCCAGGTGACCAGCCGGTGCGGCTCCACCCGCCGCACCACGGGCGGTACGTCGTCGGTCGCCGGGGCGTACGCGGGGGAGTAGTCGAAACGCAGCACCTCCTGGGCGCGCACCGCGTCGCTCAGCGCGAGAAGAACGCGCGGATCGGCCTGGGGCCGCGGCGGGCCTCCCGTACGTTCGACGGCGGTGACGTTCAGGGCGTCGACGCGATGGCGCAGCCGGGCGGGCATGACCTGCCGGACCGTGGTGAGCGCCCGGGCCGCGGCCTCCCCGATCCCAGCGCCGGTCGCGGTGGCCGTCCGCAGGGCGACGGCGAGGGCGACGGCCTGATCGTCGTCGAACAGCAACGGCGGCAACCGGGCGCCCGCGTCCAGCCGGTATCCGCCGTCGGGCCCCTTGAACGCCGCGATGGGGTAGCCCAGCTCCCGCAGCCGGTCGACGTCGCGCCGTACCGTGCGCGGGCTGACCTCCAGTCGCTCGGCCAGCAGCTGCCCCGGCCAGTCGCGGCGCGCCTGGAGCAGGGAGAGCAGCGCCAGCAGTCGTGCTGAAGTCTTCGGCATGACACGAGTATGAGCGGAGAAGAGGCCGCATCCTGGCCGCTTCTCCTGGGAAGGTCGATCCGTACCGCACGACAGGAACTCCGGAAGGACCCGATCGCCATGACGACCCCCTCGGTAACCCCCGACGCCGAGCGCAGCGACCTGCTCGCCGCCCTCGCCGAGGCGCGAGCCGCCCTGACCGCCTCGGTGAGCGGCCTCACCGACGAGCAGGCCGGCCAGGCCCCGACGGTCAGCGCCCTGTGTCTCGGCGGCCTCGTCAAGCACGTCACGGCCATGGAGGAGGGCTGGCTGAACTTCGCCGTCGAGGGCCCCTCGGCGATGTCCTTCGCCCTGCCCGACGGCGTGACGTGGGAGGACTTCATGGCCGGCACGGCACGCGAGTACCCGAAGTGGGCGATCGACCGGGAGAAGGAATTCCGGATGCTGCCCGGGGAGACGGTGGCGGGGATCCTCCAGGCGTACGAGGAGGTCGCCGCCCGGAGCGAGAAGATCATCCTCACGGTCCCCGACCTCTCGGCCTCGCACCCCCTCCCCGAGGCGCCCTGGAACGAACCCGGCAGCGAGTGGAGCGTACGGCGGGTGCTGACCCATGTCATCGCCGAGACCTGCCAGCACGCCGGGCACGCGGACATCCTGCGCGAGACGCTCGACGGGCGGACCGCGACGTGACCACCGGCGGCGCGGGAGCGCGCGAGGCGCCGACGGCCGGGAGACGAGGGCGAGCAGCCGAACAGGAAGAGACGACACCGTGACCGTCCTCGACAAGCGGGCGCTCAACCGCGCCACCCTCGCACGCCAGTTGCTGCTGGAGCGGGCCGATCTGCCGGTCGTGGACGCGGTGGCCCACCTCTGCGGTCTCCAGGCGCAGGAACCCCAGGAGCCCTTCATCGGGCTCTGGTCCCGGCTGACCGCATTCGATCCGGCCGTTCTCTCGGACCTGCTGACCGGGCGGAGCGTGGTGCGCACCCATCTGATGCGCCGCACGGTCCACCTCGTCACCGCCGACGACGTCCTCACCTGGCGGGCACGTCACGAAGCGATGCTGCGCCAACGGGTCCTCGGCGTCTACCGCGACGAGCTCAAAGGCGTCGACCTCGAAGAACTCGCCTCGGACGCACGGGAATTGATGTCCGACGGCGAGCCCCGCACCGCGGCCGAAATCGTGCGGGCGCTCGCCGAGCGCTGGCCCGGGCCGGGGCCACGCCCGCTGGGCGAGATGGTGGTCGCCGGCCTCGTCCCGATGGCGCAGGCGCCGCCCCGGGGGCTGTGGCGCACCAAGGGCGGGGTGCGCAATGTCGCGCTGTCCTCCTGGCTGGGCCGCCCGGTCGATCCGCCCGCCCCCGACGGCACCGACCCGGTCGGACAGACGCTGGTCAGGCGCTACCTGGCCGCGTACGGGCCGGCCGCCACGGCCGACCTGCGCGCCTGGTCCGGCCTGGCCGGGCTGCCCGGCGCGGTGGCCGCCGTACGCGGCGAACTGGTCCGCTTCCGCGACGAGCGGGGGAGGGAACTGCTCGACCTGCCCGACGCGCCGCGCCCGGACCCGGACACCCCCGCCCCGGTACGGTTCCTGCCCGCCTTCGACAACGCCATCCTCGGCTACCAGGACCGCAGCCGGATCATCGACGACGCCCACCGCGGCCTCTCGGTGGCCGGTGAGCGCGTCGTCCTGGTCGACGGCCGCACCGCCGCCACCTGGACCGTCACGGAGGGCGTCGTCACGGTGGACCCCCTGCGCACCCTTTCCCGGGCCGATCGGGCCGCCGTGGCCGACCAGGGGAGAGAACTTGCCATGTTCCTCTCCGACGGTGACAGCGACCGCGTGCGGGTGGCGGCCTCACCGCGCTGAGCGGCTCCGGGCCCCGGGGCATGTCCGGGCGTCTGCCCGCCCCTACCGGAACGGGCCTATTTTGTGGAGGAGTTTGAACGAGAGGCGGCGCAAGGCGGACTGAAATCGCCGGATGCGGGTCACACGCAGAACATGACGTCCAGCGACGTAACCACAGAGCCCGCGCCGCACGGCGACCGAAAGCGCACAGCCCGCCCCTCGCGGGGATGGCTGAAAGTCCTGGGCGCGGGCGCGGCCGTGCTGGCCCTGCTGTTCGCCGGCAGCCGGCTCAGTCTGCTGCCGGGGCTCGACGACTTCTTCGGCGAGGAGACCCATGACCGGTCGGGTCCCGCCGTGCTCGAGTCCATCCAGGACATGAGCTCGTACGAGGCCGCCTCGGGCAACTTTCAGGTCGTCGTCGACCTGGAGAAGGACACGAAGTTCGTCCCCGACGCCCTGCGCGGCACCCGCACCCTGTTCGTCGGGGCCGGCACGGTCGACGCCTCCGTCGACCTGGGCAAGGTCACCGAGGGCGGCGTCAAGGTCAACGAGGATCGCACCGAGGCCGAACTGCGCCTGCCCCGGGCCGTACTGGGTGAACCGGCCCTAGACCCGGACCGCTCCTACGCGGTGTCCAAGCAGCGCGGTCTCCTCGATCGTCTCGGCGACCTCTTCTCCGACAACCCCGGCAGCGAGCAAGCGGTCAACAAGCTCGCCGCCCGGCACATCTCGGAAGCGGCGAAGGAGAGCGAACTGACTGCCCGGGCGGAGAAGAACACCGCCGACATGCTGAAGGGTCTGCTCGGCTCCCTCGGCTTCGAGCGGGTCACGGTCCGCTACGGCGACGACCAGGAGTGATCGTGTCACCCGGGCGGCCGCTCGCACCGCGGGCGGCCGCCCGCGCGGCTTCGCAGGGCGGCCGCCCGCCGGGCGCCACCCTTGACGTGCACGCGTCGGTAGGTATGGTCTAGTCCAAGTGCAAGGCCTTTCCGGACACCTGTCATCAGGCTTGTCCGGCAAGGGACTTGCAGCCCTTCGCGCCTCTTGGCCCCACACTCGCGAGGCCTCGCCGTCGAAGCCGGGCCCCCCACGGTCCGCCACCGCGCGGTGCGGTCTCATGTGAAGGAGAAGCATGCACGCGAAAAGGAAGACCGCACTCGCCGTCGGCGCCATGCTCGCCCCGATCCTCGCCCTGAGCCTCCCGGCGAGCTCCGCCAGTGCCCACGGCTACATCTCCAACCCGCCGAGCCGTCAGGCCCAGTGTGCCGCCGGAACCGTCAGCTGTGGTGCGATCAAGTACGAGCCGCAGAGCGTCGAGGGCCCCAAGGGGCTCACCAGCTGCAGCGGCGGCAACAGCGGCTTCGCCGAGCTGGACGACGACTCCAAGGGCTGGGCCGTCACCCCGGTGAACCGTTCTCAGCAGTTCGAGTGGAAGATCACCGCACGCCACTCGACCAGCACCTGGCAGTACTTCGTGGGCGGCGAGAAGATCGCCGAATTCGACGACGGCGGCGCGCAGCCCGGTGCGACCGTGAGCCACCAGGTCGACTTCGGAAACAAGACCGGTCAGCAGAAGGTCCTGGCCGTCTGGAACATCGCGGACACCGCGAACGCCTTCTACGCCTGCATCGACGTCAACGTCAGCTAGCAGCCGTACCGGCCGGGGGTGCACACCCGGCCGACCACCACGCCCCGGACGCGCACCGCCGCGACCGGGGCGCGGTGCTGTTCCGACCGGCCGGAAAGCGGCATGGCGCGAAACCTTGTAGTAGCCGAGCGGTTACCCTACGTCAGCTGTCCTGATGGATCATCAGTGCTCAAGGGGACTCCTGAATGAACCGTATGCGTACCGCACTCGCCGCCCTCGGCATCACCGCCGGGCTGATCACCGCCCCGACGGCGAGCGCCGCACCGGGGCCCGAGAGGCCCGCTCCCGCCGCCGAACGCCACGAACCGTGCACCGGAGAGTTCCGCGGCGACGCCCGCCTCGGCCCCAAGTGGCTGCCGAACAAGCGGCTCGCGCCGGTCGGCCCGCTCCTGAACGGCTACCAGCGCACCGGAGACCTCACCCCGAAGGACTTCCTGAAGAAGTACTGGGAAGGGCCCGCGGACACCGGCAGCTGGAAGTACCCGCCCAACGACGGCTTCGCCGAGGTGAACGGCGAGATCGACAAGGAGCCCGTCAAGCTGCGCACCGGCCAGCGCCTGGACCGCTTCGGCTCGGAATACGGCGGCTACCTGGCCCCCGCCGGCGACGCCTACGCCGAGCGAGCCCTGCCCCCGCAGAACCTCAACACCCGTGACGCGGACACCCCGTGCGACTACCGCGTCTACAAGGTCGCCAAGCCCTTCTGGGTCTGGCAGGGCTCCATCGCCCCGTGGTTCGAGCAGCCCGGCGGCGGGCAGCAGATCAAGCTCGACGCCGTGTTCCTCGACCCGGGCGAGGGACAGCGGCTCAACGTGAAGTGGCTGCTGGACAACGCCTACCTGACGCCCGCGGGCGCGTAACCCGGTATGGACCGCCGGGCCCTGCACGCCGCACTCGTCGAAGCACGGATCCCCGGCGGCTACTACCGCATCGAGGGCGTCCACGAGCCCGTCCCCACTCCGCCGGACTTCCTCTTCGTCCGGCGGAGTGGGGACGGCGGCTGGGAGACCGGGGCGTACGAGCGCGGAACGTACGAGGTCATCGCCCGCCACCCGGACGAGGCCACCGCCTGCGCCCACCTGCTGAGCCTGCTCGTCTGAACCCTCCCCGCGCCCGTCAGCAGGGCGCGCCGGGGGTCGCCGCCGTCGCCCGCAGAAGGTCACGGACAAGCTCGAAGTCGATCTTCTGCGGCCGGCGGAACCGCAGACAGCCCTTGCCCATGTCGTGCGAGGCCAGCCGGTCCGCGAACGCGTCGCGGACATCCGTGCGCAGCAGATGGAACGAGATGTACTGCTTCTGGTCGGCGAAGGCGATCTCGCCCTTTCCCTCCCGCTCATAGGCGGGCATGCCGTACGCCATCACCTCGCGGAACCCCGTCAGCTCCTCCCGGCACAGCGCCCGCAACCTCGTGAGGGCCTCCCGGCGGGCCTCCGGGGCCTCGGCGAGATACCGATCGACGTCCTGCGCGCTGCTCTGCACCATGAGCAGATCGTACGGCGGTGTGTCGCACCCCGGGCCCCCGGCGCCCGGTGAGCGACAGTGGGCGGATGAACACCGCAGGCATGCTGGCCGAAGCGTTCGACCGGATCGGGGAGGCCGTCCACGCGGCGGTCGAGGGACTGCCGGCCGACGACCTCAACGCCCGGCTCGACGAGGACGCCAACTCCATCTCCTGGCTCGTCTGGCATCTCACCCGCGTCCAGGACGACCACATCGCCGACGCCTCGGGCACGGCACAGATCTGGCTCACCGAAGGCTGGGCCGACCGCTTCGCGCTCCCCCTCGACCGGACGGACACCGGCTACGGGCACAGCAGTGACGAGGTCGCCGCCGTCCGCGTGGACTCCGCCGAACCCCTGCTCGGCTACTTCGACGCCGTACAGGAGCGGACGCTCGACTTCGTCGCGGCCTTGGAGGGCCACGCCCTCGACCGGATCGTCGACGAGAGCTGGTCGCCCCCGGTGACTCTCGGTGTCCGGCTGATCAGCGTCGTCGCCGAGGACCTCCAGCACGCGGGCCAGGCCGCGTTCGTCCGCGGGGCGCTCGAGAGAGCCTGAGACCGGGCCCCGGGGGCCGGACCGCACAGACCCGTGCACAGTCCCACCGGCGGTGCCATACTCGAAGGAAATCGGCCGGACAAGCAGTGTCATCGTCCGAAAGGTGACCATCATGAGCTGGGCATCCTGGACGACCAGCGGGGTCTACACGGGCACCGGCGGAGTGCGCACCGAAGAAGCGGGCATCCTCAGCGGCGACCTCACCGTGCATACGACGTGGTTCGACGGACAGGCGTCGGTGGCCGTGCAGTACAGCGGCTCCTCCGACTGGTTCACCCTCGTGGGCAGCCCCGTACCCTGCCCCTCCGAGGAGGAGAGCCGCACCTTCCACCAGAGCGTCGTCGAAGCCGTGCGCGCCGGAGAGGGCGCGCGGGTCCCGCCGGTCGGCGCGGAACCCGCATAGCGACCGTCCTCGCGCCCCACGCCCCATAGAGTGGATCATCGGACCCGTCCCCCGAGGGACGGGCACAGGCGGTTCACGGGGCGAGGAGCGGGGCCATGGGGCGTGCGGGAGCGCGGCGTTCGAGGACACGGAAGAAGCGGCCGTTCTGGGTGGAGCTGCCGCTCCTGATCGTCATGGCCCTGGTGCTGGCCCTGCTGATCAAGACGTTCCTGGTGCAGGCCTTCTCCATCCCCTCGGACTCGATGCAGAACACCCTCCAGCGGGGCGACCGGGTCCTGGTCGACAAGCTGACCCCCTGGTTCGGCTCGGAGCCGGAACGCGGCGAGGTGATCGTCTTCCACGACCCGGCCGACTGGCTCGCGGGCATGCCCGTGGACGAGCCCAACACCGTGCAGAAGGTGCTGAGCTTCATCGGAGTGATGCCCTCCGCCGAGGAGAAGGACCTCATCAAGCGGGTCATCGGCGTCGGCGGCGACACCGTGGAGTGCGCGGGCGACGGGCCGGTGAAGGTCAACGGCACCGCCCTGGACGAGCCGTACGTCTTCCCCGGCAACACCCCCTGCAGCAACGACGAGGACGGCGGCCAGTTCAAGGTCACCGTGCCCCACGGCAAGGTCTGGGTCATGGGGGACCACCGCCAGGAATCCGCCGACTCCCGCTACCACCAGGACGACCCCAACGAGGGCATGGTCCCGGTCGACGAGGTCGTCGGCCGGGCCGTCGTCGTCGCCTGGCCGATCGGCCGCTGGGCCACCCTGCCGGTGCCCGACACCTTCAAGAACGTGCCCGACAAGCCCTGATGGTCAGCGCGGCGCGAAGTTCCGTACGTACCGGCGCTGCCAGGGCGTTTCCACCGCCCGCGGGTGGTAGCCGGCGCGCACGAACGCCACCGCATCCTCGGCCGGCACCCCGTCCAGGACGGCCAGAACGGCCAGCGCCGTCCCGGTCCGGCCCATCCCGCCGCCGCAGGCCACCTCGACCCGCTCGTCGGCCGCCCGCTCCCACACCTCACGGAGCAGGACCCGCGCCTCCTCCCGGTCCGCCGGGAGCCGGAAGTCCGGCCACCGCAGCCAGCGGGACTCCCAGCGGACCGGGGGCGGGGTGCGGCCCAGGAGGTATACGGCGAAGTCCGGTTCGGGGCCCGCGGGGAGCGGCTTGCGCAGACCCCGGCCCCGGACCAGCCGTCCCGAGGGCAGGGCGAGGACGGCAGGGGCGGCGGCGTTCCAGTATTCGGTCACGGCCCCCAACCTAGAGCGTGTCCTGCCGGGTCAGGCGGCGGCGTCGAGATCCTGCGCCAGCAGCTCCGCCAGCTCCTCGACCGCTGCCTGCGCCCCGTCGCCCTCGGCGCTGAGGACCACGGGCTCCCCGTACGGCGCCGCCAGGGCCAGCACCGCGAGCATGCTGTGGGCGTCGACCGGGTCGCGGCCCTCACGGGCGATGGTCACCTTGACCGGCTGACGGGCGGCGGCCTTGACGAACAGCGACGCCGGGCGGGCGTGCAGCCCGCTGCGGGAACCTATGACGACGGTCTGCTGGTGCATGGATCACTCCTCGGTGAGGGATGGTGGTGTCGTGCGGGGTGGTGAGGTGTTCAGGCGGCGACCGTGACCCGGGAGTCGTCGGAGCCCGCGGCCCCCGCCTCCCCGGCCGCGTCCGGAGCCGCCCGGCGTACGCCCTTGAGCAGGACGACCAGCGCGGTCGCCACCAGCGTTCCGGCGGCGATGGCGAGCAGGTAGAGGAACGGCTCGCCGATCAGCGGGACGACGAAGACGCCGCCGTGCGGAGCGCGCAGCGTCGCGCCGAAGGCCATCGACAGCGCCCCGGTGACCGCGCCGCCCGCCATCACGGACGGGATGACCCGCAGCGGATCGGCGGCGGCGAACGGGATCGCGCCCTCGGTGATGAACGAGGCCCCCAGCACCCAGGCCGCGCGGCCGTTCTCCCGCTCGGTCTTCGTGAACAGCTTCTTGCGGACGGTGGTGGCGAGCGCCATCGCCAGCGGCGGGACCATCCCGGCCGCCATGACCGCGGCCATCACCTTCAGGCTGCCGTCCGTCGGATCGGCGAGACCGCCGACCGCGAAGGCGTACGCCACCTTGTTCAGCGGGCCGCCCATGTCGAAGCACATCATCAGGCCGAGGACGACACCGAGGATCACCGCGTTGGAGCCCGACAGACCGTTCAGCCAATCCGTCAGCGCGTTCTGCAGCGAGGCGATGGGCTTGCCGACCACGATGAACATCAGGAAGCCCACGACCGCCGACGCGATCAACGGGATCACCAGCACCGGCATGATGCCGCGCAACGTCGCATGGACCGGCACCCGCTGGATCGCCATCACCACCGCACCGGCCAGCAGACCGGCGACCAGACCGCCGAGGAACCCGGCGTTCACCGTCAGCGCGATGGATCCGCCGACGAAGCCCGGCACCAGCGCGGGCCGGTCCGCCATCCCGTACGCGATGTACCCGGCCAGCACCGGCACCAGGAACGCGAAGGCCGCCGAACCGATCTGGTTGAGCAGCGCCGCCCAACTGTCCGCATCGCCCCACACGAAGTGGTCGGCCACCGACTTGGCGCTCGCTATCTCGTAGCCGCCGATGGCGAACGACAGGGCGATCAGCAGACCGCCCGCCGCGACGAACGGGACCATGTAGCTCACGCCGGACATCAGATACGTACGGAGCCGGACGCCGAAGTGCGCGTGGTCCGCGCCGGATCCCGCGCCGTCACCCTTGCCGGAGTCCCTACCGCCGTCGGCCTCGGACACGGCGGCGATCTCTCCGCGCTCCGCCTTGCGGCGGGCCTCGGCGATCAGTTCGGCGGGGCGGTTGATGCCCGCCTTCACCCCGACGTCGACCAGGGGCTTGCCGCGGAAGCGGGCCTTCTCCCGGACCTCCACGTCATGCGCCCAGATCACGGCGTCCGCCGCCGCGATGACACCGGGGTCCAGCTTCTTGAAGCCGGCCGAGCCCTGGGTCTCCACCGTCACCTCGACGCCCTCGGCGCGGCCCGCCGAGGCCAGGGACTCGGCGGCCATGTAGGTGTGGGCGATGCCGGTGGGGCAGGAGGTGACGGCGACTATCCGGAAGGGGACGCTCCCGGCCCCTTCGACGGTCTCGGACGGCGTGTCCTCCGCCTGCTCCGCCCGCTCCTCCGCGGGGGCGGGCTCCTCCATCGGCTCCTCGCCCCGGATCAGCGCGGCCATCGCCGCCGGGTCCGTTGCGGCGCGCAGCGCGGCCGTGAACTCCCGGTCCATCAGCCGGCGGGCCAGCCCCGACAGGATGGTGAGGTGGTCGTCGTCGGCCCCGGCCGGGGCGGCGATGAGGAAGATCAGGTCGGCGGGACCGTCGGCCGCACCGAAATCGATGCCCGCGGCGCTGCGGCCGAAGGCCAGCGTCGGGGCGTTCACATGCTCGCTGCGGCAGTGCGGGATGCCGATGCCGCCGTCGAGGCCGGTCGGCATCTGAGCCTCACGGGCGGCGACGTCGGCCAGGAAGCCGTCGAGATCGGTGACGCGGTGCGCGGCCACCATCCGCTCGGCGAGCGACCTCGCGGCGGCTTCCTTCGTTGCGGCGGACAGATCGAGGTCGACCAGTTCCGCGGTGATCAGCTCACTCATCGCGGTGCTCCTTGCTCGGGGACCGCCGGGGCGGCGGCTCGGGGGGACGGGGCGGAGCTCGCGTACGGGTGGGGTCCGTACGGG
>NZ_QWFA01000174.1 GCF_003501885.1 Streptomyces globisporus
GCCGCCCCGACGAGGACGACCAGCGCCCCGACCGGGGTGTTCCAGCTCAGCTGTTCGCCGAGCAGCGCCACGCCCGCCGCCGTCGCGATCACCGGGATGAAGTATGTGACCATCTGCGCCGTCGTCGGACCGACCTCCTGGACCAGGCCGTACTGGAGCAGCACCGCGAGGCCCGTGCCCAGCGCCCCCAGGGCGAGGACGGAGAGCGTGGGCAGAAGGGGGAAGGAAGTGGGGGCGGAGGTGAACAGCGGTGTCACCACGGCCAGTTGCGCCGTGGCGAGGCAGAGCTGGCTGCCCGTCAGCGCCAGCGTCGACGAGCCGGTCCCGGCCAGCGTGCGGCGGATGTAGATCCAGCCGACCGGATAGCAGAACGAGGCGAGCAGGGCCATGGCCGTGCCCGGCAGATCCAGGCCGGAGAAGCCCTGCCAGGCGCCCAGCACCGTGAGGGCGCCGAGGAAGCCGACGCCCAGGCCGGCCACCCGGCGGCGCGTCGGGCGGTCCTCCGACAGGGCGACCACCGACAGCGCCATGCCCCACAGCGGCGAGGTCGCGTTGCAGATCCCGGCCAGCGTCGAGGGGATCGTCAGCTCCGCGTAGGAGAAGAGCGAGAACGGCAGCGCGTTGAGCAGCAGCGCCGCGACCGTGAGGTGCCCCCACGTCCGGGCCGAACGCGGCAGCCGTTCCCGGCGCATCGCCATGGCGGCGACCAGCACCGCCGTACCGGCCAGCAGGCGGCCGAAGGTGACCTGGAACGGGGCGTACCCCTCGGTCCCGACCTTGATCAGCAGAAAGCTGAACCCCCAGATGAGCGAGAGTCCCGCGAACCGGATCCGCCAGTCGAGAGCCGGTCGCCGGGCGGCCGGGGCCGGTGCCGTGGTCGTCGCCGACCGCACGGGCGGAACCGGAGGGGCTGACGCCGGGGCCGTGGCCCTCGGCTCGCAGGGAGCGCTCATGGGGTCCAGCCTGACGAAGGCAACGTCGTAGGACAAGCGAATGTTTCTGCGATGGATCGCGTAGCATCGCTTATATGTTGAACCTGGAGCGGCTGCGCACCCTGGACGCCCTCGCCCGGCACGGCTCGGTGAGCGGGGCGGCCGACGGGCTGCACGTCACGACGTCGGCGGTCTCGCAGCAGATGGCCAAGCTGGAGCGCGAGGTGGGGCAGCGCCTCCTCGCCAAGAACGGCCGCGGGGTCCGCCTCACCGACGCCGGCCGGCTGCTCGCGGACCACGCCGCGCGGATCCTGTCGCAGGTGGAGCTCGCCCAGTCCGACATCGAGGCCCAGCGGGGCGAGGTCGTCGGCGAGGTGCGGATCTGCGCCTTCCCGACCGCGGCCCGGGGGCTGTTCCCCGCGACGCTCACCTCCCTGCGCGCGGACCACCCCGATCTCACCGTCCGTACCCGGGAGCTGGAGCCCGAGCAGGGGCTGCGCGCGGTGTTCCGCGGAGACGTCGACCTGGCCGTCGTGCTCGACTGGAGCAACAAGCGACTGCCTGTGCCCGGTGGACTGGCCAAGGCCGAACTCCTCGACGACGCACCGGACATCGCCATGCCTGCGGGGCATCCGCTGGCGGATCGCGACGAGGTGGACCTGGAGGACTTCGCGGACGATCCGTGGGTGTCATGGCCCGAGGGCGAATTCTGTTACGACTGGCTCATGTTCACCCTGCGGTCCCGGGGCATCGAGCCGCGCATCGCCCACCTGGCCGGTGAGCACCACACACAACTCGCGCTGATCGCCGCCGGGTTCGGCGTCTGCGTGGCGCCGCGGCTGGGGCGAGGACCGGTGCCCGACGGGGTGCGGCTGGTGCCGGTGCGGCAGACCATGCGGCGGCACGTCCACGCGGTCTGGCGTACGGACGCGGACCGCCGCCCGTCGGTCCGGGCCGCGGTGGCTGCGTTGCGCGCGGCGGGTGCGGGCGTGGTGGCCGGCGGCGGATGAGCCTCTGAGGGGGAGCCCGAAGGGCGGCAGCCCCCGGCCCCGGACCGGCCCCGCCCCGGCCCCGGCTCAGGTGAGACCGGCGAGCTTGCGGAAGTCCCAGGAGGTGATCTTCTCCGGGGTGAGCCGCAGCCAGGCATGCCGGCCGTCGTGCGGCATCTCCGTGATGCCGAAGTACTTCACCGGGAACAGTCGCTCCGGCTCAACGAGTTCGGGACAGGGCTCGCCCGTGCGGGGCACCTCGCCGACGAACTCCGCCCGGCCGGTGAGCTCCACGCCGCGCAGTTCCTCGTACCCTTCACCGTCGTCCACGACCACGGCGATCCTGGGGTCCTTGCGCAACTGGGACCAGCGCAGGCTGCGCGTGATGGAGTACAGCCAGAGCGAGCCGCCGTCCCAGACGAACCACAGCGCACCGATGTGCGGAGCGCCGTCCGGGCCGAGCGTCGCCACCCGGCAGGTGCGCTGCTCGCCGAGATAGGCGTCCCGCTCCTCGGGCGTCATCATGATCCGGCGGCCTCGTCGCTGGGTGTCGGTCATGGCCGCCCTCTCCTCGATGTCCGTGGTTCTGACTGGCTGTCAGAAATCATGGACGCTCTTCCTTCGTGACGCAATGGCCGCTACTCTCGCGCGCCCGGTCCGTCCACGGAACCCGGAAGACAGAGGAGGGGTGCCCGTGCCGTCGAGGGAATCGCACGAGCGGCTCACCGCGCTGCTCGACCCCGCCACCACCGTCCTTCTGACCGTCGAGTGCTCTTCCGCGCCGCCGCCCGGCTGCCCGTCCAGCAGCACACCGGCAGCACCGCCGTCCGGGTCGCACCCCCCATCGAGGTCGCCGACGAGGACCTCGTCGTCCGCCGGCTGCACGGACTCTCGCCGCTGGCCGGCACCGATGTCGACCCGCTGCTGCGCAACCTCGGCTGCCGCACGCTCGTCGTCACCGGCGTCTCGGCCAACATCGCCGTCCCCAACGCCGTCTTCGACGCGGTCAACCTCGGCTACACGGCCGTCGTCCCGGCCGACGCCATCGCGGGGGTGCCCGCTGAATACACCCCCGCCATGGTCCGCAACACCCTGGCGCTGGTCGCCACCGTCACCACCACGGACGCGATCCTCGGCGGCTGGAAGCGGCCCCGCAGACAGGGGGCGGCGGCTACGCCAGCCTGATCGAGTCGCCCTCGACGGTGATCTCACGGGCGGGCAGCGGCTGGGTGGCGGGCCCGCCGGTCGGGCTGCCCGTGGCGGCGTCGAAGGTGGAGTTGTGGCAGGGGCAGGTGATCGTCCCGGCCGAGACGTCCTTGACCGCGCAGCCCTGATGGGTGCACGTGGACGAGAACGCTTTGAACTCGCCCGGTTTCGGCTGGGTCACCACGACTTTCTGCGCGGCGAAGACCACTCCGCCTCCCTCCGGGATGTCGGCGGTGGCGGCGAGCACCGCGCCGCCCTGCTGCTCGCCCCCGCTGCCGGGCTGTTCGGCTCCGTCGGAGCCTCCCTTCTCGTCCGACCCGCCGCCGCACGCGGTGAGGGCGGCAGCCGCTCCGGCCGCTCCCACCGCGGCGACGACCGTGCGGCGTCCGAGGAGGCTCCGGTGCTCCTGCGTTGCGCTCATCGCGGCATTCCCTTCGTCGGTGTCCCCGTCTCGGGCACGTCGGTCAGAGGTACGTGCCCTGCGACCGCGATGTTCACGCCGACGACCGCGCCGTACGCCGGTGGCCCGGCCGGTCAGGCCTTACGGAGCCGGGCGACGATCCCGTCCAGGTCCCGCCGGAACAGTTCGGGGCGGACGAAGTGGCCGCCGGGCACTTCGTGCCACTCGTGCGGAATCCCCGCCGCGCCGAGAGTGCCCCGGAACTCCCGCTGCCCGGCCAGCACCTGGGTCTCGTTGACCGTGTCGAACCAGTTGACCGGGTCGGGGCTGGTGCCCGCCACCAGGAACACCCGCTTGTTCCGGTAACTCCCGACGCGCTGCACCGGATTGTCTGCGCTGACCCGCACCTCGTCCCACAGCGGCGCCCCGTAGACCGTGCCGCCACCCAACTCCACAGCGGCAGAGGAGAGGTTGGCCCAGTGGGTGACGAGGCCGGCGTCGCGGCGCAGGCTGGCCGGGCCGGAGTGGGAGCTGACCGAGGCGAAGTGTCCGTAGTACTTGGCCGCGTACTTCAGCGCGCCGAATCCGCCCATCGAGAAGCCGGAGACGGCCCTGCCGTCGTACTCCGCGTACGTACGGAAGTTGGCGTCCACCCACGGGAGGAGCTGGGCGATGTGGAAGGTCTCCCAGTTGCGGGGGCCGACGTTGGAGGCGACCGGGTTGGAGTACCAGCCCGCGGCGCCGCCGTCCGGCATCACGACGATGAGGGGCTCTCCGGCGGTCCAGGCGCGGATGCCCATCCGGTCGAAGGTGATGAAGTCCTGGCCGGTGCCGCCTCCGTGGAACAGGTACAGGACCGGATACCTGCGCCCGCCGGAGTGGTAGCCGTCCGGCAGCAGGACGTTGACGCCGGGGTTCCAGCCGATCGCGTCGGTCGCGAAGCGGAAGTAGCGCATACGGGGGTCGCGCTCGTCGCGGTCCACGATGCGCAGGCCGAAGCCGTCGCCCACCGCATGGGCGGCGGACGCCGACGCCAGCACGCCTCCCGCGCCGAGCGCGGTGGTCGCGGTGATTCCGGCGGCGGCCTTCAGGACGCCTCTGCGGGTGGGCCGTTGGGTGCTCAACGTGACCTCCTGGTCAGGGAAGTGAGGATGCGGGATGTGGGATGTGGGGTACGGGGCGTCAGGCGGAGTAGCCCTTCGGCGGGATCAGGGTGGCCAGCTGGTCGAAGGAGATCCAGTAGATCTGGTTGCCGGCGAAGGACGCCGGGTCCGCGATCAGGACCGTGCGGTCGACCGCGTCGTAGCCGAAGACCGTGAAGTAGTGGTAGATCGTCTGGTCCGGCGGGTATCCGGGCGGCTGATTGCCCGGCGGGGCGACGATGTTGGCGACCAGCGGATAGTTGCGGTCGATGTCGAAGGCGATGTCGTGCCACAGGAGGTCCCGCTGGGCCTGGGTGGGCGGGTCGTTCGGCATCTCCTTGGTCTCGTACCAGCCCCCGCCGAGACGGGCGTTCAGCACGGCGGTGACCTGGCCGATGTGATCGGTGCCCGCCTCGGTCGTGCCGAGCTGCGCCGCCAGCTCGCCCTGGCTCGGCGCTGCGACGCGGGCGGAGAGCGCGATGCGGGTCGCGGCGGGACCGCACCAGTAGCCGGTCTGCTGGACCTGGTAGTCGATCTCCAGCCAGCGGGCGGCGCTCGTCCGCCCGGCGTCGACGCGCAGCCTGGCCCCCGGCGCGTCGTATCCGGAGGCGAGGGCCGTGCCGGCCGTCGAGTCGTGGGCCCGTACGTCCACGACCGGGACGGCGGGGGCGGGGGAGGCCTGAGCGGTGCCGGGGAGGAGAAGTGCTCCGAGGGTGAGTGCTGCGATCGTGGCCGGGACAAGTCTCGCGCGCATGAGGCTCCTGTGGGGGACGGGGCCGTACGGGAACGTCACCGTGCGGGGACGGGAGGTGGGGCCGTCCGGCCGGGCGGTGCTGTGACAGGGGACAGCGTGGTGGCCCGGCGGGGACGGGCACAAGCGCTGTAAGTCCAGGCTTACGGGCGCGGGTTGACGCCGGATCCGCGTCCCGCCCGGCGGTCCTCCGTGGCCAGCAGCGCACGCCCCTCGGCGGTCGCGACGTGAAAGGCGCGGCCCGCCGTGCGGACGGTGGTGGTCAGCCCCGCCGCGCGCAGGACGTTCATGTGCTGGCTGACGGCGGGGTGGGTCACCTGGAGCATCCGGGCCGCCTCCACGGTCGAGCATCCCGTGCGGGCGGCCCGCAGCAGATCGGCGCGGGTCTGTCCGAGGAGGCGGCCGAGAGCGCTCCGGCCCGTCGCCGCTTCCGCAGCCCCCGCGGTGTCCGCCCAGTCGGCCGCGTGGTGGATCGGGTGCACCAGGACGGGCGGCAGGTCACTGTCCGCCAGGGTGGTCGGGGTGGGCCAGCAGAAGAACGACGGCTGGAGCACCAGGCCCCGACCGTTCAGCCGCAGGTGCTGGTCGACCGGGTAGGTGACCTCCAGCACGGGCGGCCGCCAGTGGACGTCGGGCCCGAGACCCGTCAGCAGCGCCTCGGTGCCGCCGTCCATCAGCTGCCGTGTCCGCAGCGCCCGGTCGGCCTCCAGCGCCGCGCGGACATGCCGCCAGTGCGGTACGAGCACCTCCGCCTGGTAGGCGTGGAGCGCCTTGCCCAGCCGTGCGAGCGCGTCCGGGTCGCCCTCGGCCAGGGAGACGGCCCAGCCGGGCAGCCGCCGCGTCCCGGCCAGCCGGGTCAGCTCCGCCCGCAGCCTCGGCCGCGGCGTACGGAGCAGGGTGTCGACGGCGGCCCCGAGCGTGGTGCGGTCGCCGGAGGTGGGGGTGAGGAAGTCGGGGGAGTACCCATGGGGCGGCAGGAGCGGGGAGAGTAACCGCCGGCTCTCCGGGAGCCGGGGCCGCACCCAGCGCCGCCAGGCGCCGAACACCCGCTCCCCGTCCGTCCGTTGGAGGGTCTGCACGCTGTTGGTGATCTCCCACAGGAAGTCCGGCCCCGGGGCCACCCTGACCCGCGTCAGGTCCTCGGGGGTGAAGTGGATCCGCAGCATGGACGCTCCATGGGAGGGCGGGCCGGGCCACCGCACGCACGGCCCGGTCGGCTGCACGTGCCTGCGGCCCGGCGGGCACCGGCCGTGCGAACACCGGCGGGGAACTGACCACTTACCCGCTCGCCGCACCGGCGGAGAACAGGCCTCTACCCGTCACCGGGACGGGGTATGCCGGGCCCCGGGGACGGGGCCGCCCAGCGGGCCGCTGCCGCACGAGACCGCCGTGCCCCTCCGGGCTGCCGGACCCCCGCAGCGCCACGTGGCGCCGCGGAGCCTGCGGCCCGCCCGCTCCGGCCCCGGCCGCCTGTGGCAGGGGTGGTCAGGCGGTGCCGTCGCTCATGCGGCGCTGCAGTTCCCACAGGGACCGGAAGAGGCCCGGCTCCCGGGTGAGCTGGGCGTAGGTGCCCTCCTGGACGATCCGGCCCTCGTCCAGGACGACGATCCGGTCGGCGACGGCCACGTTGGTGAGGCGGTGGGTGATCAGCAGCACGGCGCGGTCCTTGGCCAGTTCGCGCAGGCCGGTGAAGATCCGGTGCTCCGCGCGGGCGTCGAGAGCGGCGGTGGGTTCGTCCATCACCAGCAGTGCGGCCTGCCGGTGGAAGGCGCGGGTGAGAACCAGGCGCTGCCACTGTCCTCCGGAGAGCTGCTGTCCGCCGAACCATTCGCTGGTGAGGAGGGTGTTCAGGCCGGAGCGGAGGTCCGGCAGGATCTCCGCGGCACCGGACGACTCGCACGCGGCGAGCACGGCCGCGTCGCCGGTGTCGCCCTGGCCGAACGTGATGTTGTCGCGCATCGTCAGCGGGAGATACGTGAACTTCTGCGGCACCAGCGCGACATGCTCCCAGGCCCTCCACGGATCGAGGTCCACCGTGGCGGCGTGGTCCCAGGCCACGTCGCCCTCGGTGGGCAGCAGCAGCCCGCACAGCAGGCGGGAGAGCGTGGACTTGCCGGAGCCGTTCTCCCCGACCAGCGCCACGATCTCGCCGCGCTTCACGTGCAGCGAGACGTTGCGCAGGCTGTCCTTGGGGGCGCCGTCGTAGCGGTAGGTGACGTCGCGGACCTCGAAGCGCTGCGGGGCGGCGGCCAGGGAGGCGGTGCCACGGGAGTCGGTCATGGCCTGGCCGTGGGCGTTGTCGAGGAAGTTCTGCCAGTCCTGCACGTACCAGCCGGTGCGCACCAGGCGGGCCCCGCCGCTGATGATGCCCCGCACCGAGCCGGTGGCGGTCTGGAGCGCGAAGACGGCTCCGCCGCCAGCCGCCAGGTCCATCCGCCCCGAGGCCAGGAGCCACAGCAGCGCCGCCCACACCGCGATCGAGGCGACTCCGCCGGCGGCGGCCCCGGCCAGTCCCATCCAGGCACCGGTGTTCGCGGCCCGGCGTTCGGCCGCGTTGACGGTGGCGGCCAGCTTTCGGTAGCGGCCGGTGAGGAAGGGACCGGCCAGACAGGCCCGCATCTCCTCGCTGGACTCCGTGTAGGCCATGTGCCAGCGCAGTTTGCTCAGCATCCGGCGCCGCCCGGAGGTCTCCAGGCCGGCGAGGTAGATCACGCGGGCGGAGCGGACGTAGGCGGCGGCCTGCGGCAGGCACGCGAGAAGGAGAAGCGGAAGGAGCAGCGGGTGCAGGACGGTCAGCACGGTTGCCCCGGCGGCGAGTGTGGCGGTGGCCGCGAGGACGTCCTGCGCCTCCTCGACGAGGTCGGGGGTGACCTGCGCGCCACGGTCGGCGATGTCGTAGGCGTCGTTGTAGCCGGGCTTGTTGTTGGCGGCCGGCTCCGCGCCGAGTGCGGCCTCGATCATCGTCAGCTCCGCCGCCCGGCCGAGCACCGGGCGCAGCCGGCCGGTGAGCCAGACGACGGTGATGCCCAGCAGCGCGCGCAGACCGGCGGCGGTGGCGATGACGGCCAGCTGCGGGGCGGCGTCCCACAGGCGCTCGGTGATGTCGCCCGAGGAGACCAGCGCCGTGATCGTGCCCGTGACGGCCAGGAGGCCGAGGGCCGCGAGGACGCCGGTCCCGATCTGGCACATCAGCAGGCCGACGGTCGCGCCGCGATCCACGTGCCAGGCCAACCGCACCGAGCGCCGGACGAGGGAGGGCAGGCGCCGCGCCATGGTCCGGGAGGTCAGCTGGGATCCGGCCCGGAGCCGTGACTCGTCGCGGTAGAGATACTCCTCCTCTCGAACACCGGCCTCCTCGGGCGGGTCGTCCGGCGAGCTCCCTTGCGGTCGTTGCGGCGGCTGGTCCTGTGTGATGGCCGACGTCATCGTTCCCCCTCGGACGGTCGCTGCGGCGGAGTCACGAGGTCCAACGAGGCGGCCGCGATATCGAACACACGTCATCCGGTCGTGCTGTGAGCCCCGCAATCTCCGGCGTCGGGAACCCCGCGGGCGCGGGAGCCCTGGTGGGGCCTGGAGCGGGCCCGGGCAGGAAGTGGCCGAAACGCCGACACCACCGGGCGGCACGAAGCGTTCGGCGGGGGAGTCGGCGCCGGGGCCGGCCTGCCCGGTGATCCCCCCCCGGCTAAAATGCTCACTTCACAAGGGATTGGGTGGCCCGAAAAATGCTAGAAGAGGTCATTGCGACCCGCTACGTCACGCCCCTGCGTGAGGGCGGCTCGCTCCCCGGAATCGTCGAGGCCGACGATCTCGGCACGTACGTCATGAAGTTCACCGGGGCCGGACAGGGCCGCAAGACGCTCGTCGCCGAGATCATCTGCGGGGAGCTCGGCCGACGGCTCGGGCTGCGCGTGCCGGAGCTGGTGACCATCGAGCTGGACCCTGTCATCGGACTCGCCGAGCCCGACGAGGAGGTGCAGGAGCTGCTCAGGGCGAGCGGTGGGCTGAACCTCGGGATGGACTATCTGCCGGGCTCGTTCGGGTTCGACCCGCTCGCCTACGAGGTCGGGGCGGCCGAGGCCGGGCGGATCGTCTGGTTCGACGCGCTGATCAACAACGTGGACCGTTCCTGGCGCAACCCCAACCTGCTCGTCTGGCACGGAGACCTCTGGCTCATCGACCACGGCGCGACCATGATCTGGCACCACAACTGGCCGGGCGCCCAGGCCTCCGCCGCCAAGCCGTACAACGCCTCCGACCACGTCCTGGCCCCCTTCGGGCCGGACATCGCGGCCGCGGCCGCCGAGCTCGCCCCGCTGGTCACCGAGGAACTGCTCACCGAGGTCGCCGCCGACGTACCGGACGTCTGGCTGGCCGACGAGCCCGGCTTCGACTCCGCCGACGAGGTGCGCCGGGCCTATGTCGCCCCGCTGCTCGCGCGGGCCGCGACCATCCACGAGCGGATCACCCTGGACGCGCCCACCGCGACCCGGCCCTCCCAGGCGCCGGGCTGGCTCACCGACCGGCTGCCGCCGCGGCGGAAGCAGGCTGCGGGCGACGACCGCGCCCCGGCGGTCGCCCGTACCGGTGAGGAGGGTGGCCGATGACGCGGCGCGATGTCTTCGAGTACGCGCTCCTGCGCGTCGTGCCCCGGGTCGAGCGGGGGGAGTGCTTCAACGCCGGTGTGCTCGTCTACTGCCGGGCCCACTCGTTCGTGGCCGCCCGGACGTACCTCGACGAGGCGAAGCTGAAGGCGCTCGACCCGGACGCCGACGTCGTCGGGGTGCGGGCCGCGCTGCGCGCCGTCGAGGGGGTCTGCGGCGGCGGTGCGGAGGCCGGTCAGGCGGCGGGCGACGACGCCGGACGGCGGTTCCGCTGGCTGATCGCCCCGCGCTCCACGGTCGTCCAGCCCGGGGCGGTGCACAGCGGGCTGACCGCCGACCCGGCCGGTGAGGTGGAACGGCTGCTCGACCTCCTCGTGCGCTGATCCGCGCCCCGGCGGGCCACGACGGCACAGCGGCGGGCACTCCCGCCCGGTGTGACGTACGGCCCGCCGGGGCGTGCGCCGTTGACACCGGGTGCCAGGGCTTCTAGCGTCTCGTCTGCTGAAGGTACTAAGCGGTTGCTCAGCAACCGGGGTTCTCTCCGCCAGGGAGTGTCAGGGCTGGCGGGGAAGCGCCCCGATATCCGCTGAGCCGCTATCCAAGGGCGAGGAGAACCAAGCATGTCCACCACCGAGCAGCGCGTCGCCATCGTGACGGGAGCGGCGCGGGGCATCGGCGCCGCCACCGCCGTACGCCTCGCGGCCGAGGGCCGCGCCGTCGCCGTACTCGATCTCGACGAGGCGGCCTGCAAGGACACGGTCGAGAAGATCACCGCCGCCGGGGGCACAGCGCTGGCCGTCGGCTGCGACGTGTCGGACGCCGGTCAGGTGGAAGCCGCCGTCGCGCGGGTCGCCGCCGAGCTGGGCGCGCCGACGATCCTCGTGAACAACGCGGGCGTGCTCCGCGACAACCTGCTGTTCAAGATGAGCGAGTCCGACTGGGACATCGTGATGAACGTGCACCTCAAGGGCGCGTTCCTGATGGCCAAGGCCGTCCAGGCACACATGGTCGAGGCCAAGTTCGGCCGGATCGTCTCGCTCTCCTCCTCCTCGGCCCTCGGCAACCGGGGCCAGGCCAACTACTCCGCGGTCAAGGCGGGCCTCCAGGGCCTCACCAAGACGCTCGCCAAGGAGCTCGGCAAGTTCGGCGTCACCGCCAACGCCGTCGCGCCCGGCTTCATCGTCACCGAGATGACCGCGCAGACCGCCGAGCGCGTCGGCATGGGCTTCGAGGAGTTCCAGGCGGCGGCCGCCACCCAGATCCCGGTCCAGCGCGTCGGCCGCCCCGAGGACGTCGCGAACGCCATCGCCTTCTTCGCGGGCGACGACGCCGGCTTCGTCTCCGGCCAGGTCATGTACGTGGCCGGCGGACCCCTCAACTGATCCGAAGGGCAGCGGACATCATGACGGTGCAGGACAGCGGAAAGGTCGCCCTCGTCACGGGCGCCAGCCGGGGCATCGGCTACGGGATCGCCGAGGCGCTCGTCGCCCGCGGCGACCGGGTCGTCATCACCGGGCGGGGCGAGGACGCCCTCAAGGAGGCCGTGGAGCGGCTCGGCTCCGACCGGGTGGTGGGCATCGCGGGCAAGGCCCACGACGAGGCGCACCAGGCCGCGGCGGTCGAGCGCGCGATGGAGGCGTTCGGCCGGGTCGACTACCTGGTCAACAACGCCGGGACGAATCCGGTCTTCGGGCCCATGGCGGAGCTCGACCTCAACGTGGCCCGCAAGGTCTACGAGACCAATGTGATCTCGGCGCTCGGCTTCGCCCAGCAGACCTGGAAGGCCTGGCAGAAGGAGAACGGCGGGGCGATCGTCAACATCGCCTCCGTCGCCGGCGTCGCGCCCTCGCCGTTCATCGGCGCGTACGGGATGTCGAAGGCGGCCATGATCAACCTGACCGCCCAGCTGGCGCACGAGTTCGCCCCGGTCGTCCGGGTCAACGCGATCGCCCCGGCCGTGGTCAAGACGAAGTTCGCCGAGGCGCTCTACGAGGGCCGCGAAGCGGAGGCGGCCGCCGCGTACCCGCTGGGCCGGCTCGGTGTGCCCGAGGACATCGGAGGTGCGGCGGCCTTCCTGACCTCCGCACAGTCCGACTGGATCACCGGCCAGACCCTCGTGGTCGACGGAGGAATTTTCCTCAACGCGGGCGTGGGCTGAGAGCAGCCTGGACCGATTTGGCCCTGATTGAGTCAAGTGCCCCGCCGGGTCAGCGGATTGACCCGGTGGGGCGCTGCGGTATGGTCTGCCGACCCATGGCTGATCGAGGAGCGTGCACGTGTTCTACCGGGCCAGTCTGCAGGCTGCTGCAGCCCTAGCTTCCCTTTCTCTGCTGGCCGGCTGCGGTCTCCTTTCCGACAGCGGATCGGAAACGGACCAGAAGATAACCGTCGGGACGACCAGTTCCCCGTCCACACTCGATCCGGCGGCGGCCTGGGACGGTTCCTGGGAATTGATGCGGAACGTTTACCAGACCCTGGTGAGCTTCCCCACCGGCAGTACGAGCCCGGAGCCGGACGCGGCGGAATCCTGCAAGTTCACGGACGCCACGAGCATGGCGTACCGGTGCACGCTCAAGAAGAACCTCAAGTTCTCCAACGGCGAGAAGCTCGACGCCGAGGCCGTGAAGTACTCCATCGACCGCATTGTGGACATCCACTTCAAGGGTGGACCGGCCGGGATGCTCGGCTCGCTGGACCGGATCGAGACCAAGGGCGACGACACGGTCGTCTTCCACCTGAACAAGTCCGACGCCACCTTCCCGTTCATCCTGGCCACGCCCGCCATGTCGCTCGTCGCCCCCGGCGACTACCGCAAGGACAAGATCCGCGACGACGGCAAGGTCACCGGCTCCGGGCCGTACCTTCTGGAGTCCTACGAGGGCCGGAAGACCGCCGAGCTCAAGAAGAACCCGGACTACAAGGGCTTCGCCAACCGGAAGAACGACTCGGTCACCATCCGCTACTTCGAGAAGTCCGCGGAGATGGTGAGCGCCCTCAAGGCCGACGAGATCGACGCCACCTACCGGGGTCTGACCGCCGAGGAGGTCGTCAGCCTGGAGGACAACAAGGACGACAACGCCGGCCTCCAGATCGTGGAGAGCACGGGCGCGGACATCCGCTTCCTGGTCTTCAACCCGAAGGACCCGGCCGCCGCGAACCCCGCCGTCCGCAAGGCCATCGCCCATGTCGTCGACCGCGACGCGCTGGTCGAGAAGGTCTACCGGGGCACCGCCGAGCCCCTCTACTCCATGATCCCCAAGGGAATCGCCGGACACACCACGAGCTTCTTCGACACCTACGGCGACCCGGATGTGAAGAAGGCGAAGAGCATCCTCTCCGGGGCCGGTATCACCGAGCCCGTGAAGATGACCTTCTGGTACACCACCGACCGCTACGGCTCCGCCACGGAGCCCGAGTTCGGGGAGCTCAAGCGGCAGCTGGAGGAGTCCGGTCTCTTCAAGATCACGCTGCGGGGCGAGCCCTGGCAGAAGTTCCAGGAAGGCTTCAACAAGGGCGAGTACCCGGTCTTCGGCCGCGGCTGGTTCCCCGACTTCCCGGACCCCGACAACTTCGTCGCCCCGTTCGTGGGCCAGGAGCCCGTCACCGGCAGCCCGTACATCAACAAGGAGATCACCCAGCAGCTGATCCCCGCCTCGCGGCAGGAGAGCGACCGGGGCGCGGTCAGCAAGCAGTTCGAGCGGGCCCAGGAGATCCTCGTCGACGACGTCCGCCTGCTGCCGCTGTGGCAGGGCAAGCTGTACGTCGCGGCGGGCGAGGACATCGGCGGCGGCGAGCGGGCACTCGACCCGCAGACCGTCATGCAGATGTGGGAGCTGTACCGCAAGGCCAGCTGGTAGAGGCCTGGTGCCAGGGACGACGGGCCTCCTCCGGGGGCCCGTTGTCAGTGGTGACCGGTAGGTTCTGGGATCAAGAACCTGTTGCTCACCGGAGGTTGTGGACGTGACCGATATCGACCTGCTGCCCGAGTCCTGGCGCGGCGTCCTCGGCGAAGAACTGCAGAAGCCGTACGTCAAGGAGCTGGCGGACTTCGTCGAGGAGGAGCGGGCCAAGGGCCCCGTGTATCCGCCCCGCGAGCAGGTCTTCGCCGCCCTGGACGCCACGCCCTACGACCAGGTGAAGGTCCTCGTCCTCGGCCAGGACCCGTATCACGGTGAGGGCCAGGGACACGGGCTCTGCTTCTCGGTGCGGCCCGGCGTCAAGACGCCGCCGTCGCTGCGCAACATCTACAAGGAGATGCAGCAGGAGCTGGGCCTGCCCATCCCGGACAACGGCTATCTGATGCCCTGGGCCGAACAGGGCGTCCTCCTGCTCAACGCCGTGCTGACCGTCCGGGGCGGCGAGGCCAACTCCCACAAGGGCAAGGGCTGGGAGAAGATCACCGACGCCGTGATCCGCGCCGTCGCCGACCGGCCCGACCCGGCGGTCTTCGTGCTCTGGGGCAATTACGCGCAGAAGAAGCTGCCCCTGATCGACGAGGAGCGCCACATCGTGGTGAAGGGCGCGCACCCCTCGCCGCTCTCCGCCAAGAAGTTCTTCGGCTCCCGCCCCTTCACACAGATCAACGAGGCCGTGGCCGCCCAGGGCCACCAGCCCATCGACTGGCGGATCCCTGACCTCGGCTGACGGGTTCCCCGGCGGGGACGCCTACTGCGCCCGTGTCTGACCGGTTATGCGGAAGCCCGGCGTTAGCGTCGGACTGACGGGGCGACCGGCTGGACGGGCGACGAGGAGAGCGCAGTGGTGGAGCCGCAGGAGGCGTCCGAGGACGCCGTCATGACCAGGATCGGCCAGGCGATCATGCTGCTCCACGGAGGTGACCGGGAGGAGGCCCGCAACCGCTTCGGCGCGCTCTGGTCGGAGCTCGGAGCGGACGGCGACGCCCTCCACCGCTGCACCCTCGCGCACTACATGGCCGACACCCAGGACGACCCCGGCGACGAGCTGGCCTGGGACCTGCGCGCCCTGACGGCTGCCGACGGGGCGGGCGGCGGGCGGGCGGCGGAGCACCGGGACATGCCTGCCGTCCGGGCGTTCTACCCCTCCCTGCACCTCAACCTCGCGGCGGACTACCTCAAGCTCCAGCGCCCCGACTCCGCCCGCATCCACCTCCAGCGGGCCCGCGCCGCGGCGGAGTCCCTCGCGGACGACGGGTACGGCGGTGGGGTTCGCGCCGCCATCGACCGCCTGGAGCTCCGCCTGCGGGAGCAGTGACCCCCGGGGACCCCCGGGGGCAGGAGCGTCAGCGGCCGTACGTCTCCGAGCAGATGCGGGCCTGCGGGCTGCCGGCGGGCCAGCCGCCGTACCCCCGGCCGAGCGCACAGACATCCGCGCCGCCGCCGGGGACGCGGGGCAGGGCGGGCACGGTGACGGACGGAACTCTCGGGGCCCGGTCGGGCCCCCGCCGCGCCGGGCGGCGCCCACCGGTCCGCCGCGCCGTGCCTCCGCAAGGGAGTCGGCGGCCGGAGGCGCGGGGGACGACGGCCGCGCGGGCGGACGGCTCGGATCCGGCACCACCTCCAACCCCTCACGGGCGGGAGGCTGCACGATCTGCGGAGCCACGTCCTGCGCCGGCCCGGATGCTGCCGGACCGGGCGGCGGGGAAGGAACGGTCCCGGGCGCCACCGAGACGCATCCGGAGACGGCGGTGACCGCTAACCCGACCAGGAGGTTCGCGGTGATTCTGGTTCTCTGCACCCGGCCAACTCTGCGGTGCGGCCCGGCCACGGGGGACCCGGTGGGCGGGGAATGGCCCGCACGAGTGACCCGGTCAGCACGGCGCCCCGCACCGCGCCGACCGTGGGCACCGACGTTCGGTCAACGCTCGCCGACGGCTCGGGCGGTCAGACTCCGGTGGCGCCGTCCACGCGCTCGCGCACCAGGTCGGCGTGGCCGTTGTGCCGGGCGTACTCCTCGATCATGTGCGTGTATATCCAGCGCAGATTGAACGGCTTGCCCGCCGAGCCGACGCCCTTGGAGAAGTCGTCCAGGCCGAACGCGGCCGCGCTCTCGCGCGCCGCCGCCGTCTCCGCCCGCCAGACGGCCTCCGTCTCGGCCCAGGTGGTGGTCTCCGACACCGTGAAGTCCCCGTCCGGGTCCTCCTCGGTGGAGTAGAGGTCCGGCAACTCCTCGCCCGCCAGGATCTCCCGGAACCAGAAGCGCTCCACCTCGGCCAGATGCCGTACGAGGCCGAGCAGGGTGAACGCGGAGGGCGGCACGGACGCCTCCCGCAGCTGCGCGTCCGTGAGACCCGCGCACTTCACGACGAGCGTCTCGCGGTGGTAGTCCAGCCAGCCTTCCAGCATGGGGCGTTCGGCGGCGTCGATGGCGGGCTCAGGGCGTTCGGGAAAAGTCATGGGGGTCATCGTGACCCATGATCATGGGGCTGGCCAGGGGTTTTCCGAACGGACCGGAAGCCGGGCCGCGGGTGGCGGCGACGTATGCTGCCGGGGCGCGAACAGCCGCGCACAGCGGCCCGGCACGGCGACAGGGAGACCCTCGTGAAGATCGGTTGCATCGGACTCGGCGATATCGCGCAGAAGGCGTACCTGCCGGTGCTCACCGCCGTACCGGGGGTCGAACCGCATCTTCAGACCCGCACCCCCGCCACGCTCCAGGCGGTCGGCGACGCCCACCGAGTTCCGGCCGAGGGCCGTCACGAGACCCTCGACTCCCTCCTCGACGCGGGGCTGGACGCGGCGTTCGTGCACGCCCCGACCGCCGTGCACCCGCAGATCGTGGAACGCCTCATCGACGCGGGCGTCGCCACCTATGTCGACAAGCCGATCGCCTACGAGTACGCCGAGTCCGAGCGGCTGGTGAACCTCGCCGAGGAGCGCGGTGTCAGCCTCGCCGTCGGCTTCAACCGCCGTTTCGCCCCGGGCTACGCGCAGTGTGCGGAGCACCCGCGCGAGCTGATCCTCCTGCAGAAGAACCGTGTCGGACTGCCCGAGGACCCCCGGACGATGATCCTCGACGACTTCATCCACGTCGTCGACACCCTGCGCTTCCTGGCCCCGGGCACCGTCGACCACACCACCGTGCGGGCCCGGATCGTGGACGGCCTGATGCAGCACGTGGTGCTCCAGCTGTCCGGCGACGGATTCACCGCGATCGGCATGATGAACCGGCTGAACGGATCGACCGAGGAGATCCTCGAAGTCTCCGGCCAGGACACCAAGCGCCAGGTCCTCAACCTCGCGGACATCATCGACCACAAGGGGCAGCCCAGCGTACGGCGGCGCGGCGACTGGGTCCCCGTGGCCCGGCAGCGCGGCATCGAGGCCTGTGTGCACGCCTTCCTCGACGCCGTGCGCCGGGGCGAGACGCTCAGCGCCCGGGACGCCCTGGCGACCCATGAGCTGTGCGAGCGGGTGGTCCGGGAGGCCTTGGAGCAGGCCGCCTGAGCGCCCGCAGCCCCTCGACGGCGCACAGTGCGGCGAGTGCCGCGAACGCCCCGTACACCGGCCAGTCGCCGAACCGGCCGTAGAGCGTCTCCCCGCGCGCCAGCGGCAGGTCGAACACCTCCGCCGCGCTCGCGTCCGTGCCGAGCGGGCGGCCCACCCGCTCGCCCCGGGGCCCGTACGCCGCGCTGATCCCGGTGAGCGTGGCGTGGACCATCGGGCGGCCGTTCTCGGCGGCCCGCAGCGCCCCCAGCGACGCGTGCTGGGCCGGGGCCCAGCTGTCCTGGAACGTCGAGGTGGCGGACTGGGCCACGAGCACCTGCGCACCGTCGCGCACCAGCCTGCGGCTCATGTCGGGGAACGCCGTCTCGAAGCAGACCAGCGGGCCGATCCGCAGCCCCCGCGCCCCGTCCGGCAGGGTCATCACCGCCTGGCGGTCGCCGCGCAGCCGGTCCTCGCCCGCCGCCTTGCCCACGGAGGTCGCCCACCCCAGCAGGGAGCGGGCCGGGACGTACTCGCCGAACGGGACCAGACGCATCTTGTCGTAGCGGTCCCCGGTCGGCCCGTCGGGGCCGACGAGCACCGCCGACTTGAAGATCCCCGACCGCCCCGCCCCGTCCGTTTGCCGGGCGTCCACATTGACCAGCAGATCCGCGCCCACCAGACGGGACAGCTTCGCCAGCCGCAGCGCGGTCTCCGGGTTCTCCCACGCCCCGGCCCCGATGCTGCTCTCGCCCCACACCACCAGGTCCACGCCCCGGCCCGCCAGCGGACGGGTCAGCTTCTCGCCCCGGTCGAGGCGGCGCGCGACGCTCCCCGGCCCCTCCACGATCCCCGGCTGCACGACGGCGATCCTGACCGTTCCCGCGCTCTCGGGCCGGGGTGCCCAGGACCACATCGCGGTGACGGACAGGGCGCACACCAGGAGCACGACCCCGGCGGCCGTACGGGCGCGGGGTGCGGCGATCAACAGGGCCACGCCGGTGTTCACCGCCAGCACCAGCAGGCTCACCAGCCACACCCCGCCCACCGAGGCGACCCGCAGGGCGGGCGAGACCTCCCACTGACTCGCGCCGAGAAGCCCCCAGGGCCCGCCGAGCCCCTCCCAGGACCGGACCAGCTCGATCAGCAGCCACCCGGAGGGCACGACGACCACGGCGGCCACGGCCCGCCGTGCGGAGGGGGAGCCGCCGAGCAGCCGGGACCCCAGCAGGCCCCAGGGGGCCCAGAGCAGCCCGAGCAGGGCGGCCAGCAGCACGATGAAGACATGGAGGCTCGGCATCAGCCAGTGGTGCACGGCGATGACGAACCCGATGCCGCCGATCCACCCGTCCAGTGCCGCGCGGCGCGGCGAGTGCGCCGTACGGATCAGCAACAGCCAGGGGACCAGCGCCACGTAGGCGAACCACCAGAGCCCGGGCGCGGGAAGGGCGAGCGCGGGCAGCGCCCCGGCGAGCAGAAGCGCGACGGCCCGGGTCCAGGGGGACGCGAGCCGGCCGGTGCGGGCGGAGTCCCGGCCGCCTGCCGCGGACCCGCCGCCGGGGGTGCTGCCGCCAGGAGTGCCTCCTGCGGACGTGCCGCCTCCGGGAGTGCCGCCGCCGGATGTGCCGTCGCCGGAGGCGCCGCCGCCGGGCGTCCCGGAGCCGCCGCTTCCGGAGGTGTCGGCCGCGTTCCGGCCGACCGGGAGACGCCCGCCCCGGATTCGCATGCCGTGCCCTCCTCGGTCCTGCGCGGGCGGGCGATCGCCCCCGCCGCGTCGACCCCTGGATACCCAGTGTGGGGGAGGTGATCCCCGCCGGACACAGGACGCGGGCCGAGCGGGGCACGGTGGACGGCTCCAGGGCCGGGCGGCGCCAGGCGAGTGGCAGTTCGATGACAGGCTCTACGGGCTCGGGGCCCGGCGCCACTTCTCGTGGACGGTGACCGTACGGATGAGCCAGCCCGCCTCGTCGCGGTGCAGCGCGAAGGTGTAGCGACCGCCGGTCACGAAGTCGGGCGTGGCGGCGCCGGACCGCCCGGCCCCCGCCTCGCCCGGCGCGTCCGCGTCCGAACCGCTCGACGCCTGCCGGGCCCGGCACATCGGATTGAGGTAGTCGGCCCGCACCTCGGCCCGGTCGCCCGTGTAGCCGCCCAGGTCCTCCAGGTCGATCCGGCGGTTGACGATCAGGTGCTGGCGTACGGGGAAGAGACGCATCGTCTCCTCCAGCCACCGGGCGACCTCCTCGGCCGGGCCCTCCACGCCGCCCGCGCCCCGGTAGTCCGCGCGGCCGTCCGGGGTGAACAGGGCACCGTAGTCCGACCAGGCCCCGTCGTCGACCGCCACCGCATACCCGGTGATCAACGCATCGATGGCAAGCCGGTCCAGCACGGTCGCGAGCGCCACACGCTGTGTCATCGGTCAAGTCTCGGTCAAGCCGCCCGCCAGGCCAAGTGCCCTGCGCCGACGGGAGGCGGAACAGCCTCAGCAGGGGACGACGGCGACCGGTCCCAGCGCGTGCGTGACCGCCGTCTGCGCCACCGGGGACAGCCCGAGCCCCAGCGACTCGCCGCCCTTGCGGCGGCCGATCACCGTCAGGGCCGCCGTCGCCGACGCGGTCACCAGGGTGCGCGAGGCGGAACCGTTGACCGGCTCCCGGACGATCTCCACCTGCGGGTACTTCTCGTGCCAGCCCGAGGTCAGCTCGGCCAGCGTCCGGGCGGCGGACCCCGCCGCCTCCTGCCGGTCGAGGACGGGGCCGCCCGCGAGCATCGAGGAGAACATCGTCCAGCCGTGGACGATCCGCAGCCGGGCACCCGGCCGGGAGGCCGCGGTGGCGAAGGCGAACTCCAGGACCGCCTCGCTGCTCTCGTCGGCGGCCACCCCCGCCACGATGTCGGTGAAGGCGTCCGCGTCGGAGCCCCGGTCCTCGTCCCCCTCGGGGCGGTCGTCCTGCACCACGACGACGGGGCAGCTCGCCATCGACGCGGTGGCGAGGCTGTTGGAACCGATCATCAGCGAGCGGAAGCCGCCGAGTCCGCGCGATCCGACCACGATCATCGACGCGTCCCGGCCCAGCGAGACCAGGGCCGCCGACGGGAAGTCCAGCGGGGCCAACGTCGAGGGCCGCAGCTCCGGAGCGATGAGCGCGCTCCGCCGTACGGACTCGGCCAGGAGCGCCTCGGCCTCGCGCCGTCCGGTCTCCTCGTCGACCTGCCGGGTGAGCGGGCGGACGTGGACGATCAGCAGCGGCAGTCCGCGCCGCGCGGCTTCGCGGGTGGCCCAGTCCAGAGCCTGCCGGCTGTGCGTGGAGCCGTCGACGGCGGCGATCACGGGAAGATCGTTGGTGGTCATGACCCCGAGCGTACGTCGCCGGGCCGGCAGCACTCGTCCCCGGTGCCCGAGAGGCCCTGGTGGTCCGGCGGCCCGTCAGTCGTGGTTGTGGGTGGAGGAGGTGTCGTCCGGGGGCACGCTGCGCCCGCCGTCCCTGCCGCTGGCCACGACGGCGACCAGCGCCACCACGATCGCCACCACCGCGAGCCGGCCGCCGAGCCGCAGAGCCCACCCTGTACGGGCCTTGGCGGTCTCCCCGGGGCGACCCGGCAGCCTCTCCGAGCGGCGGGCGGGCCGCAGCAGCCGCAGGAGCAGCAGGGCGGCGACAGGGAGCTGGAGGAGCCAGACGCTGGTGCGGAACCAGCCGTCGTACCAGACGTTGGTCCCGTACAGCAGGGTGTGCCAGACGCTGAGGACGTACACGACGATCACGCAGCGGTGCAGGACCCGCCAGGTCTTGGGGCCGATGCGGTGGCGTACGTAGAAGAGCAGGCCGAGCGGGATCGCGAGGTAGAGCGCCGCTTGGCCGACGGGTATGGCGATCTGCCCGGTCCCCGAGTCGTAGCCGCCGGGGACGAAGGCCTCCACGAAGGCGGTGGCGACGGCGGAGTTCCAGGCGGCCGTGTCGTGCCGGACCAGTTCTGCCGCGAAGAGCAGGGCGTGGGCCGCGATCAGGGCGATGGTGTTGAGGCTCGTGGTGCGGTGCAGGCGCTCCAGCCGGGGGCCCGACAGCGGCAGGCGGCCCGGCCGCGGTCCGGACAGCATCAGCCCGAGGATGACCGTGCCCCAGGCCCAGAGCAGGGCGGACCAGCCGAACGCCTGGCTGAGGAAGTACATCCAGAAACCGCCCGCGTCGGCCATGAACGGCATCACGGAGACCGTGGAGGAGGTCTTGTTGCGGATGCGTATGTAGAGCAGGACGAAGACCGCCGCGGTGATGACGAGCGCCACCAGCCCGTCGGGCCACGAGGCCCGGAGGTCGGAGCGGAGCGTCGGCCGTCTCGGCTCTCCCGGCGGGCGGGGTCCGGGCACCTTGCGGTCGCCGGGTGCGGTGCTGACGGGCGTCTCGGCGGCCGCTGCCGGTTCGGGGG
>NZ_QWFA01000175.1 GCF_003501885.1 Streptomyces globisporus
ATCATGCGGCGGTGGCGGGGACCGCGGGCAGGATCGTGAGTAAGGCGAGGGCGGCGATCCCGGCCGGGACCAGGGAGTGGGGACGGTGGGCCGTCCGAATCATTGAGAGCACCGCCGCATGATCGCGTCGGGCACGGTGCCCGCCCGCGCGAAACTCATGGGCGCACGCGGGTTCCACCCGATCGTGTGCTGTAGCGGCCTGACGGCAGAAGGGCCGAAAGAAGTCTTGCGCGATCCCTTGACCGGTGTGGGACGAGGGTCCACAGTGACTCACTAATGCGCATTAGTAATACGCATTAGTGATCCGGAGGAACACCGTGGAAGAACCCAGGAAGCGGGCCAGGCCGGGCCGCGCGCCCGCCCCCGCGGGCCGTACGTCCCGGCCGCGGCAGGCGGAGGTCGCCCGGCTCGCCGGGGTCTCGCAGGCCACTGTCTCGCTCGTGCTCGGGGCCCGGAAGCAGGGCGCGACGATCTCGGAGGAGACGCGCCGCAAGGTGCTCGACGCGGTGCGGGCGCTCGGTTACGTCCCCGATCCGGCGGCCAGCCGGCTGGCCGCCGCGCGGAACAATCTGCTGGGCGTCTTCAGCTTCACGTCCACGTTCCCGACCGATGTGCAGCACTCGTACTACCCGTTCCTGGTCGGCGTCGAGCAGGAGGCCGCGGCCCGCGGCTACGACCTGGTGCTCTTCACCGGCTCCAGCACGGGCGGCGCGGGGGCGGCCGGGCCCAACGCCCTGGCCCGCGTCCGGCTCGCCGACGGCTGTCTGTTCCTCGGGCGGCACGCGCCGGCCGAGGAGCTGCGGCGGCTGGTCGCCGACGGCTTCCCGGTGGTCCATCTGGGCCGCCGGGACGAGCTGGAGGGGCTCGCCTGGGTCGGCGCGGACTACATCAGCGCCAGCCAGGAGGTCGTCGCCCATCTCGCGGCGCTCGGCCACCGGCGCATCGTGCTGGTCCGGGAGGACGACGAGGCGCCCGCCTCCACCGACCGTGAACACGGCTTCCTCAAGGGCCTGGAGGAGGCGGGGCTGCCCGGCGGTCCCGCCGCCGTCTTCCGCTCCGCCGACCCCGAGCGGCAGCTGACCGCGGAGCGGCTGCGCGGCTGGCTCGACGAGGGCGTCACCGCGTTCGTCGCGGAGGAGACCGACACCGGCGACGCCTGGCGCGCCCTGCACGGGGCCGCCCACTTCGTCGGGATCGACTGCCCGCGCGACGCCTCGCTGGCGCTGCTCGGCAGCCCGCCGCCGGACCTGGCCGAGGAGCCCGTTCCCACCGGATTCGACATCCCTCGACCGCAGTTGGGCGCGGCGGCCGTCCGGATGCTCGCGGCGCTGGTCTCCGGGGAGGAGGCGGCCGAACCCCTGGTCGCCTGCACCTTCCGACCCGGCTCCACGGCGGGCCCGGCCCCCGCCCGGTACTGACCTCCGGATCCGAGGTCCCGTCACCGCACGCGTACGTCCCGCACTTCAAGGAGAACCGTGATACCCGAACCCGACATCCTCATCGTGGGCGCCGGACTCGGCGGGGTCGCCGCCGCCATCGCCGCCTGCCGGGCGGGGCGCAGCGTCGTCCTCACCGAGGAGACGGACTGGATCGGCGGCCAGCTCACCTCACAGGCGGTCCCGCCGGACGAGCACCCGTGGGTCGAGGAGTTCGGCACCACCGCCTCGTACCGCACCCTGCGCGAGTCCATCCGGGACTACTACCGCCAGTGGTACCCGCTGCGTTCCGAGGCGCTGGCCCAGCGCACCCTCAACCCGGGTGCGGGCCGCGTCAGCAAGCTCTGCCACGAGCCGCGCGTCGCGCTCGCGGTGATGGAGGCGATGATCGCCCCGTACCGCTCCGCCGGACTGCTCACGCTGCTCACCGAACACCGCCCGGTGGCCGCCGAGGCGGGCGACGACGACACCGTACGGTCCGTCACGCTCGCCGACACGCGCAGCGGCAAGCGCCGTACGATCACGGCCCGTTACGTCATCGACGCCACCGAGACCGGCGAACTGCTCGAACTCGCCGGGGTGGAGCATGTGATCGGCGCCGAGGCGCGGAGCGAGTACGACGAGCCGCACGCCCCCGAGGAGGCCCAGCCCCTCAACCAGCAGGGCATCACGGTGTGCTTCGCGCTCTCGCACCACGAGGGCGAGGACCACACCATCGAGCGCCCGGCCGACTACGACTTCTGGCGCACGTACCGGCCGGAGTTCTGGCCCGGTCCGCTGCTCGGCTTCCTCGCCCCGGACCCCCGCAGTCTGGAGGCCGTCCCGCGCACCTTCGTGCCCAACCCGGAGCTGGACCCGCTGGACGTCAGCGCCGACCAGTCGGCCGACGCGGGCGACAAGGAGCTGTTCGGCTTCCGCCGGATCCTGGCCCGCAAGCTGCACCGTCCCGGCGCGTTCGACTCGGACATCACGCTGGTCAACTGGCCCTTGAACGACTACTGGTTGAAGCCGCTGATCGGCGACGGCGAGGAGACGGCGGCCGCCGCGCTGCACGGGGCGCGCCAGCTGTCCCTGTCGGTCCTGTACTGGCTCCAGACCGAGGCCCCCCGAGCGGACGGCGGTCAGGGCTTCCCGGGGCTGCGGCTGCGCCCGGACGTCACCGGCACGGCGGACGGCCTGGCGAAGGCCCCGTACGTCCGGGAGTCGCGGCGGATCAAGGCCGTCACCACGGTCACCGAGCACGACGTGTCGATCGACATCGTCGGCCCGTACGGCGGCACCCGCCACCGGGACTCGGTGGGTGTCGGCAACTACCGCATCGATCTGCACCCGTCGACCGGCGGCGACAACTACATCGACATCGGTTCGGTGCCGTTCGAGATCCCGCTCGGCGCGCTCATCCCCCGCCGGGTCCGCAACCTGCTGCCCGCGGGCAAGAACATCGGCACCACGCACATCACCAACGGCTGCTACCGGCTCCACCCGGTGGAGTGGAACATCGGCGAGGTCGCCGGCGCCCTGGCCGCCCACTGTGTCGCCGAGAACGTCGAGCCGCACCGGGTGCAGGCCGAGGACAAGCGGTTCGAGGTGTTCGCCCGGCTGCTGGAGCGCGACGGAATCCAGCGCCACTGGCCGGACGTACGCGGCTACTGACGAGGACGGGCCCCCGGTACTGACGGGACGCCCCGCCCGCTCCACCTGTTCGACCCCGTACGCCCCGTTCCACCGCACGGCCCCCAGGGGCGGCCGCGGAGCGCCGGGCGGGCGCAGCTCCACCTGTACCCGCCCGGCCCAGGACCCACGGCGTCTGCCGACGCCCGGTCCTGCCGCCCTCGCCCTGCCCACCCGCACAAGGAGGTGCCCAGCCATGAACACCCACCGCATCCGCGTCGGCATCGACGTGGGCGGGACCTTCACCGACGCCGTGGCCGTAGACGCCACGACCCTGCAACTGCTGGGGCAGGTGAAGGTACCCACCAGTCACCACCACGAGGACGGTGTCGCCCACGGCATCGTCGAAGCCCTCGACCGGCTGCTGGAGCAGACCGGCCACACGCCCGAGGACGTGACGTTCCTCGCCCACGGGACCACCCAGGCTACCAACGCCCTGCTGGAGGGCGATGTGGCCACCGTCGGACTGATCGGCATCGGCACCGGTCCGGGCGCCACGCTGACCCGCCGGCTGGCCGCCTTCCGCAAGCTGGAGCTGACCCCGGGCAAGCGGCTGCCGCTCGCCTACGCCCATGTCGCCGACGCGGACGACGCCCCCGCCGTACGCGCCGCGCTCGACGAGGTCGTCCGGGAGGGGGCCGAAGTCGTCGTCGCCAGCCAGCCGTTCAGCGTCGACCGTCCCGAAGGAGAGGAGGCGGTCGCGGCGGCCGCCCGGGAGCGTGGGCTGCCGACGACGGCCGCTCATGACATCACCTCGCTGTACGGGCTCCACAAGCGGACCCGGACGGCGGTGGTGAACGCGGCGATCCTGCCGCGGATGCTCGCCACCGCCGACCTGGTCGACGCCTCGATCACCAAGGCGGGCGTGAGCGCGCCGCTGATGGTGATGCGCTGCGACGGCGGGGTGATGTCGCTGGACGAGATGCGGCGCAGACCGCTGCTGACGGTGCTGTCGGGTCCGGCGGCGGGCGTCGCCGGGGCGCTGATGCAGGAGCGCATCAGCGAGGGCCTGTTCCTGGAGACCGGCGGCACGTCCACGGACATCAGCGTGGTGCGGCGCGGCAAGGTCGCCGTACGGCACGCCACGATGCTGGGCAGGACGTCGTACCTCTCGGCGCTCGACGTACGCACGGTAGGCGTCGGCGGCGGTTCGATGGTCCGGATCGACGGCGGCAAGGTCGTCGGCGTCGGGCCGCGCAGCGCGCACATCGCAGGCCTGCCGTACGCCTGTTTCGCGAGCGCGGAGGACCTGCGGGACGCGAAGGTGACCACGATCCGGCCGATGGCCGACGACCCGGCGGACTACGCGGTGCTGGACGCGGCGGGCGGCCGGTTCGCGATCACCATGACCTGTGCGGCGAACGCGCTCGGGCGGGTGCCGGAGGGCGACTTCGCCCGCTGCGACCAGGACGTGGCGCTGGCCGCGCTCGCCCCGCTGGCCGCCGTGCTCGGCACGGATGTCGCCACGGCGGCGACGAACCTGCTGGACGCGGGCACCGATCAGGTGAAGTCGGTGGTGGAGACGATGATGCGCGACTACCGCCTGGAGAAGGACACCGCGGTGCTCGTCGGGGGCGGCGGAGGGGCCGCCTCGGTCACCCCGCACCTGGCGGCCGTCACCGGGCAGGAGGGCCGGATCGCCCGGCACAACGAGGTGATCAGCCCCATCGGGGTGGCCCTCGCCCTCATCCGGGAGCAGGTCGAGCGGATCATCCCGGGCGCCGGCCAGGAGCAGATCCTCGCCGTACGTGCGGAGGCCGAGGCCGCCGTCATCGCCCAGGGGGCCGCCGCCGACGGGGTGGAGGTGGAGGTCACCGTCGACCCCCAGACCAGCACCGTACGGGCCGTCGCGACCGGTGCCACCGAGCTGCGCACCCAGGACCGCGCCCACCGGGCGGACGAGGCGGACCGGCTGCGGGCCGCCGCGATGAGCCTGCGCACGGACCCGGCGTCCGTGCGGGTCCTCGCGGGCACGCCCGCCCACACCGTGTACGGCACCGAGGTGCGCCGCCGCTTCCGCGCGGACCGGCACCCGGTGCGGGTGGTCGACGCGGACGGCGTCGTACGGCTGCACGCCCCGGACGCCCGGGTCGAGACGACGACGGTGGGCCGGGCCCCGGAGGTGCTGGCGGGTCTGGTGAAGGAGGCCACGTCGTACGGGGACGGCGGGGTGCGGGCTCCGGCGCTGCGGCTCTTGCTCGGCTCGCGGATCGCCGATCTGTCGGGGGTCCTCGATCCGGACCCGCTGCTGGCTCTGGCTCGCAGCGAGCTGCGGTCCCGGTCGGCCGACGAGCCGGTCGTGGCCGTGGTGGAGGTGCGGTCGTGACGGCCACCCTGCTGGACCGGGCGGCGCGCGCGGCGATCGCGGAGCTGGAGGCAGCGGACGACGTCGAGTTCGGCGTACGGCTGCTGCGGAACACGCCCACGCACGAGCGGCGCGATCCGGCGCTGCTGCGGCGCTGGGCCGCGACGGCCGACGCGTTCGGCGCGGGGCTGGAGCGGGTCGCCGCCACGGCCCGGATCGTGGAGAGCGACGGGGGCCTGACGAGGGGGCTGCTGGCCCGCTACACCTCGCGGCCGGTCCCGACCGTCGAGCTGTTCACCGACACGCTGGCGCTCGCCGACGAGCTGATCGGCCTGCTCGGCTGGCGGCACTGGTACCCGGCCGGTTCGGTACGGGCCGCGGCCATCGCGCACGAGGCGGTGCACGAACAACTGCACCACGGGCCGCGGAAGAAGGACCTGAAGCGCGCCCTGGACCACGTCGTGCTGCGCGCCGGACGGCACACCCTGTACGGCCATGTCGCGGGCGCCGACGAGATCGCCGCCCATGCCCACGCCCGCACGGTCTGCGGCCTGGGCCGCAGCCCCCTCCTGCTGACGGCGGCGCTGGCCACCGCGGCCGAGCCGCAGCATGGGTCCCCGCACGGATCCCCGCACGGAAGAGAGAAGTAACGCCATGGGCGTCGTCATCCTTCTTGTCATGGCGGCCGGGGTCGCCGCGATGCTCACCCGCAAGCTCCCCACCGGCTTCGCGCTCGTCCTGCTGGCCGTCGCCATCGCCTTCATCGCGGGCGCACCGCTGACCGGCGAGAACAGCGTTCTGGACACGGTCCTCCAGGAGGGCGCCCCGGCGCTCGCCGCGACGATGGTCGCCATCCTGCTCGGCTCCTGGCTGGGCAAGCTGCTGGACGAGACCGGTATCGCGGGCACTCTGGTCCGCAAGATCGTCGAGTTCGGCGGGGACCGGCCGGTGGTGGTCGCCCTCGGCGTCCTCGCGGTCTCCACCCTGGTGGGTACGGTCACCGGCTCGGCGCCCGCGGCGATGCTCGCCGGGATCATCGGCATCCCCGCCATGATCGCCGTCGGCATCCCCAAGGTCACCGCGGCCGGAACGATCCTGATGGGCATCGCCGCGGGCATGCCCTTCGAGCTGCCGATATGGCAGTTCTTCTCCACGGCGCTGGAACTGCCCATCCCGACGGTGCGCGGCTTCATGCTGAAGCTGTTCCCGTTCGCGTTGGCCGCCGCCGTGCTGTTCGTCCTCGTCGAGACGCGGCGCCGGGGCGTGGAGCACGCCTGGTCGCTCAAGTCGGCTTCGGCCAAGCCCGTTTCGCGCCGCAAGCAGCTGGGCGACGCCCCGTGGTACGCGCTGCTCACCCCGGTCGTGCCGCTGGTCCTTGCCCTCGGCTTCGAGGTGGCGATCCTGCCGTCGATGCTGGCCGGCGTGGTGTACGCGCTGCTGACCACCACCCGGCCGCGTGAGATGAACAAGCGGCTGCTGCGCACCCTGTACGGGGCGTTCGAGGTCGCGGCGGCCCCGATGGTCCTGTTCATCGCGATCGGCATCCTGCTCGCGGCGGTCAAACTGCCAGGCGCTGTGGAGTCGTTGGAGCCGCTGGTGAAGGCGGTCAGCCCGCAGAACCCGGTGCTGTTCGTGCTCGTGTTCACGCTGCTCGTACCGCTCTGCCTCTATCGGGGTCCGCTGAACGTCTTCGGTCTCGGCGCGGGTATCGCCGGGGTCCTCATCGCGGCGGGCATCTACCCGGCGGTCGCGGTGCTGGGGCTCGCCACCTCGTACAACCAGGTCTTCGGGGTTTCGGACCCCACCAGCACCCAGACCGTGTGGAGCGCGCAGTACGCCGGGGTGACCCCGCAGCAGGTGATGCTGCGGACTCTGCCGTACGTCTGGGCCGTCGCGCTCGGCGGCTTCTGCGTCACCGCCGCCACCTATCTGTGATCCATCACTTCTCGGGACGGAGAACGACATGACACAGCACCAGGACTCACCCCGCATCCCCGACGCGGGGCAGCCGAGCCGCCGGATCTTCCTGCGCGGGACGGTCGCCGGGATAGCGGCGACCGCCGGACTGGCCGCCACCGGAGCGACGGCGAGCCCGGCAGCCGCGGCACCGGGCGGCTTCCCGGACTACAAGCACCTGAAGCCGCTCCTGACGCCCTCCCAGCTGAAGTACAACCCGACGGGCGAGATCATCTTCCCGTGCATCCGGGGCGTCTACGACCGGCTGGCCAACCCCTTGGGCCGCTACTACCTCTACTACGCCCCGCACGACGCACCCGGCGGCATCTGCCTGGCCTACGGGAACTCGCTGGAGGGCCCGTTCACGGAGTACCCGGCGAACCCGATCGTCTCCAACAACTGGCAGCCGCACTACAAGGTCAGCCATGTCTCATCGCCGCACGTCCTGTGGAACGAGGACGTCAAGGAGCTGTGGCTGTACTTCCACGGTGAGAACCACACCACCCGCCTCGCCCGCTCCAAGGACGGCATCACGTTCACGTACGACAAGACCGTGCTCACCAAGGACATGCTTCCGGCCGGCACCAGTGAGACCTCCTACGCACGGGTGTTCCGGCACAACCTGCCCGCGCGCGAGGCCCGTTACGTGATGCTGTTCATGGTCAACAACCAGTCGAACCGACGTGACGTCGGCTGGGGCTGGTCGAAGGACGGCCGCAACTGGACTTTCGCGCAAGAGCCGTTGATCCGACACTCGGACGTCGGCGCGAACAACATCAGCGGCGCGCACCTGCTGACCCGCAACAACAGCACGTACGTCGTCTACCACACCGGCAAGGAGACCGGCGGGAACATGCTGATCACCGAGGTCGGCAACGACTTCTCCCGCCGCAACCACCTCGGCCTCTTCTACGATTCGAGCAACGCCGCACCGGAGAACGGCCGGGCCGCCACGCCCAGCTTCGGTACGGACCGGGGTGTGCCGTACATGGTCTACGAGGCGGGCGAGCGCCTGAAGGGCTCGATCTGCGTGGCCCGCGGCTGATACAGGGGGGCGGGGGTGCGCTGGACGCGCGTCCGGCGCACCCCCGCGCGCGTACCCACGCCACGGGACTCCGTAATGGCCGCGTCGCACTATCGCCGCGTCGCATCGAGGAAGGCTCGCCCCACCCATGCCCCACCATCCCAACCTGGACGCCGAGATGGCGGCCGCGCTCGCGGCGGACCCGCCGCCGCCCACGGTGCTCGACGGCCTGCCGTACGAGGAACTCGCCGCGCTACGGGCCGAGCGCGCCGCACAGCCCGTCGCACCGCCCGCCGACGGCGTCGTGGTCACCGACCACCGGCTGCCGGGTCCCACCCCGCTCCGGGTCCGGACCTACCGGCCGCGCACGGCAGGCTCCGACACGCTGCCCTGTCTGGTCTGGCTGCACGGCGGGGGCATGGTGCTGGGCTCCCCCGAGATGGACGACGCCCGGGTCTCCGCATACGCCTTGGAGGCCGACTGCTCCGTGGTCTCGGTGGACTACCGGCTGGCGCCCGAGCACCCCTATCCCGCACCCGTGGAGGACTGCTACCGCGCCCTGCGATGGACGGCGGACCAGGCGGAGCTTCTGCGGATCGACGCCGGGCGCCTGGCGATCGGCGGGATCAGCGCGGGCGGCGGACTCGCGGCCGCCACGGCCCTGCTGGCCCGGGACAGGGGCGGCCCCGAGCCGGTCTTCCAGTTCCTGCTCTGCCCGATGCTGGACGACCACAACAGCACCGGTTCCAGCCGGGAGTTCGCGGAGGCCGTCACCTGGCCGCGCGCCAACAACCTCTACGGCTGGGCGGCCCTGCTCGGCCCGCTCACGGGGAGCGAGGAGGTCCCTCCCTACGCCGCACCCGCCCGTGCGACCGACCTGTCGGGGCTCCCTCCGGCATACGTCGACGTCGGGGAGCTTGAGGTCTTCCGCGACGAGTGCGCACGGTACGCGCTGCGCCTGATCGAGGCGGGGGTGTCGACCGAGTTCCATCTGTGGCCGGGCGCGTTCCACGGCTTCGACGGTGTGCTCCCCCACCTCACGCTGCCTCGCCGGGCGGCCCGCGAACAGATCGCGGTGCTGCGCCGGGCGCTGGGCAAAGCTTCTTCGCGGCCGGAGTCCCGGGGCAGTGGGGCGCCGTCGTAGCCCCTGACCCCGCCGAACCGCGATCTGCTCATCCAGTCCTCGCGGGCCTCAACGATCTCCTCGTGGGAGCGGCCGAGTCAGCTGCCCTTAGTGATGTCACGTGGGGCACGTCGTCAGCCGAGGTCTCGTTCGGCTCACGGCACTGCATTGCGGACAGACCGACCCGGCAACCCGTCTGCCCGAACACGGCAGGCCTCAGGGCATCGGGCCGTCGCAGTGCCCTGAGTATCAGAACTCCCAGTCCAACTCATCATCATCGACTGCGACAGGCAGGTAGCCGTCAACCGCCTCGCCGGTCTCCAAAGCACTGGCCGTCGCATCCAGGAGAGCCTGGAGCGACGCCCACATGGGATGGTGCCGGAAAGAGCATCCCGTCTCGTGATCGGCATGGCCGATCCGTCCCGGGCAGCGGGAGGAGCGCCGGTCCACCACGAGGTAGTCCCCTGCGCCGTCGAAAGCGAAAGGGATCCACTGCCCATGCCACCACGGCCCGTACTCCCCGTTCGGGTCACCTTCATCGGCTTCCGCTGCTTCGTCTCCGTGGATCTCCATGCGCATCTGCCAAGCCCTGGTGATCCCCTCCACGTCGAGCAAGGACCAGAACGGTGGCAGCAGGTCGAAGTGGCCCATGCCGTTGTGCCGCAGCAGGGACTCCACCAAGGGCTCGGGGAACGGCTGTCCTATGGCCTGTTCGGCTGCGGCAATCGCCGAACGCTCCGCCGGCGGGGCAAGAGCAGTAAAGGTACGAGGCGCGTGACGGGCAAGCCAAGCGTCCATGCGGGTCCACGACTCGGATATCGATGAAGTCACCCCGGGATCATGCCAGTTCGAACCACCAAAAGGGGAGGATGCTGAGGAAGTGCGCGGGGAGCCCGCCAACGCCTCGAACTGCGGCCAGGACTCCGCTACGGAGACACCGCCACTGATCGGTCGTCGGTGCGCTCCCGGGCAGTCACGTGCCGTCCGCCGGGGCGTCACGGTGCTCGACGGAGAGGGTGGTGCCGATCAGGGCCCGCTGAGCGGTATCCCGCTGCCCGTCGTACCGCTCAAGTCCGGCCGCATGGCGCCGGGCGAGCCCGGCGAAGGCGTGGGCGGTCGCCTCCTCGGCGAGCCGCCTCCGCAGAGGCGAACTGCTACGCGCAGCACCGCTCACCGTGCGGGTCCCGGCAACCAGCCGGGGCCCGCACCGGGTGGCTGGTACGCAGGGCACTCCTACGTTTCTGCGGCCTTTTCGGGCTTCATGTGCGCAGGTACGCAGCTGGCGTGTGCCTGTCGTGGACTCTCGGCCCGTAGGGCCTCGACTTCGCCTCGTAGTTCGGTCAGTTCCCGGTGCAGTGCCTGGATGGCGACGATGGCCACTCCGTTGGCGTCGGTGCAGCAGATCGTCCGGTCGTTCTCACCGACTCCGAACGCTTTCCACCAGTCCTGTGCCATGGGGCCCAAGTGGCGTACGTGTGGCGGGTCCCAGTGGTATCGCCACGTGCTGACGGGTAGCTGGAGCACCTGTTCCAGTACCTGGTAGCCGTTGACCGGATCGCTACCGCGTACCGCACCCGACACAGCACCAGATGCCAGACCAGCCGCAGAAGCATTCCGCCGCAGGCACATCCTGACCAGGGACGACGTTCCCATCCGGGCCAGGGCCCCTTTCAACCGCCGGCAGCTCATCGCTCCCAGACCACTGCGGTGACGTCGGTCTTCAGTGCACGGTCCGAGAAGAGCAGGCTGCCTCCGCCACCGCGGTTCTGCGGGCTGTTCACCGGCAGCTGGACGAGACCACGGCCCACCCCGCTGCTGTAGGCCGTCACGCCGACCGCCGCGATCTCACGGTCTTTGTTGATCATCGTGGTGTCGTGAGCGGCGTTTCCCGCCGCCAGGATGTTCGTGCTCGCGACGGCCGGACCGCTCAACGCACCCGTACCGGTGGCCGCCGTAGCTGTCAGAACCAGCAGGCGGCGGGCAACGCGTTTCGTGGACATCAAACAACCCTCCGTTCGGGACGCCAAGTGCGCCCGCGACACCCCTAACGGCCCAATGCCCCAAAGGGCACGTAGATTTCGCCAACTGCGGCGGCGCTGTTCGCGACCGTGGGCCGGAGGATAAGACATCTTCGGCTCGGTGGACTGGGAACTCTGACCGACACCCCATCCTCCACGCCCGCAGCTGTATCGCGCGTGTGCACGTAGTGGGCCGGACAGCCACCGACTCGTACGGCGGCCACCAGGATCCAGGAAGCCTCCGTCGTCCAACCGGGACACAGTTCGGCACCGCAGTGCATCCCCCTGAGGTCGGGTGACGACCATCCCTACGGTTGGACGGCCCGGAGGCTCTGGTCGGATCAGCGGGACAGGTGGGTGCTGTGGGCGGTGTTGAGGAGGTGGCGCAGGCGCAGGCCGTCAGGGGCGATGGCGGTGATGAGCGACGCGGGGCCCGCGAGGGGGGTGAGGGCCGCCAGTCCGTCCTGCGAGGTGTCGGTCAGGCCCCGGAAGGTGGGCGGTTCCGCGTCGAAGTCGGGTTCCACGACGAGGATTTGGCCGGTTGCCCGGTGGTGGGCGAGGACGGCCGGACTGTCCCAGCCGACGGCTCCCGGCCCGTAGTCCGCCTCTTGGTCAAGGAGTACTCGTCCGCCGCGACGGACGGTGAGCCGGGTGGTCACCCGGCCGGGTGGTTCACCTGTGCGCCCGAGTGCCAGCTCCTCGCGCAAGACGAGTCGTGCGGTGGGGGCGAGGTCGATCGTCCACGTCTGCCGCAGGTTGCTTCCGGCGGCGCTGATCAGGGGTTTGGGCAGCCAGCGGAGCTCCGCGTGGTCAGCCACGGACAGGTGCACGTCGTAGGTGGCGGGTGCGGTGGTGGGGCCTCTCAGGGCGAGGGTCGCGGCCGCGGTGGTGACGTGCAGGACGGCTCCCTGCTGGACGGCGGCCTCAATGCGCAGGCGGTCGCCGCCGAGGGGGGCGCTCATGGCCCCGACGACACAGACCCGCGCTTCGGAGCCCCGTGAGCGCAGACGGCGGAGTTCGAAGGGGCCGTCGCCGTCGAGAACGGGCAGGATGGTGCCGCCGGCCCGGGCGGAGGCAGTAATGCGTGCCGTGGCTCGTACGCCGAAGGCGGCCGTGCCGCGGCCTGTCGGAACGGCGGGTGCCGTGGCGGAGGTCATGCGGAGCCTGCGGCCCAGTCGGTGAGGTGTTCGCGGACCCAGACGGCGACGGGCTTGACGCCGCCTTCCTCCTTGAGGGAGGTGAAGGCGACGGGGAGTTCGCCGCGCTGCTTCTTGGCGTCCAGAGCCATCTGCTCCAGGTCGGAGCCGACATGGGGAGCGAGGTCGGTCTTGTTGATGACGAGGAGGTCGGCGGTGGTGACGCCGGGGCCGCCCTTGCGGGGGATGTCGTCGCCGCCGGCGACGTCGATGATGAAGATCTGGGCGTCGACCAGTCCTTTGGAGAAGGTGGCGGTGAGGTTGTCGCCGCCGGACTCGACGAGGATCAGGTCGAGCGGGCCAGTCGTCTCTTCCAACTCCTCGACGGCTTCGAGGTTGGCGGAGATGTCGTCGCGGATCGCGGTGTGCGGGCAGGCGCCGGTCTCGACGGCCTGGATCCGCTCGGGCGGCAGGACCGCTTGCCGGAGCAGGAAGTCGGCATCCTCGCGGGTGTAGATGTCGTTGGTGACCACGGCGATGGAGAGCCGGTCGCGCAGTTCCCGGCAGAGGGCGGCGACGGTGGCGGTCTTGCCGGAGCCGACGGGGCCGCCGAGGCCGATGCGCAGCGCGCGGCGGGTGCCGTCGGGGCGCTCGGTGGCGGGGGCGCTGTAGGTGTGGCGGTGCGGGAACTTCTCGTCGAGGTCGTGGTCGAGGTGCATCCGGTTTCCTTGTGTGGTGTCTCGTCGTCGGTGTGTGGTGTCCCGGTACCGACGTCAGGAGGCGAAGAGGCGTGCGGTCCGGGTGGCGTGTTGCTGGGCGCTGATGTCCAGCAGCGGCGCGGAGGCCGCGGGCAGGGCGTCGACTCCTTCTGCGGCGACGCGTTGGGCCGACGCGGTGGCGGCTGCGGCGACGCGGTCGAGCTCCGGTGCCAGGCGGGCGAGCACGGTGCTCGCGTCGAACGGGTCCAGGCTCAGCAGCCGGACCGTGGCGGTGGCCGGTCCGCTGATGGTTTCGTACACCGCCGCGTACGCGGCATCCAGCGGGTCGAGTCCGGCCGACCGGGCGGCCACGCCCAGGACCACCGGCTGGTGTGCGCCCCGTGGCAGGGCCGCCGCGAGCGTGTCGAGTTCGGCCGACGGCCACGTGGCGCGGGCCGCTCGCATCATCTGCCGGCCCAGCTTGCGGGCGGTGTTGCGCAGGGCGGCCACGGGTGTACGGGCGTATGCGGCCTGGTCCAGGGCCAGTGGGTCGTGACCGGTGGCGGCCGCGGCGGCCAGCGCCGCCGCGACCAGCCCGGCGGTGTGCAGCCGCCCTCGGCAGAACTCCTCCAGCGTGCCGGCGTCCGTGATCCGGCCGGCCGCGACCGCCGGTTCGGCACCGCCCGAGTGGGCGTGGCCTCCGGCGGGGAACCGCCCGTCGGCCAGGATGAGCAGCGCGGCACGGTTCATTCTTCATTCCTTTGCTTGACGGCTCGGCTCGCTGCGCTCCGGTGAGGCTCAGAAGAGGAAATAGCGCTGAGCCATGGGGAGTTCGGTGGCATACGCGCGATCGATGATGTGGTCGTCGACGAACGTCGTCACGTCCGTCACCTTCGCTCCGCCGATGATGACGTCGTAGGTGTCGGGATCGATGCGGACGTGAGGGGTGGAGTGGTTCTCCTTCATGTGGGCCTTCTTGACGCCGCGCGTGTCGGCGATCGCCTTGAACCGCTTGTGCAGGGTGGACCGCTTGGCCAGGCCGTTGTCGAGGGCCCGTTCGGTGACGAAGTTGTAGGAGAGCGAGCCGGGCGCCAGGCCGGTGGCCCCCCACATGGGTCGGGGCAGCACGGGCTGGGGGGTGGGGATGGAGGCGTTGGCGTCGCCGACCTGCGCGTAGGCGATCTGGCCGCCCTTGATGACCATGTGGGGCTTGACGCCGAAGAACTTCGGCTCCCACAGGACGAGGTCGGCCAGCTTTCCGGTCTCCACGGAGCCGACGACGGCGTCGATGCCCTGGGCGAGTGCCGGGTTGATGGTGTACTTCGCGACATACCGACGAGCGCGCCGGTTGTCCGCCAGAGGCGGCTGAGCCGCCGGGGTCGTGTCCACCACCACATCGCCCCGCGCTGTCCCGGCCTTCGGACCGTTCTCCGGCTCGTCCCGCGGCCGGTCTTCCTCCAGGAAGCCGCGGCGGGCCTTCATGACGTGCGCGGTCTGCCAGGTACGCATGATCATTTCGCCGATGCGGCCCATGGCCTGGGCGTCCGAGGACATGATCGAGATGGCGCCGAGGTCGTGGAGGATGTCCTCGGCGGCCATCGTGGAGGGCCGGATCCGGGAGTCCGCGAAGGCGAGGTCCTCCTCGACCTTCGGGTTGAGGTGATGGCAGACCATCACCATGTCGAAGTGCTCCTTGACCGTGTTGACGGTCAGCGGTCGGGTGGGGTTGGTGGAGGCGGGCAACACGTTCGGCTCGCTCACCATCTTGATCATGTCGGGAGCGTGGCCGCCTCCGGCGCCCTCGACGTGGAAGACGTGGATGGAGCGGCCGCCGATGGCGTCGATGGTGTCCTGGACGAATCCGGCCTCGTTCAGCGAGTCGGCGTGGAGGGCGAGCTGGACCCCGGTCTCCTCGCACACCTCCAGGCACTGCTGGATGACCGCCGGCGTGGCGCCCCAGTCCTCGTGGATCTTCAGGCCGAGGACCCCGGCGTCGACCTGGGCGAGCATCGACTCCTTCGACATCGTGGCGCCCTTGCCGAGCAGCCCGATGTTCACCGGCGCACTGTCCAGCGCCTCGAACATGCGGCTGACGTGCCAGGAGCCGGGAGTGACGGTGGTCGCCGTGCTGCCTTCCGCAGGGCCCGTACCGCCACCGATGAGCGTGGTGACACCCGCCGCCAGCGCCTCGTGGACCTGGTCGGGGCAGATGAAGTGGACGTGCGTGTCGATTCCGCCGGCGGTCAGGATCCTGCCCTTGCCCGAGATGACCTCGGTGTCCGGACCGATGACGAAGTCGGCGGGCCGGGGACCGATCCCATTGTGAGGCTCCGCGCCCTCATGGAGGGGGTTCATGGTCTCGGGGTTGTACGCCTTGCCCAGCGCGACGATGTTCCCGTCGCGGAGGGCGACGTCCGCCTTGACGATGCCCCAGTGGTCCAGGATGACGACACCCGTGATGACGGTGTCCGGGGGGCTCGCCGTCGCGGGGCCGGCCGACTTCCCGCGTTTGGTCTTCGCCGGGTCGCGCGGCACGACGGACTGTCCCATCGACTCGCGGATCACCTTGCCCCCACCGAAGACCATCTCGTTCCCACTGCGGCCGGGGCCTCCGGACCAGTCGTCCTCGATCCTGATGCTGAGAGCGGTGTCTGCGAGGCGGATACGGTCACGGACCGTCGGCCCGAAGCGGTCCGCATAGGCCGGTCGCGTCAACGGGTCGAAGGCCGTCGGCTCTTCCGAGCAGCAGGAGCAGTCGGGGCACTGAACGGTGGCACTCACATCTGCTCCTTGGCGAACGAACCCTTGACCTTGTCGAGCGAGCCGTTGACCTTCTCGGGCAGGCCCTCGATCCTGCCGCGCAGACCGTGGACCACCCGGGCACCCTCGATGGGGACGAGCTGTACCTTCTCGGTGATGCCGGGCTCGAACCGCACCGAACTGCCTGCGGGGACGTTCAGACGCCTGCCCCACGCTTCCTTGCGGACGAACTCCAGCCCGTCGTTGGCCTCGGCGAAGTGGTAGTGGGAGCCGACCTGAATGGGCCGGTCGGTCGGGTTGGCGACCATCAACTCCGTCACCTGGCCGAGCTGCCTGTTGCGCTCGTTGAAGACCACCACCTCGTCCCCCTTCACGGGGGAGAAGTCGACCTTCCCCGGACAGGTGGCCGGCACCTCGTCCTGGCCCGCCTCCGGGAACGGGCCGTGGATGGTGACCAGCTTCGTCCCGTCCGGGAACGTGGCCTCCACCTGCACGTTCTCGATCATCTCGGGGACGCCCTCCATGACCTCCTCCCGCGACAACACCTTGCGGCCGGACGACATCAGCTCGGCCACGGTCCTGCCGTCCCGAGCCCCTTCGAGAACATGCACGATCAACAGCGCCATGGCCTCCGGGTAGTTCAACAACACGCCGCGAGACCGGCGCTTCTCCGCCACGTCGGCGGCCACGTGCATCATCAGGCGTTCTTGCTCATGTGGGGTGAGGTGCACAGATGTTTCCCTGCATCGGCTTCCACCCAGGACTCCTGCCCTGAGCCGCGAGTAGGAGACGCGGCCACGCGCATCCACGGTCCCGGGAGCTTTCATGGCGATGCTTCCGGTGCTCTTGGCGCAGCACGGATGTCGTCCCTATTGGCTGCTCAGCCAACTCGACGTGGCTCCATCATGATCACGCCGATAGGGCCAAACCCGCGTGATGAGCGCGGTGCACCCGAATGAGTGATCACCGTGGCAGGGGAGCTGACAGCCTGAGGCAGGAAGGTAAGGCGTCCATCCACGCAGCCTGAAGGCCGAGCAGCTCGGGAGCGCGGCACACACCGTGGTTGCTGTCGATCGGGGCGGAACCGGGTCCCGGGCAACCGGTATGTCTTGGCGTCGGCTCACCGATCCGGTTGACCCAAGAGAAGGTCGCCGCCGAGAGCCTGGTGGGGGCCCGCGAATCGTTCCTGCGGTGAACCTTTGCGTCCGTGTGGTGGAGCAACCGTCGATCCGCATGAGCCGGTGGCGTGCGGGCCGGTAGAACACGGACCGATATGGCTGCGCTCGTCACGCCACCGCGCTGCGCGTGGATTGGGCCGTGAGATTGCGCAGCAGTCCTGACCGCTGTTCCAAGGCGTAGGTGAAGGGGACTCGTAAATGAGCCGAGGCTTGATCGTCGTAGACGTGCAGAACGACTTCTGCGAAGGAGGCAGCGTTCCCGTGGCGGGCGGCGCGCAGATCGCCACGAAGATCGCCGACCTGGTCGAGCACAGCGCGGGCCGGGACTACCAGTACGTAGTGGCCACCCGCGACCACCACATCGACCCGGGGAGTCACTTCTCGCCGAACCCCGACTTCAAGGACAGCTTCCCCGTGCACTGCGTGGCCGGCGACGAGGGCGGAGAGTTCCACCCGAACTTCGAACCCGCCGTCACCAGCGGCAAGATCGACGCCGTCTTCTTCAAAGGCGCGCACAGCTCCTCCAAGAGCGGCTTCGAGGGCGCTGACGAGCAGGGCACGTCGTTGGCGGACTGGTTGCGCGCACGTGGGATCGAGGAGGTCGACGTGGTCGGTATCGCCACCGACCACTGCGTGCGCGCCACAGCGCTGGACGCGGTGAAGGCCGGCTTCAGCGCACGCGTACGTCTGGACTACTCCGTAGGCGTCGCCCCCGACACCATCAACTCCACCCTGGTCGACCTCCGCGAGGCAGGCATCGCCGTATCCGGCGAAGCCCCCGTACCGCAGTAACCTCACCGTCAGCTCCGCGGAGACCGCCAGGGTCCGGTGTGCAGCCCACCATGTCATCTGCCGGTCTCCTCATCGACGCCGGAAGTACCGCACCGGCCGCCGTCGGGCCGAAGCCGACCGGGCCCACCAGCACGGCGGCGCCCACCTCCTCCAGGGCCGGAGCGCGAGCGGAGGGTCGCGCGTGCGGGTCGATCCGGAGCTACCCGCTTCGGCAAGGGTGGCTCGGCGGTCGGCCGGACGAGTCCGGCGCCCGGGTTCTGCAGCACCAGTGACGCTTCAGCGACCTCGTCCGGGACCGGACCCCGGGCATCCGGGGCGCCAGATGGCTGCCATCACCTGACCGGCCATCAGGAAAGTCAGCAAGAGGTCAGCATCGGTCCGGTTGAACCCTGACACACAAGCTCAAACGCGAGACTCGACGCGCCTCCTCCCGAATCCAGTAGACCCCCGAGCACCCTGCACCAGGACGCAAGGCGGATCGGGGCCCGGCATGGCGGTCGCCAGTGGAAGCACGACCAGACCGTCTATAGTTTCCGCAGGTCAGCGCACTCGCCCGCGTGGCTTCAGCGGGGTGGTGGGCAGTGGCGGGGCAGACAGGCGGGCACCGTCGTAGCCCCGCACCTCGCCGAACCGCGAGCCCTTCTCCCAGTCGTTTCGCGCCTGTGCGATCTCCTCACCGGATCGGGCGATGAAGTTCCAGAACATCACCAGCTCCTCCTCGAACGGCTCGCCGCCCAGGAGCATCAGCCCGGCGTCGGAGACGGCGCGCAGCGGCAGTTCGGTGCGGCCGCAGCCGAGGTAGAGCATCGAGCCGGGCAGTACGGGTACGCCGTCGACCTCGGCCTCGCCCGACATGGACAGGACCGCGTACTCGAAGTCGGGATCCAGGGGCAGGCGGGTCTCGGCGCCACCGGTCAGGGACAGGTCGGCGCCGACGATCGGCGTGTAGGCCGTACCGGGCGAGGCCGCCCCGTCCAGTTCGCCGAGGATGACGGTGGCGGACAGGCCCGGGGCGGTGACGACGGGCAGGTCCACATGGTGCTGGAAGTGCGGCTCGACGTGGCGGTGCGCGTCCGGAAGGGCCACCCAGAGCTGCGCTCCGTGCAGAAACCTGGCGTGTTCCTTCGGGCTCTCCTCGGAGTGGCTGATGGCGCGGCCCGAGGTCATCAGGCCCAGTTCGCGGGGGCGCACCGTCTGCAGACTGCCCAGGCTGTCCCGGTGGAGCACCTCCCCGTCGTGGAGCCAGCTGACGGTCTGGAGGCCCATGTGCGGATGCGGCGGGACCTGCATGCCCGGCTCGTCGGCGATGTCGTCGGGACCGTAGTGGTCCACGAACGCCCATGCGCCCACCATGCGCCGGCCGAGGTTCGGCAGCAGACGGCGGACCTCGGTGGACTCGCCCAGTTGGACGCGGCGGGGAGCCAGCAGTTCACGGACGGGCTCGGCGACGACGAATCCCCGCCCGCCGCAGACGGAGGGCGTGGCCTGGCGATCGAGATTGCTCATGGCGCTCAACCTATTCCCGTAGCGGCGTGGAGCACCGGGTCCCACGCCAGAATTTTAGTGGAATGTTCAACCAGTGTGCGGTGTTGTCACGGCTGAACGTACGGCGGGGCGGTCCGGAGGCGGCCCGCACCACACGTAAGGAGGACACGTGAGCGAGACCGAGACCTACTACGAGTTCGGCACCGCCGCCGACCGGTGGGACCGGGCGCAGATGTTCTTCGAGGCGAAGGAGTACCTGACGGCCGCGCGGATCCTGGGTGGACTCGTCGAGGAGGTGCCGGAGCAGGTCGCGCCGCGGCTGCTGCTGGCCCGCTCCTACTACCACTCCGCCCGGCTGGGCAGGGCGGAGGAGGAGCTGCGGAGGATCCTGGAGCTGGACCCGGTGGAGACGTACGCGCACCTCATGCTGGGCCGGACGCTGGAGCGCCAGGGGCGCAGCGGCGACGCGGCGCCGCATCTGCGGATGGCCGCGGCCCTCACCGGTGACTTCGGCCCCGGAGCCGAACGCTCCTGAGCCGCCCGCCCCGCGCCACCTGCCGGGCCCGCACCCTTCGGTGCGGGCCCGGTCTCCTTTACCCGCCGGTACGAGCATCGGACAATGGGATCTCCAGGACGAAGGGGTGGGGGATGAAGGGATCCAGGAGCGCCGCGTTACGCCGGGCGCGGTCGGCCGCGCTCATCGGGCTGGCGGTGGCGGTCTCGGCAGGCTGCTCCGGCAGTGACGGCAGTGGAGCGAAGGGGGCCGCAGCGACGGAACTGCGCGCCCGTCCGCCGGGGGTCCACAGCTGGACCGGCAGCGCGTGCGACCTCCTCACGGGCTCACCGCCCGCCGCGGGCTTCAGCCTCGGCAGCACCACCGACTCCGCATCCCCCGACACCCGGGAGGACGTCGGCGAGGACGGCGCGCGGCCGCGTTACCGGCGGACCGGCTGCCTCGCGGACCTCAAGGGCCCGGACGGAGCGTTCTGGAAGCTCAGCGCCACGGCCTCGGTGTACGAGGACCCCGAGCCGGCCCGTCACGCGTACCGCGTCAAGGAGGATCTCGACCGCGCCCACGGGCGCGGGCCCGAGAAGGTGCACGACGGCGCCTACGCGCTACCGGCCGACGAACAGGGCCGCCCCGGCCGCACCCTCGTCCTGTGGAACGGCGATCTGGTGCTCACGGTGTCCGCGTACGCACCGCACGGCAGCACGGAACGCGAGGCGCGTAAGGACCTGGAACAGATCCTCGAGAACGCGGCCCGCCGCATCGAGGACGGCCTACGCGACCACGACGCCTCCTCCCCCGCCGCCTGATGCCTGGGGCGCGCCGGGCGCCCCGGCATACCGGCTCCCCGGCTCAACGGCCCCCGGC
>NZ_QWFA01000176.1 GCF_003501885.1 Streptomyces globisporus
GAGGCGGCGGGCCTTCGCGTTCCGCCCGGCCCGCCCGGCGCCGGCACCCCTCCCGCGCCCGGCGCGCCCCCCGGCGCGCCCGGCCCGCCACCGGCCAGGGCCCGGTCGACCGCCGTGGCCGGATCCAGCCGTCGGCCCGCCCGCAGCCCCTCCTCGTACGCCGCGTTCCCCAGCTCCCGGCGCACCTGCTCCTCGCACTCCACACGCGGCCGCCCGTAGAACGCCGAGCCGAACAGCTGCAGACCCACCGACGGCCAGATGCCCTCCGCCGCGCCCTGGAGCACGGCGGCCTCCCCGGCGTCCCCCTCCACCGCCGTCACCAGCGCCAGCAGCTCCAGCGACAGCACCGTGCCCAGCAGGTCGTTGAACGTCCGGCCGATCGTCAGGCACTCGCCGAGCATCTGCCGCGCCCGCGCCGGCCGACCCCGCCGGAGTGCCGCGTACGCCAGGACATACAGCGCGTACGCCAGTGCCCACCGCTCCCCGTGGTCCTCGCAGATCTCCCGGACCTCGTCGCAGATCACCGCCGCCGCGTCCAGATCGCCGAGGAAGGCCACCGCCATGGCCAGCTCCACCTGCGCCATCAGGACGTTGCTGTTCAGCTCCCCGACCTCGCGGTACCGGCCGAGCGCCTCGCGCAGCAGCTCCTCGGCGCGCTCCATGTCGTCCGTCACGATCGCCAGACACCCCGTGCGGTGCACCGCGTACGCCAGAGCCGTCGCGTCCCCGCAGTGCTCGGCCTCCTCCCGGCACTCCTGCAGCGCCGAGATCGCACCCACCGCGTCGCCCTGGAGCACCGCCACATAGCCCAGCACCCACAGCACCTTCAGCCGTGCGGCATCGTGCGGGGTCGGCTCCTCCAGGACGTGGTCCAGCCAGTGCCGCCCCTCGGACAGCCGCCCGCAACCGGTCCAGTAGAACCACAGGGTGCCCGCCAGATGCTGCGCGAGATGCACCTCGTCGGGGCTCTCCATCGAACATTCCATCGCCCGGCGAAGGTTGGGCAGTTCGCTGTCGATCCGCGCCGCCACCTCCGCCTGGCGCGGACTGAACCAGTCCAGCTCGCACCAGGTCGCGAGCCCCAGGAACCAGTCCCGGTGCCGGCGCCGCAGCCGCTGGGCGTCCCCGGCCGCCGCCAGCCACTGCGCCCCGTACTCGCTGACCGTGTCCAGCAGCCGGTAGCGGGCTCCGGCCGGCCCGTCCTCGCGCTCCACCACCGACTGCGCGATCAGCTCGTCCAGCACATCGAGCACCGAGTCGGCCGGCAGATCCGCCCCGCCGCAGATGTACTCGGCGGCCTCCAGGTCGAACTGCCCGGCGAACACCGAGAGCCGCGCCCACAGCAGCCGCTGCTCGGGCGTGCACAGCTCATGGCTCCAGCCGATCGCCGTCCGCAGCGTCTGGTGGCGCGGCGACGCACCGCGGCGGCCGCCGGTCAGCAGCCGGAACCGGTCGTCCAGGCGCAGCAGCACCTGCTCCACCGAGAGGGCGCGCAGCCGCCCGGCCGCCAGCTCCAGGGCCAGCGGAATGCCGTCGAGGCGGTGGCAGAGCTCCAGCACGGCCGCCCGCTCGTCCGCCGCGGGCGCCCAGCCCGGCCGCACCCCGCGCGCCCGTTCGGTGAAGAGCTCCACCGCGTCCCCGTCGGACATCGGGGCGAGCGGGTACGTCCGCTCCCCGTCCACCCGCAGCGGGCAGCGCCCGGCCGCGAGCACCTGGAGGCCCGGGGCCCGGCGCAGCAGCTCGGTGACGAGGTCGGCGCAGGCGTCGACGAGGTGCTCGAAGCCGTCGATCACCAGCAGCGTCCGGCGCTCGCGGAGGTGTTCGACGAGGACGGCGCGCGGCGGCCGACTGGTGTGATCGGCCAGCCCCAGGGCGTCGATCAGGGCGTGTTCCAGCAGGTCGGCATCGCGGACGGTGGACAGCTCGGCCAGCAGGACCCCGTCGCAGTACCGTTTCTCCCGGAGCGCGGCGACCCGGATGACGCACCGGGTCTTCCCCACGCCCGCCACTCCGGCGACGGTCACGAGCCGGGACTCCTCCAGCAGCCCGCCCAGCTCGGCCAGTTCGTCCTCGCGGCCCACGAACCTGGTCAGTTCGGCCGGGAGGTTGCCGGGCGCCGCCACGGGGCGGGCGTCGGGATCATCGGGATTCGGGCAGGGGTCCTGCAGGCGTCGCATGAAACACGGAGCGTACTGGCTTGAAAGCTCTCCGTACAATCTCGTCGGGCAACTCCCGCCCGGCCCGCGGGGAATGCGGTAGGGGAGGAGATGCGCGGCGCGATAGGCTCGTGGGACGACGATCGGGCGCGCGGGCGGCAGCCGGCGCCACCGACGGAGACAAGCCCCCGAAGGGGCCGATCGACAAGCAGAGAGCGGTGCACTGTGTCCGGTGGAGAGGTGGCCGGGATTCTCGTGGCCGTCTTCTGGGCGATCCTGGTCTCGTTCCTCGCCGTGGTGCTGGTGAGGCTTGCCCAGACGCTCAGGGCGACCACCAAGCTCGTCGCGGACGTGACCGAACAGGCCGTTCCGCTGCTGGCCGACGCCTCGGCGACGGTGCGCTCCGCGCAGACCCAGCTGGACAAGGTCGACGCCATCGCGAGCGACGTCCAGGAGGTCACCTCCAACGCCTCCGCGCTCTCCACCACCGTCGCCTCCACCTTCGGCGGCCCCCTCGTCAAGGTCGCCGCCTTTGGCTACGGCGTACGGCAGGCGCTCAGCCGCCGCACCGAGCCCGCACCACAACCGGCGCGGGGCCGTGGCTCCGCCCGCCGTACGGTGATCGTCGGCCGGACCGTACCCTCGGCGCGCGGACGCAGGAGCGAACGCCGAAACGCCCGCGGACAGAAGGACTGATCGAGCGATGTTCCGCCGCACGTTCTGGTTCAGCGCCGGCGCAGCCGCCGGTGTGTGGGCCACCACCAAGGTCAACCGCAAGCTGAAGCAGCTGACCCCCGAGAGCCTCGCGGCGCAGGCCGCGGACAAGGCGATCGAGGCCGGTCACAAGCTCAAGGACTTCGCCCTCGACGTACGGGAGGGCATGGTCCGCCGCGAAGCCGAACTGGGCGGCGCCCTCGGCCTGGAGGCCCCGGTCGACCAGGACCTCCCCGTACAGCGGCACTACGCCGTCGAAGCGGCCGAACCCGCGCACCCGCACACGTACCGCAAGCTCCCCTCCACATCGAACACCGACAACTCGAACAACCGGAATGAGGACCACTGATGGAGTCGGCTGAAATTCGCCGCCGCTGGCTGAGCTTCTTCGAGGAGCGCGGTCACACTGCCGTGCCTTCGGCGTCGCTCATCGCGGACGACCCGACTCTGCTGCTGGTCCCCGCGGGCATGGTTCCCTTCAAGCCGTACTTCCTCGGCGAGGTCAAGCCGCCCGCCCCGCGCGTCACCAGCGTGCAGAAGTGCGTGCGTACGCCGGACATCGAAGAGGTCGGCAAGACCACCCGCCACGGCACCTTCTTCCAGATGTGCGGCAACTTCTCCTTCGGGGACTACTTCAAGGAAGGGGCCATCCAGCTCGCCTGGGAGGCCCTGACCAACTCCGTCGAGGACGGAGGCTACGGCCTCGACCCCGAGAAGCTCTGGATCACGGTCTACCTCGACGACGACGAGGCCGAGGCCATCTGGCGCGACAAGATCGGCGTCCCCGCCGAGCGCATCCAGCGCCTGGGCAAGAAGGACAACTTCTGGTCCATGGGCGTCCCCGGACCCTGCGGCCCCTGCTCGGAGATCAACTACGACCGCGGCCCCGAGTTCGGCGTCGAGGGCGGCCCGGCCGTCAACGACGAGCGCTACGTGGAGATCTGGAACCTGGTCTTCATGCAGTACGAGCGCGGCGCGGGCGACGGCAAGGAGGACTTCCCGATCCTCGGGGACCTGCCGTCCAAGAACATCGACACCGGTCTCGGCCTGGAACGCCTGGCGATGATCCTCCAGGGCGTACAGAACATGTACGAGACCGACACCCTGCGCGTCGTCATGGACAAGGCCACCGAGCTCACCGGCGTCCGCTACGGCGCCGAGAACTCCACGGACGTCTCGCTCCGCGTCGTCGCCGACCACATCCGTACGTCGGTGATGCTCATCGGCGACGGCGTCACCCCCGGCAACGAGGGCCGCGGCTACGTGCTGCGCCGCATCATGCGCCGCGCCATCCGCAACATGCGTCTGCTGGGCGCCACCGGCACGGTCGTCAAGGACCTCATCGACGTCGTGATCGACACCATGGGGCAGCAGTACCCGGAACTGATCACCGACCGCAAGCGCATCGAGACCGTCGCGCTCGCCGAGGAGGCCGCCTTCCTCAAGGCCCTCAAGGGCGGCACCAACATCCTGGAGACCGCGGTCACCGAGACCAAGGCCGCCGGTGGCCAGGTCCTCGCCGGGGACAAGGCGTTCCTGCTCCACGACACCTGGGGCTTCCCGATCGACCTCACCCTGGAGATGGCCGCCGAGCAGGGGCTCTCCGTGGACGAGGACGGCTTCCGCCGCCTCATGCAGGAGCAGCGCGACAAGGCCAAGGCCGACGCCCGCGCCAAGAAGACCGGTCACGCCGACCTCTCCGCCTACCGCGAGGTCGCCGACACCGCCGGCGCCACCGAGTTCACCGGTTACGCCAGCCTGGCCGGCGAGTCCACGATCGTCGGCCTGCTGGTCGACGGTGTGCCCTCGCCCGCCGCCACCGAGGGCGACGAGGTCGAGGTCGTCCTCGACCGCACCCCCTTCTACGCCGAGGGCGGCGGCCAGCTCGCCGACACCGGCCGTATCCGGCTCGACACCGGTGCCGTGATCGAGGTCCGCGACGTCCAGAAGCCGGTCCCCGGCGTCCACGTCCACAAGGGCGTCGTCCAGGTCGGCGAGGTGACGGTCGGAGCCCCGGTCTTCGCCTCCATCGACGCCACCCGCCGCCGCGCCATCGCCCGCGCCCACAGCGCCACGCACCTCACGCACCAGGCGCTGCGCGACGCGCTCGGCCCGACGGCGGCCCAGGCCGGCTCCGAGAACTCCCCGGGCCGCTTCCGCTTCGACTTCGGTTCGCCCGCCGCCGTTCCCGGCACGGTCCTCACCGACGTGGAGCAGCGGATCAACGAGGTCCTCTCGCGCGAACTCGACGTCCAGGCCGAGGTCATGTCGATCGACGAGGCCAAGAAGCAGGGCGCCATCGCCGAGTTCGGTGAGAAGTACGGCGAGCGGGTCCGCGTCGTCACCATCGGCGACTTCTCCAAGGAGCTGTGCGGCGGCACCCACGTGGGCAACACCGCCCAGCTCGGTCTGGTGAAGCTGCTCGGCGAGTCCTCCATCGGCTCCGGCGTGCGCCGCATCGAGGCCCTGGTCGGCGTCGACGCGTACAACTTCCTCGCCAAGGAGCACACGGTCGTCGCCCAGCTCCAGGAGCTGGTCAAGGGCCGTGCCGAGGAGCTTCCCGAGAAGATCGCGGGCATGCTCGGCAAGCTGAAGGACGCCGAGAAGGAGATCGAGAAGTTCCGCGCGGAGAAGGTCCTCGCGGCCGCCGCCGGGCTCGTCGAGTCCGCCAAGGACGTCCGCGGCGTCGCGCTGGTCACCGGCCAGGTCCCCGACGGCACCTCCGCCGACGACCTGCGCAAGCTGGTCCTGGACGTCCGCGGCCGCATCCAGGGCGGCCGCGCGGCCGTCGTGGCCCTGTTCACCACGGCCAACGGCCGCCCGCTCACCGTCATCGCCACCAACGAGGCCGCCCGCGAGCGCGGTCTCAAGGCCGGTGACCTCGTGCGTACGGCCGCGAAGACCCTCGGCGGCGGTGGCGGCGGCAAGCCGGACGTCGCCCAGGGCGGCGGCACGAACCCGGCCGCCATCGGCGACGCCGTCGCCGCGGTCGAACGCCTCGTCACCGAGACGGCGTGACGAACGCGATGACGCAGATGCGCCGAGGCCGGCGGCTCGCCGTCGACGTCGGGGACGCCCGGATCGGGGTCGCCTCGTGCGACCCCGACGGGATCCTGGCCACGCCGGTGGAGACCGTGCCGGGACGCGATGTCCCGGCTGCCCACCGGCGGCTCCGCGGACTCGTCGAGGAGTACGAGCCGATCGAGGTCATCCTCGGCCTGCCGCGCTCCCTCGGCGGCGGCGAGGGCCCTGCGGCCGCCAAGGTCCGGGAGTTCGCGCAGACGTTCGCCCGGTCGATCGCGCCGGTTCCGGTGCGACTGGTGGACGAGAGGATGACCACAGTGACGGCGGCTCAGGGCATGCGTGCCTCGGGCGTGAAGTCCAAGAAAGGCCGGTCTGTCATCGACCAGGCTGCCGCTGTGGTGATCCTTCAGAACGCTCTGGAGTCCGAACGGGCGTCAGGCAATCCCCCGGGCGAGGGCGTCGAAGTGGTTGTCTGATCGCGATACGGTAACGTTCCGCGCGATGCGGCGGTGTTCGAACAAACCGCACAGCGAAGCGAAGAGACGGAACGTCGTCTCGCGGCTCTAGGGGATCGATGACTGAGTATGGCCGGGGCCCCGGCTCCGAACCGTGGCATCCCGAGGACCCCTTGTACGGGGACCAGGGATGGGATGGCCGCCAGGCCGCCCACGGCCAGGGCCAGTACGGCGACCAGCAGCAGTCCTATCCGCAGGACCCGTACGCCCAGCAGCACCAGAACCACCAGCAGTACCAGGGGCACCAGCAGCAGCCGTACGACCAGCATCAGCAGTACGGCCAGCAGCAGAACCATCAGCATCAGCAGCAGAACCACCAGCAGTACGGCACGCCCCAGGACCCGTACGCGCAGCAGCCCGGTGCCCAGTCGCAGTACAACGGCGGCTGGGACACCGGCCAGCAGGCCGCCATGCCGTACGGGGCCGAGCCCCAGGACCCGTACGCGCAGCACCCCGGCGGCTACGACACGGGCCAGGACTACTACGGCACGCCGGAGGCCTACCCTCCGCCGCAGCCCCCGGGCCGCCGCGAGGCCGCGCCCGAACAGCAGCCTCAGCAACAGCAGCCTCACCAGCAGGCGTCGACGGACTGGGATCCGGACCAGCCGCAGGAGGAGACGCACCCCTTCTTCACCGGTGCGGACGACCCGGCCGGCCGTGAGCCGCGCGACGACGACGATGACCCGGACGACGACGGATCACGCTCCTCGCGCCGAGACCGCGGGGGCAACGAGCGCCGGGGCGGCAAGGGCAAGAAGAAGAAGAGCCGCAGCGGCTGTGCCTGCCTGGTGGTCTCCGTCGTCCTGGTCGGCGGCCTCGGTGGGGTCGGCTACGTCGGCTACACCTTCTGGCAGAAGCAGTTCGGTGCCCCGGCCGACTACGCCGGGTCGGGCAGCAGCGAGCAGGTCGAGGTCGAGATCCCCGAGGGCGCGTTCGGGTACGACATCGCGAACATTCTGCGCAAGCAGGGGGTCATCAAGTCGTCCGACGCCTTTGTCGCGGCGCAGAACGACAACCCCAAGGGCAAGCTGATCCAGGCCGGTGTCTATCTCCTGAACAAGGAGATGTCGGCGGCCAGCGCGGTCACGCTGATGCTCGATCCGAAGAGCCAGAACGCGTTCGTGATCCCTGAGGGGACCCGTAACGCGAAGGTCTACGAGCTGATCGACAAGCGGCTCAAGCTCAAGGAAGGCACCACGGCAGGCATCGCCAAGACCAAGGCGGAGTCGCTGGGGCTGCCCGACTGGGCCGATGACAACCCGGACGTGAAGGACCCGCTGGAAGGATTCCTCTATCCGGCGGCCTATCCGGTCGCCAAGGGGTCCAAGCCCGAGGACGCGCTGAAGCGGATGGTCTCGCGGGCGAACAAGGAGTACGGCAAGCTCGACCTGGAAGGCAGCGCGAAGAAGCTCGGGCTGAAGACTCCGTGGGAGCTCATCACCGTCGCGAGCCTCGTGCAGGTCGAGGGCAAGTACAAGCACGACTTCGACAAGGTCGCGCGGGTCGTCTACAACCGGCTCAAGCCGGGCAACATGGAGACCGTCGGGCGGCTGGAATTCGACTCCACGGTCAACTACATCAAGGGCCAGAGCACCCTGGACATCGGTGCCGTCGACGATCTGCGGAAGATCGACGACCCGTACAACACGTACAAGATCATCGGTCTGCCGTCCGGCCCCATCAGCAACCCGGGTGCGGACGCCCTGCACTCGGCCATGAACCCCACACCGGGCCCCTGGTACTACTTCGTCTCGATCAACGAGGACAAGACCGTCTTCGCCGAGACCAACGAGGAGCACGAGAAGAACCGGCGGGAGTACGAGGACGGGAAGGCCGGTCAATGAGCGCGCCCCGCCGGGCCGCCGTCCTCGGCTCGCCCATCGCCCACTCCCTCTCCCCGGTACTGCATCGCGCCGCCTACGCCGAGCTCGGCCTGGAGCACTGGTCCTACGACCGGTTCGAGGTCGACGAGGCGGCGCTGCCCGGGTTCGTCGAAGGGCTGGACGCCTCCTGGGCGGGGCTGTCCCTGACCATGCCGCTCAAGCGGGCGATCATCCCGCTGCTCGACGAGGTCAGCGCGACGGCCGCCTCCGTGGAGGCCGTCAACACGGTCGTGTTCACCGAGGACGGCCGCCGGGTCGGCGACAACACCGACATCCCCGGCATGGTCGCCGCCCTGCGGGAACGCGGCGTCGACAAGGTGGAGTCCGCCGCCGTCCTCGGCGCCGGCGCCACCGCCTCCTCCGCGCTGGCCGCGCTCGCCGTGGTCTGCGCCGGGCCGGTCACGGCGTATGTGCGCAGCCCCGAGCGGGCCGCCGAGATGCGCGGCTGGGGGGAGCGGCTCGGGGTCGACGTCCGGATCGCCGACTGGGCCGACGGGGCGGTGGCACTGAGCGCACCCCTGGTCATCGCCACCACCCCGGCGGGCGCGACGGACGCCTTCACCGGCTCCGTGCCCGAGGCTCCGGGCATCCTCTTCGACGTGCTGTACGAGCCGTGGCCCACCGAACTCGCCGCCGCCTGGTCCGCCCACGGCGGGGCGGTCGTCGGCGGGCTCGACCTCCTCGTGCACCAGGCGCTGCTCCAGGTCGAGCAGATGACCGGCCGGATCCCGGCGCCGCTCGCCGCCATGCGGCAGGCCGGGGAGGCCGCGCTCGCTTCCCGCTGACCGTCCGCCCACGGGCGTCGCCGGTCCGTCTGCTGGACCGGCGACCGGATCGTGCCTCCGTTCGTGGGAGGATCGGGAGTGGCGGGCCAGGGCCGCGCACCCGGTGGCGCCGTTGGATTTTCAGGCGCGAGCATGAGGAGCACCGTTGAGCAGGTTGCGCTGGCTGACCGCGGGGGAGTCGCACGGACCCGCACTGGTGGCGACGCTGGAGGGTCTTCCCGCCGGTGTCCCGATCACCACGGAGATGGTCGCGGAGGCGCTGGCCCGGCGACGGCTCGGCTACGGCCGCGGCGCGCGGATGAAGTTCGAGAAGGACGAGGTCACCTTCCTCGGCGGGGTGCGCCACGGGCTCACCATGGGCTCCCCGGTCGCCGTCATGGTCGGCAACACCGAGTGGCCCAAGTGGGAGCAGGTCATGTCGGCCGACCCGGTCGATCCGGAGGAGCTCGCCCAGCTCGCCCGTAACGCTCCGCTGACCCGGCCCCGGCCCGGCCACGCCGACCTCGCGGGGATGCAGAAGTACGGCTTCGACGAGGCCCGGCCGGTCCTGGAGCGCGCCAGCGCCCGGGAGACCGCCGCCCGCGTCGCCCTCGGGACCGTCGCCCGCTCCTACCTCAAGGAGACCGCGGGCATCGAGATCGTCAGCCATGTCGTCGAGCTGGCCGCGGCCAAGGCGCCGTACGGCGTCGTCCCGGTCCCCGGCGACGTGGAGAAGCTGGACGCCGATCCGGTCCGCTGCCTGGACGCCGACGCGTCCAAGGCGATGGTGGCCGAGATCGACCAGGCCCACAAGGACGGCGACACCCTCGGCGGCGTCGTCGAGGTGCTCGCGTACGGCGTGCCTGTCGGGCTCGGCTCGCACGTGCACTGGGACCGGCGCCTGGACGCCCGGCTCGCCGCGGCCCTCATGGGCATCCAGGCGATCAAGGGCGTCGAGGTCGGCGACGGCTTCGAGCTGGCCCGGGTCCCCGGCTCGAAGGCGCACGACGAGATCGTCGCCACCGACGAGGGCATCAAGCGCACCTCCGGGCGGTCCGGCGGCACCGAGGGCGGGCTCACCACCGGTGAGCTGCTGCGTGTCCGCGCCGCGATGAAGCCCATCGCGACCGTGCCGCGCGCGCTCGCCACCGTGGACGTCACCACCGGCGAGGCCACCAAGGCCCACCACCAGCGCTCCGACGTCTGTGCCGTCCCGGCCGCGGGCATCGTCGCGGAGGCGATGGTCGCCCTGGTCCTGGCCGACGCGGTCGCGGAGAAGTTCGGCGGCGACAGCGTGGCCGAGACCCGCCGCAACGTCCAGTCGTACCTCGACCACCTCCAGATCCGATGAGCGGCCCCCTGGTCGTCCTCGTCGGCCCGATGGGCGTCGGCAAGTCCACCGTCGGCGAACTGCTCGCCGCCCGGCTCGGCACCACCTACCGGGACACCGACGCGGACGTCGTCGCCGAGGCCGGCAAGCCGATCGCGGAGATCTTCTACGACGAGGGCGAGGAGCACTTCCGTGCCCTGGAGCGCCGCGCCGTCGCCGCGGCCGTCGCCGGGCACCCGGGCGTCCTCTCCCTCGGCGGCGGAGCCGTCCTGGACGGAGCGACCAGGGAGCTGCTGGCCGGCCGGCCGGTCGTCTACCTCTCCATGGACGTGGACGAGGCCGTCCGCCGCGTCGGGCTCGGCGCCGCCCGCCCGCTGCTCGCGGTCAACCCGCGCCGGCAGTGGCGCGAGCTGATGGACGCCCGCCGCCATCTGTACGAAGAGGTCGCCCGTACCGTCGTCGCCACCGACGAGAACACCCCCGAAGAGGTCGCCCAGGCGATCATCGACGCACTGGAACTGCCGGAGGGCCAAGCGGCCCCCGGCGTGGAGAACACCGGCATGACGCAGCAGAGCCCCACCCGCATCCAGGTCGCAGGCTCCGCGGGCTCCGACCCGTACGAGGTCCTCGTCGGCCACCAGCTCCTCGGCGAGCTGCCCCAGCTCATCGGCGACCGCGCGAAGCGGGTCGCCGTACTGCACCCCGAGGCGCTCGCCGAGACCGGTGAGGCGGTCCGCGAGGACCTCGCGGCCCAGGGGTACGAGGCCATCGCGATCCAGCTGCCCAATGCGGAGGAGGCCAAGACCGTCGAGGTCGCCGCCTACTGCTGGAAGGCGCTCGGCCAGACCGGCTTCACCCGCACCGACGTCATCGTCGGCATCGGCGGCGGGGCCACCACGGACGTCGCCGGATTCGTCGCCGCGAGCTGGCTGCGCGGAGTCCGCTGGATCGCCGTCCCGACCACCGTGCTCGGCATGGTCGACGCGGCCGTCGGCGGCAAGACCGGCATCAACACCGCCGAGGGCAAGAACCTCGTGGGCGCCTTCCACCCGCCCGCCGGGGTCCTCTGCGACCTCGCCGCCCTGGAATCGCTGCCGGTCCACGACTACGTCTCCGGCATGGCCGAGATCATCAAGGCCGGGTTCATCGCCGACCCCGTCATCCTCGACCTGGTCGAGGCCGACCCCGAGGGCGCCCGTACGCCCTCCGGACCGCACACCGCCGAGCTGATCGAGCGCTCCATCCGGGTCAAGGCCGAGGTGGTCTCCAGCGACCTCAAGGAGTCCGGACTCCGCGAGATCCTCAACTACGGCCACACGCTGGGTCACGCGATCGAGAAGAACGAGCGCTACAAGTGGCGCCACGGCGCGGCCGTCTCGATCGGCATGGTCTTCGCCGCCGAGCTGGGCCGGCTCGCCGGACGCCTCGACGACGCCACCGCCGACCGGCACCGGACGATCCTGGAGTCGGTGGGCCTGCCGCTCACCTACCGCGGCGACCAGTGGCCCAAGCTGCTGGAGAACATGAAGGTCGACAAGAAGTCGCGCGGCGACCTGCTGCGCTTCATCGTCCTGGACGGCATCGGCAAGCCCACCGTCCTGGAGGGCCCCGACCCGGCCGTGCTGCTCGCCGCCTACGGGGAGGTCTCCGCGTGACCCGCAGGGTCCTCGTCCTCAACGGCCCCAACCTCGGCCGGCTCGGCTCGCGCGAGCCCGACGTCTACGGGGCCACTTCCTACGCCGGACTCGTCGAGACCTGCACCGCGCTCGGCAAGGAGCTCGGCTTCGACGTCGACGTCCGGGAGACCAACGACGAGGGCGAGCTGATCCGCTGGCTCCACGAGGCGGCGGACGGATCGATTCCGGTCGTTCTCAACCCGGGTGCCTTCACGCACTACTCGTACGGCATGCGGGACGCGGCCGCCCAGCGCACCGCCCCGCTGATCGAGGTGCACATCTCCAACCCGTACACCCGCGAGGAGTTCCGGCACACCTCCGTGGTCGCGGCGGTCGCCACGGGCACGGTGGCCGGGTTCGGCATCGGCTCCTACCGGCTCGCCCTGCGCGCCCTCGCCGACGAACTGACGGACTGACACTCCGCGGCTCCCGTCCGCCCGCCGCGCGGCCGACGGGCACTTCGTACCCTCCCGGGCCGTTCACCCCGAGACGGCCCGGGAAGGTACGGTAGCCCTCCCAGCAGCGCCAGTTGCAGTGACGAGACGGAGTGGCACCGGATGCAGCACGCAGTGGGGGCCCCGCTGCCGCCCCACGGACCCGGTAGCGGGCACGTCGGCCGGCCGTACCAGGCCCAGCACGCCGGCCACCCCGGCCCGCCCCCGATATCCC
>NZ_QWFA01000177.1 GCF_003501885.1 Streptomyces globisporus
CCCGGCCCGCCCGGCGCCGGCACCCCTCCCGCGCCCGGCGCGCCGGGGGGCGCGCCGGGCGCGGGAGGGGTGCCGGCGCCGGGCGGGCCGGGCGGAACGCGAAGGCCCGCCGCCTCCCGGATGACAGGGAGGGGCGGGCCGGAGCGCTGGTGAGAGCGGCTACGCCTGGATCAGCGGGCGTAGTACTCGACGACGAGCTGCTCGTCGCAGATCACCGGGATCTCCTTGCGGTTCGGGTCCCGGTCCAGGCGGAAGGCCAGGGCCTTCAGGTTCACCTGGAGGTAGCGCGGGGTCTCACCCTCGGTGTCGTAGCCACCCTCGCGGGCCACCTGGAAGGGGACCTTGGAGCGGCTGCGCTCGCGGACCTGGACGATGTCGTCCGGGCGCACGCGGAAGGACGGCTTGTCGACCTTGCCACCGTTGACCTCGATGTGGCCGTGGACGACCATCTGACGGGCCTGGTAGATGGTGCGGGCGATGCCCGAACGCAGGACCAGGGCGTCGAGACGGCGCTCGAGCTCGACGACCAGCGCCTCGCCCGTCTTGCCCTCGGCCTTCTTGGCACGGTCGTAGGCGCGCGCCATCTGGCGCTCGCTGATGTCGTACTGCGCACGCAGGCGCTGCTTCTCCAGCAGACGGACCTTGTAGTCCGAGTTCTGCTTGCGGCCACGGCCGTGCTCACCCGGCGGGTACGGACGAGCTTCGAAGTACTTGACAGCCTTGGGCGTCAGGGCGATGCCGAGGGCACGCGACTTCTTGACCTTGGGACGCGACTGGTTAGGCACGTTCTCCAGACCTCCATTGTAGGTTAGGTTAGGTTTACCTTACTCAAGGAGATCGCATGTCTCGCCCTGGGAACACCACTCACGTCACGGACAGCACAGACAGCGGCAGCATCTCAGAGGAGGATGCTGCTACGACGGAAGGCCGATCAGATCGTGGTCAGCCGCGTCCCAGCGGGCTAGAAAACACTCGGATGCCGTCAGCAGCCGAGCGCACACGAACTCTCGTACAGAGTACCCGCTCCGCGCTGCTCGTCGTACCGGGGCTCGATCTGGCCCGCGCCGAACCCCTGGTCCCGGACAGCCGGAGCGTGGGGCCCGAGGGCGATGTGTTCCTCGAATTCCCCGCGGATTCCCCGGCCGTTCGGGCCGCGACGCACGCGCAGGGCGACGAGCTGACCGCCGTGCTGGAGATCACGGACGTCGCTCCGGTCTCCGTACCGCACCGGATCCGCGGCCGCGCCTGGGTCTCCGGCTGGCTCACCTCCGTCCCGGGCATCGCCGAGCCCGGCCGGATGATGCTGCGCCTGGAGTTCGGCGAGGCGTACGTGGACGACCTCTGGGGCGCCGAGGACATCGAGCCGGAGGACTTCCGCGACGCGGCCCCCGACCCGCTGGTCCACCACGAGGCGGAACTGCTCCAGCATCTGGCCTCGGCCCACGACGAGCAGATGCGCACCTTGTGCGGTCTGCTGGGCGAGCGGACCGCCCGGGCGTGCGCGCCGAACCAGCCGAGCGCGGTGCCCGTGGCGCTGGACCGCTTCGGACTGCGGGTGCGCTTCATCGAGAGCAGGGACGCGTGCTTCGACGCCCGCTTCGAGTTCCCCGAGCCGGTGCGGGACGTCACCGAGCTGCGCCGTGCCATGCACACCCTGTTCGAGGCGGCCGCGTCCTGACCGGGCGGCTCGAAGACACCTACGCCTGCTCGCCGCTCTCGCCGGCGCGGCCGAGGCGCTCGCGGACGCGCTCGACGACGTCCGCGTACCGCGCCTCGGCGCCGTAGCGGGTGGGTGTGTAGTACTGCCGGTCGCGGACGGCGTCCGGGGCGTACTGCTGGGCGGCGATGCCGCCCTGCACGTCGTGCGGATAGACGTAGCCCTGGGCGTGGCCGAGCTTGGCCGCGCCCTTGTAGTGGCCGTCGCGCAGATGGGCCGGGACGGGTCCGGCGAGCCCTCTGCGCACGTCGTCCTGCGCGGCGGAGATCGCCAGCGTCGCCGCGTTGGACTTGGGGGCGAGCGCCAGTGCGATGGTGGCGTGGCTGAGGGTGAGCGCCGCCTCCGGGAAACCGATCATGGCGACGGCCTGGGCGGCCGCCACCGCCGTCGGCAGCGCGGTGGGGTCCGCGAGCCCGATGTCCTCGCTGGCCGAGATCATCAGCCGCCGGGCGATGAACCGGGGGTCCTCCCCCGCCTCGATCATCCGGGCCAGATAGTGCAGAGCGGCGTCCACGTCGGAGCCGCGGATCGACTTGATGAGCGCGCTGGCCACGTCGTAGTGCTGGTCGCCGTCGCGGTCGTACTTCACGGCGGCGCGGTCGACGGTCGCCTCGACCGTCTCCAGCGTGATCTCCGCCTCGTGCGTGGCGATGGCGGCACCGGCCGCGGCCTCCAGCGCGGTGAGCGCCCTGCGCGCGTCGCCGCCGGCGATCCGCAGCAGATGCGCCTCGGCGTCCCCGGGCAGCGTGACCGCCCCGCCGAGCCCCCGCTCCTCGGTCAGCGCCCGGCGCAGCAGCGAGCGCAGGTCGTCGTCGGTCAGCGGCTCCAGGGTGAGGAGCAGGGAGCGCGAGAGCAACGGGGAGATGATCGAAAAGTACGGATTCTCCGTGGTGGCGGCGATGAGGGTCACCCAGCGGTTCTCCACGGCGGGCAGCAGGGAGTCCTGCTGGGCCTTGGAGAAGCGGTGGATCTCGTCCAGGAAGAGGACGGTCTCCTTGCCGAAGCCACCGGTGGCGCGGCGCGCGCTCTCGATGACGGCGCGGACCTCCTTGACGCCCGCGGTGATCGCGGAGAGCTCCACGAAACGCTTGTTGGTGGCCTTGCTGACCACGTACGCCAGGGTCGTCTTACCCGTGCCGGGCGGACCCCACAGGATGACGGAGGACGCCCCCGCCGGACCGCCCCCGTCGCCGACGAGACGGCGCAGGGGCGAGCCCGGCTTCAGCAGATGCTGCTGGCCGACGACCTCGTCGAGGGTGCGCGGACGCATCCGGACAGCGAGGGGGCTGCTGGACGGGTCCTTCTCCTGGCGGTCTTCGGCGGCTGCGGTAAAGAGGTCGGGCTCCACGTCATGAAGCCTAAGCGACCCCACTGACAGGGCCGCCTACGGGAGTGGCCCGGTGATCAGCTGGTCCAGAAGTCCCACCAGCGGGTCAGGATCAGCATGCCGATGATCCCGATCCACATCACCGGAAGCACCCAGGGGAACTCGGTGAGCCCGCTGCGCAGCCAGGCCGGGGCCGGGAGGATGCGGTGCTTGACGTTGTGCGTGGTCACGTAGCAGAACATGACGATGGTGGCGACCCAGGCCAGGCAGCACCACAGGCAGAGCGAGTTGATGTTGTACAGCGACTGGTACTGGAGCCAGGTGCAGAAGCCGACCCCGAACAGCGTCCCGGCGTTCAGCCCGAGCCAGAACCAGCTCCGGTAGCGGGCGCCGGCGAGCAGGCCCATCCCGATCGCGATGACCATCCCGTAGGTGACCAACCCCAGCATCGGGTTGGGGAACCCGAACGCGGAGGCCTGCTCGCTCTTCATGATGTTGCCGCACGCGACGACGGGGTTGAGACTGCAGCCCGGCGTGAAGGAGGGGTCCTCCAGCAGCTTGAACTTGTCGATCGTGATGACCCAGGAGGCCAGCAGGCCGGCCGCACCGGTGATCACCAGAAGCAGGGCGAGACCGCGTCCGGCCCCGAAGGTGCGCTTGCGGCCGCCCTCGTCCTGATCGGAGGAGAGGTCGTGGTCTACCGCTGCAGTCGTCATATCGCCGTTCCGTCACCGAGTGGTCAGCCGGGCAAGGTCATTGTGCCGCAACCCCGCACCGGTCCACCGTTCGATGGACATAAAGACGTACGGCGACGAAGGCCCCGACGGGAGGACCCGAACAGCCGCGAGGCCCCGACGACGGAGGATGGACGGCTTCCCGGTGCCGGTCCGTCGAAGCGGAGCACATGACCGGCCCCCAACGGGGTGCACCACCAAGGGTGAACGCATGCCCGCCAGGTTGACGGCGGACGGAAAAACGCGGCCGCCCGGACCCAGGGTCCCGGCGGCCGCGTTTGCTTCCTTGCTCAGCCGAGCCGCTTCGCCAGCTCCGCCGCGGCCTCCGCCAGCGGCACCGCGCTCTGCTCGCCGGACTCCATGTCCTTGAGCTGGACGACGCCCTCGGCGAGGTCGCGCTCGCCGGCGACCAGGGTGTAGCGGGCGCCCGAACGGTTGGCGCTCTTCATCGCGCCCTTCAGGCCCCGGCCGCCGAACGCGAAGTCGGCGGCGATGCCCGCGCGGCGCAGCTCGGTGACGACGCCGAACAGGACCCGGCGGGCCTCGTCGCCGAGCGGGACGGCGTAGACGCTGGTGACGGCGGGGAGGTCGAGCTCGACGCCCTCGGCCTCCAGGGCGAGGACCGTGCGGTCCACGCCGAGCGCCCAGCCGACGGACGGCAGCTCGGGGCCGCCGATCATCTCGGAGAGGCCGTCGTAGCGGCCGCCGCCGCCCACCGCGGACTGCGAGCCGAGACCGTCGTGGACGAACTCGAAGGTCGTACGGGTGTAGTAGTCGAGGCCGCGCACCAGCTTCTCGTCGTCCTCGAAGACGACCCCGGCCGCCGTGATCAGGGCGCGGACCTCTTCGTGGTACGCCTTGCACGCGTCGCACAGGTAGTCGCGGAGCTTCGGGGCGTCGGTCAGCTGCTTCTGGACGTCGGCCCGCTTGTCGTCCAGGACGCGCAGCGGGTTGATCTCGATGCGGCGGCGGGTCTCCTCGTCGAGGTCCAGGTCGCGCAGGAAGGTCTGGAGCGCCTCGCGGTAGACCGGTCGGCACTCCTTGTCGCCCAGCGAGTTCAGCAGGATACGGAACTGGCGCAGCCCGAGCGCGCGGTACGCCTGGTCGGCCAGGATGATCAGCTCGGCGTCCAGGGCCGGGTCCTCGGTGCCGATGGCCTCGGCGCCGACCTGCGAGAAGTGTCGGTAGCGGCCCGCCTGCGGGCGCTCGTAGCGGTAGTACGAGCCGGAGTACCAGAGCTTGACGGGGAGGTTGCCCGCCTTGTGGAGGTTGGCCTCCAGGGCGGCGCGCAGGACGGAGGCGGTGCCCTCGGGACGCAGCGCCAGCTGGTCGCCGCCCTTGGTGGTGAGGGTGTACATCTCCTTGGTGACGATGTCGGTGGACTCACCGACACCGCGCGCGAACAGCTCGACGTTCTCGAAGCCGGGCGTCTCGATGTAGCCGTACCCGGAGTCGCGCAGGGGCGCGGAGATGGCCTCGCGCACCGCCAGGAACGTCGCGGAACGGGGCGGGGTCAGGTCGTACGTGCCCTTGGGGGCCTGAAAGGTGCTCACGTGATTACGTCTCTCGTCTACAGTCCTCGGCGCGGCGCCGCGTCCAGCCCGTTCAGAAATGGGTTGGTCGCGCGCTCGCGGCCGATGGTCGTCTGGGGGCCGTGGCCGGACAGCACCACGGTCGAGTCGTCGAGCGGCAGGCACACACGGGCCAGCGACTCGAGCAGCTCGGCGTGGTCGCCGCCGGGCAGGTCGGTGCGTCCGACGGAGCCGGCGAAGAGCAGGTCGCCCGAGAAGAGGACCGGCGGAATGTCCGCGGCCTCGGGCATCCCGAACGTCACCGACCCCTTGGTATGGCCGGGCGCGTGCGAGACGCCGAACTCCAGACCGGCCAGGGTCAGCTTCGACCCGTCGGTCAGCTCCTTGACGTCGTCCGGCTCTCCCACGGTCAGCTCGCCCATGAGCGGCATCCCGATGGAGCGGCCGAGCGCCTTCTCCGGATCGCTCATCATGTAGCGGTCCTCGGGGTGGATCCAGGCGGGGACGTCATGGGCGCCGCAGACGGGCACGACCGAGGCGACGTGGTCGATGTGGCCGTGGGTGAGAACGACGGCGACGGGCTTGAGCCGATGCTTCTTCAGCGCTTCCTCGACGCCCTGGGCGGCCTGGTGGCCCGGGTCGATGATCACGCACTCCTCACCGGCGGCGGGGGCGACCAGATAGCAATTGGTCCCCCAGGCCCCGGCGGGGAACCCGGCAATAAGCACGATCGTCCTTAATGTTCGGCGGAGGATGCGGCCCGCAGTACAAGGATGCGGCGGATCAGAGCCTACCGGCGCTCCTCATGACACAGGTAACCCATATACGGTACGGGCAGCTCAGGCCCCCATCCGACGATCCACGACGTAACAAGGAGCCCAACCGGTGTCCAGCAGCGAACAGCGGCGGCGGCAGCTCGCCCGGGAGAAGTTCGAGCGCCAGCAGAAGCGCCGGGAGGAAGCCCGCCGCAGGACGAGGCGCATCACCGCGATCGTCGCCGCCTCGGTGGCCGTGGTCGCCGTCGTGGGCGTGAGCGCGTTCGTCGTGGCGGGCAAGGACGACGACAAGGACAAGAAGAGCGAGGCGGCGGCGAGCCAGAGCCCCACTCCGGAGCCTTCGGAGAGCGAGAGCAAGGCTCCGCTCCCCGCGATGAAGATCGACAAAAAGGCGAAGTACACGATGTCGCTCACGACGAGCCAGGGTGACATCGGGTTCTCGATGGACGCGGCGAAGACCCCGCAGACCGTGAACTCCTTCAAGGCGCTCGCCGACAAGGGCTACTTCGACGACACCAAGTGCCACCGGCTGACCACCCAGGGCATCTTCGTGCTCCAGTGCGGCGACCCCAAGGGCGACGGCACGGGCGGCCCGGGCTACAACATCCCGGACGAGAACCTGGACGCGCTCGGCAAGGCGGGCGCCGACGGCACGGTCGTCTACCCGCCGGGCACGGTGGCGATGGCCAATACCGGCCAGCCGAACTCCGGCGGCAGCCAGTTCTTCCTGGTCTACAAGGAGACGAAGCTCCCGCCCACCTACACCCCGTTCGGGACGATGGACGACGCCTCGCTGAAGGCCGTCCAGAAGGTCGGCGAGGCCGGGGTCGAGGGCGGTGCGGGCGACGGCGCCCCGAAGAAGGCCGTGACGGTCGAGAAGGTCTCGGTCGAGAAGAGCTGAGCCTGCGGGACGGCGACAGGACCTAGGGGCCTCCGCCCGGACGGAGGCCCCTCTCCCTGCCCGAGCGGAGAATTTCAGCCGCGCTGAGTGCGGACAGCCGGGCGGCCGGTCGCCTAGATTGGCGTTGTGCAGGGCGGGCGAGGCCCGCCCCAGGAAACTGTGGACGATGCCCGGGGGGCGAACCCCCTCGCAGGCATCAGGTGGAGGAGGCGCTGTGAGCAGCGACCCGTGGGGCCGCGTCGACGAGACGGGCACCGTGTACGTGCGTACAGCCGAGGGCGAGCAGGTCGTCGGATCGTGGCAGGCCGGTTCCCCCGAGGAGGCTCTGGCCTATTTCGAGCGCAAGTACGACGGCATTGTGGTCGAGATCGGCCTCCTCGAACGGCGGGTGAAGACCACCGATCTGTCGGCCAAGGACGCGACGACGGCCATCGACCATCTGCGGCAGCAGGTCGACGAGCACCACGCGGTGGGCGACCTGGACGCGCTGCGCAAGCGGCTGGACGCGCTCGTCGCGACGGTCGAGGCGCGCCGCGAGGAGCGCAAGGCGCAGAAGGCCAAGCAGACCGACGAGGCCAAGCAGGCCAAGGAGGCGCTGGTCGCCGAGGCCGAGGAACTGGCGCGGAGCGAGCAGTGGCGGTCGGCCGGCGAGCGGCTGCGGGCGCTGGTGGACACCTGGAAGGGTCTCCCCCGCCTCGACCGCAAGTCGGACGACGAGCTGTGGCACCGCTTCTCACACGCCCGCTCGGCGTTCTCCAAGCGGCGCAAGGCCCACTTCGCCGCACTGGACGCCCAGCGCGAGGAGGCCCGCAAGGCCAAGGAGAAGCTGGTCACCGAGGCCGAGTCGCTGTCCGGCTCCACGGACTGGGTCGGCACGGCGGCGCGCTACCGCGACCTGATGACCGAGTGGAAGGCGGCGGGCCGCGCCCAGCGCGAGGCCGAGGACGACCTGTGGAACCGTTTCCGCGGCGCCCAGGACATCTTCTTCGCCGCCCGCAGCGAGGTCTTCGCGGAGCGGGACGCCGAGCAGGGCGAGAACCTCAAGCTCAAGGAGGAGCTCGCCGCCGAGGCCGAGAAGCTGGTGCCGGTGAAGGACCTGAAGGCGGCCCGCGCCGCGTTCCGGTCCATCAACGAGCGCTGGGAGGCCATCGGCCACGTACCGCGTGACGCCCGCCCGAAGGTCGAGGGCCGGATGCAGGCGGTGGAGCGCGCGCTCCTGGAGTCCGAGGAGTCCGAGTGGCGCCGGACGAACCCGGAGGCGCGGGCCCGCGCCGCGGGTCTGACCGGTCAGCTCCAGGCCGCCGTGGACAAGCTGCGCGGCCAGATCGACACCGCGCGCGCCCAGGGCAACAACGCCCGTGCGGACAAGCTGGCGAAGGAGCTGGAGGGCCGCCAGGCGCTGCTGGACCAGGCGCTGAAGGGCCTGGAGGAGTTCGGCGGCTGAGAAGCCCACAGGCAGGGCCCCGGTGCGCGATGCGTACCGGGGCCTTCCTCGTGTCCCGGCTACGGAACGGGGTGGTGCACGCCGTGGCGGGCACCGCCCGCCACGAACAGCGCCAGTACGGTCAGGGCGGCGCCGGTCCACAGCACGCTCGTGGTGCCGATGCCGTCGACGGCGAAGCCGCCGAGGAGCGCGCCCAGCGCGATGGACAGGTTGAACGCCGAGACGTACAGCGAGGTGGCCGCCTCGGTGGCGTCCGGTGCGGCGTCGAGTATCCAGGTCTGGAAGGTGACCGGCACCGCACCGTAACCCAGCCCCCACAGGACCAGGATCGCCCCCGCGGAGAAGGCGCCGGTGTCCGCGAGCGCGAGGACGGCCATGGCCGTCGCGAGGACCGCCGAGATGCCCATGACGCAGCGCCCGAGGTGGTGGGTGACGAGGGCTCCGGCGATGAAGTTGCCGCAGATTCCGGCGACTCCGAACGTCAGCAGCAGCACGCCGATCGAGCTGTCGGTGACGCCGTCGCCCTGGAGGACCGGCCGGACGAACGTGTAGGCGAGGAAGTGGCCGGTGATGACGAGGAAGGTGAGGGCGATACCCACACGGACACCGGCGTTGCCCCGGAAGACCTGAGGCAGGGCCGAGAAGGTGACGGTCCGCCCGGCCGGGACCCTGGGCATGAAGAAGAGCATGCAGGCCAGGGAGACCAGACCGAGGATGCCCACGGCGGCGAACGCGGTGCGCCATCCGCTGAGGTCGCCGATGAGCGTTCCGCCGGGCACGCCCAGGACGGACGCGGTCTCCACCCCGCCGAAGATCACGGCGGTGGCCCGGGCGACGTGCCTGGCCGGCACCAGCCGCAGGGCGATGCCTCCGGCGATGGACCAGAAGCCGCCGACGCTGAGACCGATCAGGAATCTGGCGGCGAGGACCACCGTGAAGCTGGTGGCGAAGGCGGAGGCCAGATTGGCCGCGCCCATCAGACCGATCAGGACCACCAGGACGATGCGGCGGTCGATGTGCCCCGTGGCCACGGTGACCAGGGGCGCCGAGACCGCGGCGACCAGGCCGGGCACCGTGACCATGAGCCCGGCGGTGCCCTCGGAGACGTCCAGGGCCTGACCGACGGGGGTGAGCAGGCCCACGGGGAGCAGCTCGGAGGTCATCAGGGAGAAGATGCCGAGGGTCACCGCCATGACCGCGAGCCAGCCCTTGACGGGTGAGCGACCGGTGGCCGCGGGCGCCCCGGTCTCGACGGTGGTCACGGGGTACCGGGTGTCTTGCGCGTGGTGACGTTCATCCGGTTCCACGCGTTGACGGTGAAGATGAGCGCGATGAGCTGGGCGAGCTCCTTCTCCCCGAAGTGCCGTGCCGCCTCCTCGTACACCGCGTCCGGCACTCCCCCGGGCAGCAGCGTGACGGCTTCGGTCAGGGCGAGGGCGGCCCGCTCCTTCTCGGTGAACAGGCTCGACTCCTCCCAGGCGGAGAGCTGGTGCATCCGCTCCTCCGCCTCTCCGGCCTTGCGGGCGTCACCGGTGTGGTAGTCGATGCAGTAGGCGCAGCGGTTGATCTGTGAGGCGCGGATCTGCACCAGTTCCAGCAGGACGGGGTCGAGCCCTTCGCGGGCGACGGCGTCGAGGGCGAGGACGGCCTTGAAGACCTGGGGAGAGACGGCGGCGAAGTTCATGCGCTGAGGCACCTGGAAAGTGGTCATGGAAGGACCGTAGGCGCGGAAGCGACCCGGCTCGGGGTGCATTCTCAGGGCAAAATCATGGGTCAATCGCCGGGCGTCAGGACGCGGTGGCCGTTCGGAAAAGGCCGTGGCGTGACCTCGATACGGTCACGCCACGGCAGCGGCTACGGCCTGCGGGCGGACGTGACCCGGTAGACGTCGTAGACGCCCTCCACGCCGCGCACGGCCTTCAGGACGTGGCCCAGGTGCTTGGGGTCGCCCATCTCGAAGGTGAAGCGCGAGGTGGCCACCCGGTCGCGGGACGTCTGGACGGCCGCCGACAGGATGTTGACGTGCTGGTCGGAGAGGATCCGGGTGACGTCGGAGAGCAGCCGGGAGCGGTCCAGCGCCTCGACCTGGATGGCGACCAGGAAGACGGAGGACTGGGTGGGCGCCCACTCGACGTCGAGGATGCGCTCGGGCTGCTGCGACAGCGACTCCACGTTGACGCAGTCCGCGCGGTGCACGGAGACGCCGCTGCCCCGGGTGACGAAGCCGATGATCGGGTCGCCGGGGACGGGCGTGCAGCAGCGGGCGAGCTTGACCCAGACGTCCTCCACGCCCTTGACGACGACGCCGGGGTCCGCGTTGGCGCGGCGCTTGCTGCGGCCGCCGTGCGAGGGCGGGGTGGACTCGGCGATGTCCTCGTTGGCCTCGTCGTGGCCGCCGAGGGCCTGCACCAGCTTCTGGACGACGCCCGCCGCCGCGACATGGCCCTCGCCGATCGCCGCGTACAGCGAGGAGATGTCGGGGTAGCGCATCTCGTGGGCGAGGGTGACCAGGGAGTCGCCGGTCAGGATGCGCTGGATCGGCAGGTTCTGCTTGCGCATGGCGCGCGCGATGGCGTCCTTGCCCTGCTCGATGGCCTCGTCGCGGCGCTCCTTGGAGAACCAGGCGCGGATCTTGTTGCGGGCGCGCGGCGACTTGACGAAGCCGAGCCAGTCCCGGGAGGGCCCGGCGCCGGCCGCCTTGGAGGTGAAGACCTCGACCAGATCGCCGTTGTCGAGCGTCGATTCGAGCGGGACGAGCCGCCCGTTGACGCGTGCCCCTATGGTCCGGTGGCCGACCTCGGTGTGGACGGCGTACGCGAAGTCGACGGGGGTCGCGCCGGCGGGCAGCGCTATGACGTCGCCCTTCGGCGTGAAGACGAAGACCTCGTTGCGCGAGAGGTCGAAGCGCAGGGACTCCAGGAACTCGCCCGGGTCCTCGGTCTCCTTCTGCCAGTCCAGGAGCTGGCGCAGCCACGCCATGTCGTTCACCGTGTCCTGGCCGCGCCCGGTGTTCTTGGGGACGTCGGTACGGACCTTGGAGGCGCCCGCGACGGCCTCCTGCTTGTACTTCCAGTGGGCGGCGATGCCGTACTCGGCGCGGCGGTGCATGTCGAACGTACGGATCTGGAGCTCGACGGGCTTGCCGCTGGGACCGATCACCGTGGTGTGCAGCGACTGGTACATGTTGAACTTGGGCATCGCGATGTAGTCCTTGAACCGGCCGGGCACCGGGTTCCACCGGGCGTGGACGGTGCCGAGCGCCGCGTAGCAGTCGCGGACGGTGTCGACGAGGACGCGGATGCCGACCAGGTCGTAGATCTCGGCGAAGTCGCGGCCTCGCACGATCATCTTCTGGTAGACGCTGTAGTAGTGCTTGGGGCGGCCGGTGACGGTGGCCTTGATGCGGGCGGCGCGCAGGTCGGACTGGACCTCGTCGGTCACTATGGCGAGGTATTCGTCGCGCTTGGGGGCCCGCTCGGCGACGAGGCGGACGATCTCGTCGTACATCTTGGGGTAGAGGATCGCGAAGGCGAGGTCCTCCAGCTCCCACTTGATGGTGTTCATGCCCAGCCGGTGCGCCAGCGGGGCGTAGATCTCCAGCGTCTCGCGGGCCTTCTTCTCCTGCTTCTCCCGCTTGAGGTAGCGCATGGTGCGCATGTTGTGCAGGCGGTCGGCGAGCTTGATGACGAGGACCCGCGGGTCCTTGGCCATGGCGACGACCATCTTGCGTACGGTCTCGGCCTGGGCGGCCTCGCCGAACTTGACCTTGTCCAGCTTGGTGACGCCGTCGACGAGCAGGGCGACCTGGTCGCCGAAGTCGCGCTTGAGGGTGTCCAGGCCGTACTCGGTGTCCTCGACGGTGTCGTGGAGCAGGCCCGCCATGAGCGTCGCCGGGTCCATCCCCAGCTCGGCGAGGATCGTGGTGACGGCCAACGGGTGGGTGATGTAGGGGTCGCCGCTCTTGCGCTTCTGGCCCCGGTGCCAGCGTTCGGCGACCTGGTAGGCCTTCTCGATCTGCCGGAGCGTGGCCGTCTCGATCTTGGGGTCGTTGCCCCGGACCGTACGCAGGAGGGGTTCCAGGACCGGGTTGTACGGGCTGGAGCGCTGGACGCCCAGCCGGGCGAGGCGGGCCCGCACCCGGTTGGAGGAGCCGCCGGAGCGGGAGGCGGAGCCGCCGGCGGAGCCGGCCTTCGCGGGGGGCCCGGGGGGCGGGGGTTTGGGCGCGGCCGGGGCCGGTTTCCTGGCCGGAGGCTGCGCGGGGCCCG
>NZ_QWFA01000178.1 GCF_003501885.1 Streptomyces globisporus
TGCCGTTGTGGAGGATCGCGATGACCCACCCGTACCCCGACCCCGTACCGCCCTCGCCGACCCCTCCGCCCGTGCCGGGCCCGCCCACGCCGGTGCCCAGCCCGCCGCCCGTCCCGCCGGGGCCCGGGCCGATGCCGCCCGGCCCCGCTCCGGACCCGATCCCGCAGCCGCCGGGTCCCAGCCCGGACCCCGTACCGGATCCGGAACCGGAGCCGCAGCCGGCCGGGACGTGACCCGGGGAGCCCCCGGACGACGATGAGCGTCGTCCGGGGGCTCCCCGGCGATGGGGCGGTGGGCGGGTGCTCCTCGTCCCGGGCCCTGCCGCCCGCCCAGCCGATCCATTCGGCTCGTCCGCTCAGTCGCCCCGCCCGATCAGCGCGTCCACGTGCGCGAGCCCGCTCTCCGCCGCGATGGAGTCCAGGGACTGCGGTTCCCGCACCGTCGCGAACATCACTGTCCCCGCGTGCCCCGCCGCCACCCGGAATCCGTACACGGCCGGGCGGGGCAGGCTGTTGTACGCCCACGGGGTGGAGAAGTAGTACGCCCCTGTGTCGTACAGCACCACCAGATCGTCCTCGGCCAGCTCCGGCAGCTCCCTGCCGTACGCCACCACGTCCCCCGCGAAGCAGCAAGGGCCCGCGATGTCCTGCGCCAGCACCGGGCCGCCCTTGGGGACGCCGTCCGGGCCGAACGCGCCGATCCGCAGCGGCCAGGCGTCGGGCATCAGCACGGTACGGGTGGCGGTCTGCGCTCCCGCGTGGGTGAGCGCGATCCGGCGGCCGCCGGCGTCCTTCGTGTACTCCACCCGCGCCCCGATGAACCCGTTCTTCGCCAGCAGCGACCGGCCGAACTCCGTGACCAGCTCATAGCGTCCGGAGAAGAGGCCGGGGGCGGCGGCCGTCAGGGCCACCACGTAGTCCGCGTAGGTGGGGCGCACGGTCTCGTCGGCGAAGTTGACCGGGAGCCCGCCGCCGATGTCCAGGCTCGTGATCTGCCGGACGCCCAGCGTGGCGTTGATCTCCTCGGCCAGTTCGTACGTCCGGGCCACCCCGGCCGCGATCAGTTCCAACGGGCAGCCCTGGGAACCCACATGGGCGTGCAGCCGGGTCAGCCACGGCCGTTGCCGGAAGGCCCCCACGATCGCCTCGCGGGCCCCGGGGTCGCGCAGGGCCACTCCGAACTTCGACGTGTCCGTCGCCGTGCTCATCGGCCCGATCGAGCCGCCGCCCACCTGGGGGTTGACCCGCAGCCCGAGCACCGAGGAGGTGCTCGGGTTCCGGAGGGCGTCGACGCGGCGCAGTTCGTCGAGGCTGTCGGCGTTGACGGCCACGCCGAGGGCGAGCGCAAGCCGGATCTCCTCGCGGGTCTTTGCGGGGGAGTCCAGGACGATACGGGACGCGGGGAACCCGGCCTCCAGGGCCAGGCGCAGTTCACCGGGGCTCGCCACCTCGCACCCCATGCCGCAGTCGGCCAGCAGCCTCAGCACCGGGATGAGAGAGCACGCCTTGGCCGCGAAGGTGTGCAGCACCCCGGGCGTGGCGGCGAAGGCGTCGTGCAGAGCCCCTACGGAGCCGCGTACCCCCTCCGTGTCGATGAACCCGGCTACCGGACCGCCCTCGCCCAGCAGTCCCTGCCCGACCGCGGCCCGGACGACGGCGTCGTAGCGGGCGACCGTCGGTGCCGTGCCGTCCTTGTGGTGTGGTGCGGAAGTCGTCTGCGTCATACGGCCAGAGTCCCTGATGGCTGCCCCCGGGGTCAGGCGATCAGACCGACCACGGCCTCCGGCGTCAGCATCCGGAAGGTGAAGGCCTGATGGAAGTAGAGGTGGATGCTGGTGGCGTCGTGGTCCGCGTAGCCGATCGACAGATCCTGGCCCAGGCAGAGTTCGAAGTCCCCGCCCCGCGTCGACAGCAGCACCCCGCCCTTGACCGCGGGCGCCCACAGGATCTCGTCGTCCACCAGTCGGCTCAGATGCGTCTTGACCGGATACCCGTGGTCCGAGGTCTCGGCCGCCTCGGTGAACGCGTCCGCGCCGAGCAGCAGCCGGTACGGTCCGTCGACACCGGCCAGCCGCAGCCGCGTCACGGCCTGGCTGACCGCCACCGGATAGTCCCGCGCGTCGGCGGGCAGCGGCAGCGGTTCGTGCGAGGAGCCGTCCCGCAGACCGGTGATCCCGGCCGCCCCGTACCCGTCGATGATCGCCATGTCCTCAGCGAACGCACAGGTGCGTGCCGCGTCCTTGACCGGCTGCCAGTCGCTGTCGGCGGAGCCGCGCTCCACGTCGTCCACGGCCTGGCGGCTCACCGTGAACGGCACCCGCCACTCGATGACCGGCATCGACGTGCGGGCCCGTGCGACCACGTCCGGGGTGGGCGGATCGATGTCGCGCAGATGGCCGTCGCCGACGGCGGCCAGCGTCGGACCGTCCGGATCGGATACGTCGACGACGCGGCGGCCGGCCACATGGCGCCGAAAGGTGCGCCGGGCCTCCTCCTCGATCTCGTCCCAGGCGGACGGGGTGACCGGTGCGAGTTCGCGGTGCAGATTGTTCATCACTGGGCACTTTCTTGCAGGCTGCCGATGCGCAGCGAACCGTGGTCGGAACCGGCCGGGACCGGCTCCTCCCGGACGGGGTCGGGTGCCGGTTCCGGCCGGTCCCCGGAGCGGGTCAGGGAGGGCAGGGGCGGCGGGGCGTCCAGGAAGTCGGCGCGGGGAGCGAAGAAGAGGGAGCCGGTGACCGCGGTGGAGAAGTCGAGGATGCGGTCGTGCGTCCCGGGCGGATCGCCGAGGAACATGTTGCGGAGCATGCGCTCGGTCACGTCCGGATCGGCGGCGTACCCGATGAAGTACGTACCGAACTCGCCCTTCCCGAAACTCCCGAACGGCATGTTCGCCCGCAGGATGTCGCGCTCGGTGCCGTCCGGATCGGTGATGGTGTTGAGCGCGAGGTGGGAGTCGGCGGGCTTGTCCTCGTCCGGGAACTCCACGTCGTCCAGTTTGGTGCGGCCGATGACGCGTTCCTGCTCCTCGACGGTGAGCGCGTTCCACGACGTCAGGTCGTGCAGGTACTTCTGGACGACGACGTAGCTGCCGCCTTCGAAGTCCGGGTCGTCGTCCGCGCCGACCAGCGCCGCCGCACGGGCGTCGGCGCCGACCGGGTTCTCCGTTCCGTCGACGAAGCCGAGCAGGTCCCGGTGGTCGAGGTAGCGGAAGCCGTGCGTCTCGTCCACGATCCGCAGGGCTCCGCCGAGCTTGTCGAGCAACTGGGCCGCCCACGCGTAGCAGACGTCCATCCGCTCGGCCCGGATGTGCAGCAGCACGTCACCCGGGGTCGCGGGCGCGCGGTGCAACCGCCCGCGCAGCTCCGGGAACGGGTGCAGGTGGGCGGGGCGCGGCCCGGAGAACAGCCGGTCCCAGGCGCTGGAGCCGAACCCCGCCACACAGGCGAGATCGGCGTCCGGGAACCGGAAGCCGAGCGACCTGGCCACGGCCGCGAGGTCCGGCAGCACGTCCCGTACCGCGCTCTCGCCGCCCGGCTCGATCGTGCCGACCAGGATCAGCGCCGCGTTGGTCAGCGGCGCCACGACGGGCTGTACGGAGACGGGGTCGGGGACGGCCTCGGGCATGCGCGCACTCCAGTACGAAGGTGAACAGGGCTCGCAGCCACTAAGCCACGCCCCGCGGTCCCCCGCACGCCGGGAGCGCCCGCCCGGGTCAGCCGGAATCGGCCGGGTACGGGTCCGGCCGGGTCAGCCCGCCTCGACCTCCGACCGGTCGCCGCCCCAGAGCGTGTGGAACGAACCCTCCCGGTCCGTACGCCGGTAGGTGTGCGCCCCGAAGAAGTCCCGCTGGCCCTGGGTGAGCGCGGCGGGCAGCCGGTCCGCGCGCAGCCCGTCGTAGTACGCGAGCGCGGCGGCGAAGCCCGGAGTCGGCACGCCCTGGCGTACGGCCTCGGCCACCACCGCCCGCCAGTCCTCCTGGGCCGCGCCGATCTCCTGCCCGAACTCCTTGTCGGAGAGCAGGCTGACCAGGTCGGGCCGGTTGTCGTAGGCGGCGCGGATACGGTCGAGGAACGCCGCCCGGATGATGCAGCCCGCCCGCCAGATCGCCGCCACGGAGCCGAGGTCGATGTCCCAGTCGTAGGCCTCGCTGCCCGCCCTGATCTGGTGGAAGCCCTGCGTGTACGAGACGATCTTGGAGGCGTACAGGGCCTGCTCCACCCGGTCCGCGAACGCCGCCGCCCCCGCCTCGTCGAGCGGCTCGGGCGTGGGCCCCGGCAGGCCGCGCGCCGCCTCCCGCAGATCGGCGTGGCCCGAGAGCGACCGGGCGAAGACCGCCTCGGCGATCCCCGACACCGGGACCCCGAGATCCAGCGCGATCTGCACGGTCCAGCGCCCGGTGCCCTTCTGCTCCGCCCGGTCCTGCACGATGTCGACGAACGGCTTCCCGGTCGCCGCGTCCGTGTGGGCGAGGACCTCCGCCGTGATCTCGATCAGATACGAGTCGAGCCGGCCGGTGTTCCACGTACGGAAGACCTCGGCGATCTGCGCGGGGGAGTACCCGGCGACGGCGCGCAGCAGGTCGTACGCCTCGGCGATGAGCTGCATGTCCGCGTACTCGATGCCGTTGTGGACCATCTTCACGAAGTGACCCGCGCCGTCCGGACCGATGTGCGCGGTGCACGGAGTGCCGTCCTTCGCCTGCGCGGCGATTCTCTCCAGCATCGGGCCCAGCGACGCGTAGGACTCCGCCGAACCGCCCGGCATGATGCTGGGCCCGTTCAGCGCCCCCTCCTCGCCGCCGGAGATCCCCACCCCGACGAAGTGGATCCCGCGCTCGCGCAGCTCCTTCTCGCGGCGGCGGGTGTCCTCGAAGTGAGCGTTCCCGCCGTCGATGATGACGTCGCCCTCCTCCAGCAGCGGCGCGAACTCCTGGATGACCGCGTCGGTGGGGTCCCCCGCCTTCACCATGATCACCAGGCGCCGGGGACGCTCCAGCGCCGCGACGAACTCCTCCGCCGTGTGCGCGGCGACGAACGTGCCCTCGTCACCGAACTCCTCGACCAGGGCGTCGGTCCGGGACGTGGTGCGGTTGTGCAGGGCGACGGTGAATCCGTTGCGGGCGAAGTTCCGGGCGAGGTTGCGGCCCATGACCGCGAGCCCGGTGACGCCGATCTGAGCTGTGCCGCTCATCTGTGTGCTCCTGGGGGGTGCGGTACGTACCGCTCTTCGGGTGCGGTGCTTCGGTCAGGGAAGTACGGGCACGGGGACAGCCGCGTTCATGGGGCGGGCGCTCGCAGGCGGGCCCGCTCAGGGGGAGGGGGAGGCGGTCGTGCCACCGGTGGCGGGATCGGTCCCGGGATTGCCCGAGACCGGCGAGGGCTCCAGGAGCGCGTCGTCGTCCCCCGGCTCGGGGATCACGTGCATCGCGGCCTCCTCGGCCGACGCCGCCGCCCCGTCGATGCCCACGTCGCTGGCGGTGAGGGTGGCCGGTACGGTCCCCTCCGCCTGCTGGGTCAACCGCCCGGCGCGGGCGACGCCCACCTCGTTGTCCCAGGGCTCGCCGTCGCCGTCCACGAGGTCGCCCACGCCGTCGCCGAGAGAGCCGTCCGGTTCGGGAACCTCCCTCGTCAGCCGCGTTTCGAGGGACTCGCCGGTGTGCCGCTCGTTGGCCGTGGTGCCGAGTCCCTCGACCACCCACGGGCGGTCCGGGGGCGCGTACCCCTCGTCCAGCGGATCGCCGGTACCGGACGGGTCCATGAGCGTGTCCTCCGCGCCGAGCTGCTCGGCGGGGTCGGAAGCCTCGGGTTCCTGGGGCTGGTAGACGTCGTCCCCCCAGTCGGTGTCGCTCATGGCGCGTCCTTTCCTCCGGGAGTACCGAATGCCACTGTCCCCTGTACGCAATTCCACTCCGGTCCTGCTCCGGCCGCAAAGGGAAGATCGGATTCGGGTGCCCCGCGCGGGTGGCGCGAAACGGTCCGTACGCAGGTCGCGCCCCGTTCCCCGGCGCACGGAGACTCTTGGGACGCCGGGCCGTTCGAATCGTCGAACAGTCCGGCATAGGGTGGCCCTCCATGGGGTACGGACAGCAGTCGCCCGGGGGCGATCACCAGCAGCAGGGACCATGGCCGCCGTACGCGGGACAGCCGGCCGCTCCCGGGGGCGGCGCGCCCTGGAGCGGGCACCCCGGCCCGCCTCCGTCGCCGCCCCCGTCCGGCGGTGGCCGCCGGCGTAGCTCGGTCGTCGCGGTCGTCGCGGCCGCCGCCGTCGTTCTGGCCGCCGGGATCACCGGATTCCTGGTGCTCGGCGGCGACACGGACGACGGGAAGCCGGACGCGGGACCCACCGGAGCGGACGTCGTCCCCCCGTCCGCGTCCCCGGGGGAGCCCCGGGGCGGAGCCGAGGACGGCACCGCGCCCCTCGTGCCCGGCTGGAAGACGGTGATCAACCCCAAGCGCGGCATCGCCTTCGACGTGCCGGTGGACTGGGCGGTGAAGTCGTCCGGATGGGTGACGTACGTCGCGGAGAACGGCGACCCCGAGGAGACTCCGCTCGTCGGGTTCGCCGCCCCGGCGATCCTCAAGGAGAAGTGGTGCCGGTCCGACGACGACGGCAACGGCACCCAGGAGGACACCCCGCTGGCCTCCGTGGGCTCCCGGGCCGAGCCCGACGCCCGCGACACCGCCGAAGCGGCCCGGGAGAACGCCCGCCTGTGGGTCTACGGCAGCTACGCCCAGCCGGCGAAGGACAAGGTCACCACCGGGGCCGCGAAGGCGTTCACCACGGAGTCCGGCCTCACCGGGAGCGTGGCGACGGCCACCTCGGCCGGCGTCGACGGGACGGGCCGCTGCGCCTACAACGGCAAGGCCACCGCGTTCGCCTTCGAGAACCCGGCGGGGGAGACCCTCTCCTGGACGTTCGTCGGTGTCCGCGGCGTCGACGACGAGGTGCCCGATCCGACCGTGCGCAAGATTCTCGGTACGGTCCGGCTCGTCGACAGCACACCCTGACCGCTAACAAGATCAACTCGCTGGCGGCGGCGCCGGTGCCCTGCGATGCCGGCCCGGCCGCGTCGAACGCCGGCCGGGGCAGGAACGGGGGAAACGGTAGCTGTGGACGTCTTCACGACGAAGTCCGGAACGGTCCGGGGGCGGCGCGCCGACCGGGATCACGGCATCGTCGTCGTACGCGGACTCCCGTACGCGGCGCCGCCGTTCGGCGCCCTGCGGTTTCGGGAGCCGCAGCCGCCGCAACCCTGGGACGGCGTACGCGACTGCACCGAGTTCGGCCCGGTGGCCCCGCAGTCGGCCGAACTGACGGGCGCGCCCGTCTGGTCACCCGGTGACGAGGATGTCCTCACGCTGAACATCTGGGCGCCCGCCCACGGCCCGGGCGACCTGCCCGTGCTGGTCTGGCTCCACGGCGGCGCGTACGTCTTCGGCTCCTCGGCCCAGCCCGACTTCGACGGCACCGCGCTGGCGGGCGAAGGGCTCGTCGTCGTCACCCTCAACAGCCGTCTCGGCTTCGAGGGTTTCGGCCATGTGCCCGACGCCCAGGAGAGCGCGGGCTTCCCCGACAACCGAGGTCTCCTCGACCAGATCGCCGCCCTGGAATGGGTCCGCGACAACATCGCCGCGTTCGGCGGCTCACCCCACCGGGTCACCCTGGCCGGGCAGTCGTCCGGCGCGACGTCCGTGGCCTGCCTGACGGTGGCCGACCGGGCGCGCGGCCTGTTCCGCCGCGCCGTCCTGCACAGCGCCGTCAACGCGTTCGCCTCGATGGAGCAGGCGGCCAGAACCACCGCCGAGGTCGCCGCGGAGGCCGGGGTGCCCGCCACCCGGGCGGGCCTGCTCGCCGCCCCGCCCGAGGCCCTCGTGGCCGCCACGGACCGGGTGTGCGCGCGGTACGCACAGGACCCCGCCTCGGGGCAGCGCCACTACGACCCGGCGATCTACGGTCCGGTCGCCGACGGTGCCCTCCTGACCGCCGACCCGCTGGAGGCGCTGGCGGCCGGAGCGGGCGGCGCGGTGGAGCTGCTGGTCTGCCACACCACGGAGGAGTACTGGCTCCTGGACGCGGTCGGCAGCAGCGCGAAGATCACGACAGAGGAACAACTGGCCTTCTTCGCCGCTGACTTCGGTCTCCCGGCCTGGCTCGTCGAGGGCCACCGCGAACGCCTGCCGGACGCGCGGGTGCTCGACGTCTACCTGTCCCTCTACTCCGGCCTCCTCTTCGCCGAGTACAGCTCCCGTCTCGCCGAGGCCCATGCGCGGGCGGGCGGCCGGACCTTCCTCGCCCGCTTCGACCGCCGCCGGGACCGTGCGGGGCAGCGGGTCCGCGCCTGGCACTGCGCGGACATCCCGTTCGCCTTCGGCAACCTCCACGAGGAGAGCGTCCACTTCCTCGTCGGCGGGCCGCCCGGCGAGGCCGACGAGGAGCTTTCGCGGCGCATGACCGGTGCCTGGGCCGGGTTCGCCGCCCAGGGCGACCCCGGCTGGGACCCCCTGGACGGACCTGCCGGGAGCGGGGCGGCGGTACGGGTCTGGCGTACGGCGGCGGAAGAGGAAACGGACGCGGCTCGGCGGGCGGCGGCCGGACCGGCCGGGAACCCGCCGCCCGGGCCCCAGGACGGCTTCCGTGACCTGTGGCGTACCGCTGGACTGCCCTTGCTGGCTCCCTGAGCCGGGCGAGCGGGCGAGGCCGTGCTCGGCCGGTCCGAGCACGACCTACGCCCAGGCCCGCAGCCCCTTTGTGCAGGCCGTGCCGTGCCCTGCCCTACGCGTGCCCGTCGGCGCGTGCCAGCCAACGGCCGGCATGCCGGGTCACCTCGATGGGGCGGCCGAAGCAGGCGGTCATGCGCTCTGCCGTGAGAACGCCCTCGATCGCCCCGCGCGCCAGAACGCGCCCCTCGCGCAGAAGCAGGGCGTGACCGATTGCCGGAGAGAGCTCCTCCAGATGGTGGGTGACGGTCACCGTCGACAACTCGGGCCGGGCCGAGGCGAGATGACGCATGGTGTCGATGAGGTCCTCGCGCGAGGGCAGGTCGAGCGCGTTGAACGGCTCGTCGAGCAGCAGCAGCGCCGGGTCCGCCATGAGGGCGCGGGCGATGAGGATCCGGGCGCGCTGGCCACCCGAGCAGACGCCGTACTCACGGTCGGCGAGGTCCTTGATCTGGAGTTCGGCGAGCAGCGCGTCGGCCCGGTCGCGCACCTCGCCGTCGTACTTCCTCCACAGCGGCTGGACCGTGCCCGTGTGGCCGGTGAGGACGACGCCGTGGCCCGTCAGGTCGCCCGGGACGCGCTGGGAGGTGGAGACGTGGCCGATGAGGGCGCGCAGATCCCGCACGTCGACGCGGCCGAGCCGGTGGCCGAGGACCTCGACCGTGCCGGCCGTCGGGAAAGCGGTGGCACCGACGAGCCGCAGGACGCTGGTCTTTCCCGCCCCGTTGGGACCGAGCAGCGCCCAGTGCTCGCCGGCCCGGACGGTCCAGTCGACGGCGTCGAGGATGAACTGGCCGCTGGTGTGGCGGCGCATGCTCACGCCGTCGAGGCTGGCGACCACGCGCCCGTGACCGGTGCCGGTGTTCCCGTCCATGGCGTCGGTCGGCCCCTTCGCGTCGGTGTTCACCGCACGGAGGGTAGCTGCAGACGGCACTTACCCGCGTGGGTGACTGCATCGTGGAATCGGAGGCCCGGCACCGGCCGGCGCATGGGCGCCGCGGTGCCGCGGACTTCAGCGCCGCGGCAGCGCCAGCACGCTCACCCCGAACATCAGGACGCCCAGGGGAAGGTGCACCGACGGTATGTGCGCGATACCGACCGCCACTTGGATCGAGGCGAGGACCAGGAAGCCGACGGCGTGCCCGACGGGCCCGCCGACCAACTGGTCCCGGACGAGTCGGTGACCATGGTCTTCTCGTCGTCCTGGAGTCCATGACCCCCGCCGAGCGCGTCGCCTTCGTCCTGCACGACGACTTCCGCTACCCCTTCGCCGAGATCGTCGCCGTCCTCGGCCGCACCCCCGCGGCCTGCAAGCAACTGGCCGCGTCCGCCCGGCGCCGGGTGCGCGCCGCGCGGGCTCCGGTGTCGGTGGCATCGGCCGGGCCGGCCGATGCCGTACGGCAGGTCAAAGAGGCGTGGGAGAGCAAGGACATCGCCGCCCTCGTCGGCCTCCTCGACCCGGCCGCGGTGATGACCGCCGACGGCGGCGGCCTGGTCGGAGCCGCCCCGCGGCCGATCGAGGGCGGCGCACGCATCGCCCAGTACATGGTCGCTCGAACTCCTGGAGCGGTCGGTCAACGGCGCGCCGGGCCTGGTGGCCCGGCGCGACGGCGACGTCATGACCGTGGCCTCGTTCGACGTCACCGACGGCCGCGTCGCCCGGATCTGGGCGGTCCGCAACCCGGAGAAGCTGCGGCCGTGGGCCCGCCCCGACCTGTCCTAGGGCCTGTCATGGCGACCAGGGGCCCCCTACTCGTACCGGTACTTCAGCGACTCCGCCTCACGCTGCTCGATGTCGGCGATCGTCAGCCCCGGCATCCGCAGCTGCGCCAGCGTCACCTCGGCCGAGGTCGGCTGGGCGTCCGCCGGCAGCCACTGCTCGGGCTTCCAGGCCCCGCTGCGCAGAAGCGACTTGGGGCAGTGCGGGTAGACCTCCTCGATCCCGATCACCAGCGCGCTCGCCGGCGGCTTCCCCACGGCGGTGAGCTGCGACAGCAGCTCCGGGCGGGTCGAGACGCAGGCCCGGCCGTTCACCCGGAGCGTCGTGGTGCGCCCCGGGACGAAGAACAGCAGCCCGGCCCGCCCGGTGGCGATGACGTTCTGCAGGGTGTCCAGCCGCTTGTTGCCGGTCGCGTCCGGTATCGCCACCGTCTTCGCGTCCAGGACGGAGACGAAACCTGCCGGTCCGCCACGCGGCGAGACATCGCAGTTGCCCTCCGCGTCCGCGCTGGCGACCAGGACCAGTGACGAGCATCCGATCAACCGCTGTGTCTGCTCGGTGAGTTCGGACATCTGCTTGCGGATGGCCGCGGCCCCGGGCAGTTCGTAGGCCCGACGCAGCGCCTCCTGGTCGGTCACGGCGTCGAGGCGGAGTGAGTCGAATGCGCTGCCTGCAAGGGGTGTCGTCATGCCTCCGACCCTAAGCGTTGTTCCGGTCCCGGCAGGCTCGGAGGTGCCCGGCCGGCCGTCAGTACGGCGGCAGCCGCAGAACCCCCGTGCCCTCGCGGACGTCATGGACGAGCCGGATCTTCCCCACCGGATGGCCGCGCTCGTCCGTCGTGACCAGCGCCGCGTCGTCGGGGTTGACGCACCGCCCGCGCGCCCCCGGCTCGGGGCAGAAGAGGACGTAGCCGGTCTGCCGGTCCACCCGGCCCGGCTCCAGCCGCCAGATCCACTGGTAGTCGCTCACGACCACCCGGGGGTACGTGGCACGCAGCCGCTCCTTCACCGCGTTCTGCACGGTGTCGCCGAACTCCTGCCTCTCCCGGAACGGGCGGACGACCCTGGCGCTGCCCGTCGTGTCGACCCGGCCCGCCTCGATCTCGTAACTCGCCGAGAAGTAGGCGTGCTTGGTGAGCGAGGCCAGCAGGTCCGACCGGGTGAGCCGCATCACCGTCGGCCAGGAGTCCTTGCCCCGGTCACGTCGGCCGGCGACCGATGGGGAGACCACGTTCACGTACGAGGCCTGCGCCTTCGCCAACGCGCTGTCGGCCCCGCTCGCCGTGACCCACCGCTGGACGCACTCCCCGATCTCGCCGAGCACCTTCGTCACGGTGGCGTTCGTCAGCTCGGCCGCCACGTAGGGCGGGGTGCCGATCGGGCCCAGGGCGACGACGTCGTAGCCGCAGACGTCGAAGGCGTCCCGGAGCGTACGGAAGTCCTCCGCCTGCTGCCGCCCGCGCTGCACGGCCTCGGCCAGCACGCCCGCGCACTCCTTCCGGTCGCACATGCCCCGGTCCGCCTCGTCCGTGTCGATGCGGAGCCGGACCACGGCGTCGCGGTCGTCGGTCACCGCGAACGTGACCTCCGAGCCGCCGGAACCCGGGAAGAGCGTGCGCGCCCCGACCGCCTTGAGCTGCCCGGGGAAGTGCTTCTCGGCCAGCTCCTCCGCCGCCCTGCGGTCGTCCTTCGTGTCCACCACGCCGCAAGCGCCCAGCACCACGACCAGCGATCCCGCCAGGGCGCCGGTGAGCGCGGCTCTCCACCATCTGCGGCGTGATCCGGCCATGATCTGCTCCTCCACCTGGTCCTGCCGTCGGGTGCTGCTCCGTGTTCCTGTGACCGTAGGGCCACTCTTCGCGGGCCGGATGAGTACGCCTACTCAACCCCGGTGCGCACAGCGCCCCGCACCCCCTCCCGTGCACCTCCTGTCATTGGCATGGACCTGACTCTTGAACTCCGCTACAGTCCGGGAACGGCACATCTGAGAGCGCTCTCAAAGGCACGATCGGATCGCGCTCCCGGACGCCTCCCGTTCCACCCCCACGTCGTTGGAACAACAGGAAGGGTCACTCCCTTGAGACACGCAACCCTGCTGCGGACCGGTCTGTCCGCACTCCTGGTCATCGGAGCCTGGACCGCCGCCGGCCCGGTGTCCGCCTCTGCCGCGCCCGCCCCCGCCGAACCTCC
>NZ_QWFA01000179.1 GCF_003501885.1 Streptomyces globisporus
TCGGGGCCGACTGTTCCGGTACGGCCTCGTCGGGGGCCGTACCGCCGGGCGGCGGCAGGGGCGGCAGCGGGACGGACGCCAGATCGAGGTCGTCCGCCGCCCCGCGCGGGCCGGGTATCCGCCGGGCGCCGCGCACCTCCTCCTCGCCGCCCTCGCTCTCGCGTCCGTCGCCGCTCACCGGACCCGTCCGTAACCGGGTGGCGCGGACCCTTCGAGCGGGCGGGCGTTCGCCGTGGAGAGCAGCTGGAGCCCCAGCCGGAGCCGGCGGCGCGCCTCGTCCTCGGTGACCCCGAGATCGGCCGCGGTCTGCCGGTAGTCCCGCCGGTGGATGTACGCCAGCTCCAGGGCCTCCCGCAGCGGTACGGGCATCGAGGAGACGATGTAGTCGGCGCGGGCGGCGGACGTGGCGCTGCGCACCCGCCGCTCCAGCTCCTCCGGGTCGGGCACCGCGCCCTCGCCGTGCTCCTCCTCGTAGCGGGAGGCCGCCGCGCGGCGCAGCCGCTGGACGGACCGGCGGTGGGTGAGTCGGGCCACCCAGGAGCGCATCGAGCCCTGCTTCGGGTCGTACGCCTCGGGGTTCTCCCAGACCTGGGCGAAGACCTCGCGGGTCACCAGGTCGGCGGCGTCCTCGTCGTCGAGCATCCGGTGTGCCTGGCTGTGGACGAGGGCCGCGAACCGGTCGTAGAGCTCGCCGAGCGCCGCCGCCTCGCCGCGGGCCAGCCTCTGCTGCATCCTGCGGTCCCAGCGGGGTGCCGTGTCCTTCGCCATGAACCCCCCAGCCCCCGGCCCTGTTCTGCCCAGCTCCGTGATGCACCCTGTGCCCGTGAGGACCGAATGTAGTCCGCCGGGTGTGCGGTGCACGCGCCTTTGAGGCAACTCTCCTCCCGCGGCGCGTGGCCGACGACGGTAGTCGATTTTCGGCCCGGATACCTCCCCGGCCGCTCTGATCAGCGGAAACGGTCCGAACCGCGCCTTTCCGGCGGAAACCTCCTGGGCCTTGTCGGGTGCTTCGGTGTTTCATGGGGGTGCGGTTGGGCAGCCGCGAGGAGGAACGGAAACTTCCGGATTGCCGGGAGCCCCGGAACGAGAGGTCCAGTCGTGACGCTCAAGGTGGACGAGGCGGAGCAGGGCTCCTGGGCCGTGCTGCGCATAAGCGGTGAACTCGATCTGGTGACCTCGCCCGTCGTGCGCCAGTCCGTCCACGACGCGGTCGCGGAGGGGCAGCACGATGTGGTCCTCGATCTGTCCGAGGTCTTCTTCTGCGACTCCAGCGGCGTCGGAGTGCTGATCGCCTCCCGCCGTCTGATGAAGTCCTGCGGCGGCCGGCTGCGGCTGATCCTCCCGGCCCAGGGGGCGGAGGACGGATCGCACGTCAACAAGGTGCTCGGCGCGCTCGGCGTGCGCCGGCTCTTCGACGTCTACCCCGACGCGCTGTCGGCCACCGACGAGGAGTGCAGGCCGCTGAGCGCCTGAAGCGGGGGCGGGCGACGGGCCGTCCTCAGTCGATCGTGAAGCCCCGGAAGACGCCGACCTCCGTGGCGGAGACGGCGATGACACCGCAATCCATCACGTGACCGGTGAAGCCTTCGTACGCCCCGTCCCGGCGGAGCATGTCGGCATGCGGGTCGTCCCGCGCGGTCACCGCGTTGGTGAAGAAGAGCGCTGCGCACCGAACAGGCCCCCCGTCGCCGACCGCATGACGTCGAGGGCGTCCAGCCGCCAGTCACCGCGTCGTCGCGCGCCCACAGCCGCGAACATCCCTTCCCCGAAGAGGGCACGAAAGGAACGGTTCCACCGCGCGTCGTCGGTATGCGTCACGTTTCGTACCTCGGTTTCCCCGGTGCACACACTGCCGGGCGTCAGGTCGGCGGCGCCCGCCGATGCGAGGTTGTCACACAGGAACAGCTTCTCGGTGACACGTGAGCGCGCCCGCTGCGACGAGTTCGGTACGACGGCCCGCTGCGACAAGGGGCAGGCCCTCTACACCGGGGCCGAGGCCTTCTGGCAGGGCATGGCGGGGATCGCCGATGTGGACGGGGACCAGCGGGTCACCCGTGAGGAGTTCGTGGGCGGGGCGGTGAAGCGGCTCCGGGACAATCCCGAGCGGTTCGCCGAGATCGCCCGGCCGTTCCTGCGGGCGGTCATCGCGGTCGCGGATGGCGGGAACGACGGCAGAGCGTCGGTCGCGGACGTGGAGCGGGCGCTCCGGGTCCTCGGGGCCAGCGCCGAGATCGCGGGTGTCGCCGCCCAGAGCCTGGACACCGACCGGGACGGGAAGGTCGCGGAGAGCGATGTGGTGTCGGCGCTCGCCGTGTACTTCACGGTGATCGAGCCCGACGCGTAGGTCTTCTACCCGGCGTTACGGGGACGGCACACCCGCCCCCGTAAGCCCAGGGCGTGTCCGGCGCCGTGGACCCGGTCAAGATCCGCCGGACACGCCCTGGCCGCCGAACCGCTCCCGCAGCTTGTACTTGAGCACCTTGCGCAGCGTCTCGTTGCGAGGCAGGGCGTCCAGCAGCTCCAGTCGCTCGGGGACCTTGTGGCGGGCGAGCCCCGCGCCGCGCAGGTGGGCCGAGAGCTCGGGCAGCGTCAACGGCGGGGTGCCCGGCGGCTGTTCGATCACCGCGCAGACCCGTTCGCCGCGCTCCGGGTCGGGCAGGCCGATCACCGCAGCGTCGGCCACCCCCGGGTGCGTGTGGAGCAGGTCCTCGATCTCCTTGGCGGAGATGTTCTCGCCCTTGCGGATGATGATGTCCTTCAGCCGGCCGGTGAGCGTCAGGTGTCCGCTCTCCCGGAGGAGGCCCACGTCCCCGGTGATCAGGAATCCCTCGGCGTCGAAGGCCTCGGCGGAAGCGGCGGTGTCCAGATAGCCCCGGCAGACGGCCTCCCCGCGCAGCCGTACCTCGCCCTCCACCCCGTACGGGAGCGGCTTGCCCTGCTCGTCGGTGATCCGGATCTCCATGCCCTCCGGCGGCCGGCCCTCCGTCGTGGCGAGGTTCTCCGCCGTGTCGTCCGGGGCGCCCATGGTGATCATCGGGACCTCGGTCATGCCGTAGCCGTGGGTGAGCTGGACCCCCATCTCCCGCACCACCGCGTGGTAGACCTCCGGCGGTTTGGGCGCCCCGCCGCCCGCCAGCAGCCGGAGCGAGGGGATGAGCGGGCGGTCCGGGTCCTTGCGCTGCTCGGCCAGGAACATCGTGTAGAACGCCGTGGAGCCGCCCGCCACGGTCACCCCGTGGAGCCGGTACTCCGCCAGTGCGTCCGGCAGCGCGAACTGCTCGAACATCACCGCCGGGAACCCGTACAGCAGCAGCATCACCGTGTAGTCGGGCCCGGCGACATGGGCGTACGGGAACGCCATCGAGCCCACGTCGTCCGCCGACAACGCCAACGCGTGCGCGAGGCAGGAGCCGCCCGCGATCAGGGAGCGGTCGGTGTGCAGGACGCCCTTGGGGTCGGACGTGGTGCCCGAGGTCCAGTAGATCCAGCGGACCTCCTCGCCGGAGGCCGGTTCCGGCGGGGGCGGCAGAAGCGCCGGGTCGCCGTCGGGGAGGGCGTCGTACGCCTCGAAGACGCGGGGCGGGTCCGGGAGTTCACCGGCGATCCGCTCGGCCATCGCGGTGTGGTCGAAGCCCCGCCAGACGCCGGGCACGGCGAAGAACGCCGCCCCCGACTCCCGTAGCGCGAAACGCACTTCGCGGTCCCGGTAGAACGGGATGACCGGACTCTGCACCGCCCCGAGCCGGGTCAGCGCGAAGGAGAGCAGGGCCGTCTCCAGCCGGGTCGGCAGCTGCCAGGCGACGACGGTCCCCGCCCGCACGCCCATCCGGTACAGCCCGGCCGCGACCCGCTCCGCGCGGTCCCGCAGCTCGCCGAAGGTCAGGGTCCGAGCCTCCTGGAGCAGCACCGGGCGGCCGGGGGTGAGGGCGGCGCGGGCCTCGATCAGCTCCCAGAAGGTGCGGGAGGCGCCCAGGGTGCGGGCGAGCGCGGTCACGTCGTTCACGGCGGTCACAGGGATCCCTCCGAACTGACGGTCAGTCAGGTATTGCGCAGAGCGTAGGGCTCCGCGCCTTGTCGGTCCAGGGGGGCGGGGCTAGCCTGAAGGCCGCGACTGAATCTGACGGACCATCAGAAAGCGCCTGGGTGCGGGAAGTCCGCCAGGTGCGCCGGAGGGGACGACACACCATGACGGACACGGAACTGCCTCGGATCGTCAGCGTCGACGACCATGTGATCGAGCCCGCGCACCTCTTCTCCACCTGGCTCCCCGCGAAGTACCGCGAGCGCGGCCCCCAGCCGCTCACCGCCGGCATCGGGGAGCTGGCGTACACCGGCGGAAAGTACGTCATCACGATGGACCCGGACGGGCCGCCGACCGACTGGTGGATCTACGAGGACCTGAGGTTCCCGTACAAGCGGAACATCGCCGCCGTCGGCTTCGACCGCGACGACATGACCCTGGAGGGCATCACCCGGGCCGAGATGCGGCCCGGCTGCTGGGACCCGGCCGAGCGCCTCAAGGACATGGACCTCAACCACGTCGAGGCCTCCCTCTGCTTCCCGACCTTCCCGCGCTTCTGCGGCCAGACCTTCGCCGAGGCGCACGACAAGGAGGTCGCCCTCGCCTGCGTGCGCGCCTACAACGACTGGATGGTCGAGGAGTGGTGCGGCGACAGCGGCGGCCGGCTGATCCCGCTCTGCATCATCCCGCTCTGGGACATCGACCTCGCGGTCGCGGAGATCAAGCGGAACGCGGCGAGGGGTGTCCGCGCGGTCACCTTCTCCGAGATCCCCACCCACCTCGGGCTCCCCTCCATCCACACCGGCTACTGGGACCCGTTCTTCGCCGTCTGCCAGGAGACCGGCACCGTCGTCAACATGCACATCGGCTCCAGCTCCCAGATGCCCGCCGCGTCCCCCGACGCACCGCCCGCCGTGCAGGCCTCGCTCTCCTTCAACAACGCGATGGCCTCGATGATGGACTTCCTCTTCAGCGGGGTGCTGGTGAAGTTCCCGACGCTGAAACTGGCGTACAGCGAGGGGCAGATGGGGTGGATCCCCTACGCCCTGGAGCGCGCCGACGACGTGTGGGAGGAGCACCGGGCCTGGGGCGGGGTGCGCGATCTGATCCCCGAGCCGCCGTCGACGTACTACTACCGGCAGGTGTTCTGCTGCTTCTTCCGCGACAAGCACGGCATCTCCGCGCTCGACGTCGTCGGCCGCGACAACGCCACCTTCGAGACCGACTACCCGCACGTGGACTCGACCTTCCCGCACACCAAGGAGGTCGCCCTCGACCACGTCAAGGGACTGGACGAGGAGACCGTCCACAAACTGATGCGCGGAAACGCGATCCGGATGCTCGGCCTGGACCTGGACAAGTAGGCCGGGGGCCGCGGTGGATCTCACGTACACGGAGGCCGAGGAGGAGTTCCGGGGCCGGCTGCGGGAGTGGCTGGCCGCCGTCCTCCGCGGCCTGCCCGCCAAGCCCTCGGCCGACGACTGGCCGGCGCGCCGGGCGTACGACACCACCTGGCAGCGGATGCTGTACGACGCCGGGTACGCGGGCCTGCACTGGCCGGTGGACGCGGGCGGGCAGGGCGCCACCCCGACGCAGCACCTGATCTTCCTGGAGGAGACGGAGAAGGCGGGAGCCCCCTACGTCGGGGCGAACTTCGTCGGCCTGCTGCACGCCGGGCCGACGATCGCCGCCGAGGGCACGGCCGGACAGCGGGCCCGCTGGCTGCCCCCGGTGCTGCGCGGCGACGAGATCTGGTGCCAGGGGTTCAGCGAGCCGGACGCGGGCTCCGACCTGGCCGCCCTGCGGACGCGGGCGGTGCGCGACGGGGACGACTACGTGGTCACCGGGCAGAAGATCTGGACCTCGCACGCCGAGGTCGCCGACTGGTGCGAGCTACTGGTGCGGACGGACCCGGACGCACCGAAACACCGGGGCATCAGCTGGCTCGCCATGCCGATGGACGCCCCTGGGATCACGGTCAGGCCGCTGCGGACGCTCGCCGGGTCCACCGAGTTCGCCGAGGTGTTCCTCGACGAGGTCCGGGTGCCGGCCTCTTGTCGCGTCGGGGCGGAGAACGACGGCTGGCGGGTCACCATGGTCACCCTCTCCTTCGAACGCGGCACCGCCTTCGTCGGCGAGGTCGTCGCCTGCCGCCGCACCCTGGACGCGCTCGCCGACGAGGCCCGGCGCACCGGGCGCTGGGACGACCCTGCGCTGCGCCGGCGGCTCGGGCGGCTGAACGCCGAGTTCCGGGCCCTGTGGCGGCTCACGCAGGCGAACGTGAGCGAGTCGGAGCGCACGGGCGGGGTCCCCGGCGTCGGCGGCTCGGTCTTCAAGCTGCGCTACTCCGGGGTCCGCCAGGAGCTGTACGAGGCAGCGGCGGAGGTGCTGGGCGCGGACGCCTTCGACGTCGACCGGGAATGGGTCCTGGACCGGCTGTCCTCCCTCTCGTACACCATCGCCGCGGGCACCTCGCAGATCCAGCGGAACATCGTCGCCGAGCGCATCCTCGGCCTGCCGAAGGGGCGCTGAGGCCGCCGTGGACTTCCAGCTCTCGGACGACCAGCGGGCCCTGCGGTCCGGTATGCGCGATCTGCTCGGCGCGGTCTTCGACCGGGACCGGCTGCGGGCGGCGGTGGAGCGGGACGGGGCCCTGGACCGGTCGCTGTGGCGGGAGCTGGGCGCGGCCGGGTTCTTCGCGCTGCGGCTGCCGGAGGAGGCGGGCGGGGTGGGCCTCGGGCTGCCCGAGGCGGTGCTGCTCTTCGAGGAGGCGGGCCGGGCGCTGCTGCCGGGCCCGCTGGTCGCCACGCACCTGGCGGCGGGCCTGGTGGAGGGGGCCGCCGAGGGCGAGGCGGTGGTGACGGCCGTGACCGCGGACCTGCCGGTGGCGCACCTCGCGGAGGCTGACGCGGCGCTGGTGGGTACCGACGCCCTCGCCGGGGAGCCGCTTGCCGGGGAGGCGCTGCGCGCTTTCGTGGCCGGCGCCCGGCCCGTACGGTCGATGGACCCGCTCACGCCGCTGCACCGGGCGCCGACCCCGGTGGCGGCGGGGTCCCGGGCGGCGTCGCAACGCACGCCGACGGACGCGGAACGTGCCCCGGCCGCGACGGAGCGCACACCGGCGCACGCCGGGCGGTTCCGCTTCGAGGCCGCGCTGCTCACCGCCGCCGAGCAGCTCGGCAGCGCCGCCCGGACCACCGAGGCGGCCGTTCAACACGCCGGGGACCGTGAGCAGTTCGGATCGCCCATCGGATCGTTCCAGGCGGTCAAACATCTCTGTGCCGACATGCTCGCCCGCACCGAACCGGCCCGCGCCGCCGTGTACGCGGCCGCCCTGACCGGCGACCCGGTGGAGATCGCGGCGGCGAAACTCCTCGCCGACGAGGCGGCCGTACGCAACGCCCGCGACTGCCTCCAGATCCACGGCGGGATGGGCTTCACCTGGGAGGCAGATGTTCACCTCCACCTGAAACGGGCCTGGCTCCGGGCCTCCTCCTGGCTCACCGGGGCCGGGGCCGAGGAGCTGCTCGCCGCCGGTCTGGGGGCGGCGGGGCGGCTTCCGCGCAGCTCGGCGGCGTATGGACGACCGGTCCCGGAAGCAGGGGGCGGAGGGTGACGCAGCGCATCCGGCCGGTGCCGATACCGGGTTGTGTCCCTTGCGTGATTCGTCACCGGGTGGAGTCGGGGCCCGGCTCGGGTACGCTCCGTGGGATGCGAGTGGTTCTGGAACCGGGCGATCCGGGGGCGGCCTGTGCGGCGGCTCCGGTCCGGAGCGAGGGCTCTCGCCGGAGATGTGCCGGGCCTGCCCGAAGAGCGTTTCTCGCAGCCTCTGCGCGCTCCTGTTCGACTCCCCGCAGCGTGCGTCGCACAGTATGCACCACACGTACTCCTTCGCGCTGGAATATGCCCGAAGCGCTTGTTGCGGTGACTGTACGTCAACCATGCTGTCGCGTAAGGGAATCACGTTCCGTGACCCTGAGGAGGCGCGAGGCGATGTGTCCGCCGGTTCGGATGGTGTGAGCGGTGCAGGTGCTTCAGGTTCAGCTGGAGGTCGGTCCGGATCCCGCAGAGGTGGGGCGGGCCCGTAGGTGGGCGCGGTCGCGCCTGGTCGGATCCGGGATAGGGGATGACGAGCCGCTCGCCGAGACGCTCATCCTGCTGATCTCGGAGCTGGTCACCAACGCCGTCGTCCACACGGGGTGTCCCGCCGTGCTGCGGATGCTCTTCGGCGGGGGCGGGGCCTCCGGCGCGGCCGGGACCGTCCGGGTCGAGGTCGCGGACGCCAGTGACTGTCCGCCGCTCCAGCGGCACGCGGCGGGCGAGGACACCAACGGCCGGGGCCTGGAGCTGGTGGACGGGCTCGCCGACCGCTGGGGCTGGCAGCCGGAGGGTGCGGGCAAGCAGATCTGGTGCGAGGTCGACCGGAGCGGTCCGGTACGGGCCGCGGAGCTGCCCACGGTGGTCGTCCAGGGCGGTGGCGAGGTGTGCGAACCGCCCACGTGCGTCTTCACTGACAACCTGGCCTGAACCGCTCGTCGTTCTCTTCTACAGGACCGCGACCGGGGCGACCGGCGACCCGGTGGCCCCGGCGAACGGCTCCGGTGCGGCGGTGAGCAGGAAGGCGTACCGGCCCTCCTCCGCACAGGCGGTGGACAGCGCCTCCAGGTTCCAGTTCTGGCCCTGGAGCAGCCCCATCTCGACCAGGTGCAGGGCGTGCACGGGCAGCCACAGGTCCGCGATCTCCGGCGGGAAGATCTCGAAGGTCAGGGTGTCGTTGGCGACGGCCGCGACGTCCCGGGCGTGGAACCACTCGGGCGTGCGCACGGAGAGCCCCGGCGACGGGTAGCCGTACGCGTCCCGGTCCCCGGCCAGCGCGAGGCGTATCTGCCCGGTCCGTACGAGCGCGATGTCCCCGGCCCGTACGCGTACGCCTCCGAACTCCTCCGCCGCCGCCAGGTCCTCCGGCGTGACGGCGTGATCGCCCGGCAGCCGGTCGACCCCCCGGGCGCGGGCCACGTCCAGCAGCACGCCGCGCGAGACCAGGTGCTCCACGGCGGCGATCGACGAGAACCGGGCCCCGCCATGGGCGGTGATCGTGTCCGCCGGGCGGCCGTTGTAGATCTTCCCGCTGTGCGAGACATGGGGCAGGGCGTCCCAGTGGGTGGCCGCCTGGAGGCCCATCGTGACGGCGTCGTCGCTGGTGGCGACCGTACCGGGGCCGAAGATCTCCTGGTTGATCTGGATCATCGTGTGCAGCGGATTGACCCGGCCCGGGATGAGCCCGCTCTGTATGCCGTCCTGCCGGAGCGGCAGTGCGAGCGGTATCCGGCGGCCGGTGCGGACGGTCGCGGCGGCCTCCCGTGCGACGGCGTCGGTGATCAGGTTGAGCGTGCCGAGCTCGTCGGCCTCTCCCCAGCGGCCCCAGTTGTTGACGCGCTTGGCGATCTCGTGGAACTCGGCCGGCAGGGACATGGGGACCTCCTGGGTCTTGTGCCGGGGTATCCGACTGCCCATAAAATCTAACGGTCCGTCAGAAACCGCGGGAAGGGGCCGGGCATGGGGAACTTCTTGGCAGGCAGGGTGGTCGCCGTGACGGGGGCAGGCCGGGGCATCGGCCGGGCGGTCGCGCTCGCCGCGGCGGCGGAGGGGGCGCGGGTCGTCGTCAACGACTACGGCGTATCCGTCGAGGGCTCCGAACCGACCGGCGAGGTCGCCAGGTCCGTCGTCAAGGAGATCGAGGCGGCGGGCGGCACGGCGGTGGCGGTCGGGGACGACATCTCCACGATGGCGGGCGGACAGCGGATCGTGGACACGGCACTGGCGGAGTACGGCCGGCTCGACGGAGTGGTCTGCGTGGCCGGGATCCTGCGCGAGCGGATGCTGTTCAACATGTCGGAGGAGGAGTGGGACCCGGTCATCGCGACGCACTTGAAAGGCACCTTCACCGTCTTCCGCGCCGCGTCGGCGGTGATGCGGAAGCAGGACGGCGGCGGCACGTTGATCGGCTTCACCAGCGGCAACCACCAGGGCAGCGTCTCCCAGGCCAACTACAGCGCGGCGAAGGGCGGGATCATCTCGCTGGTCCGCAGCGCGGCGCTGGGCCTGCACCGGTACGGGGTGACGGCGAATGCGGTCGCACCCGTCGCCCGGACCCGGATGTCGGCCGGGGTCCCGATGGAGCTGAAGGAGATCGGGGAGCCGGAGGACGTCGCGGCGCTGGTCGTCTACCTGCTGAGCGAGCGGGCGCGGGCGGAGGGGATCACCGGCCAGGTGTACACGATCGCGGGCCCGAAGATCGCGGTCTGGGCCCAGCCGAGGGAGTTGCGGGCGGGGTACGCGGAGGGGGTGCCCTGGACTCCGGAACGGATCGCGGACTTCCTGCCGGGGACGGTGGGGGTGGATCCGATGCCGATGCTGGGGCGGGTGGCGGAGATGGCGGCGGCGGCCAAGTCGGGGGACCGGCCGAACACGTGACGCCCTCGGGGGCGGAGCCCCCAGAGACAGGAGGAACCCATGGACTTCCGTACCGAGGTGCGTACCTGGCTGGCGGGCCACCTCGCCGACACCCCCGCCCCCCACCCCCGCACGTGGGAACGCGAGCTGGGCAAGGCCGGCTGGATCGGCATCGGCTGGCCCGACGACGGCGACACGTACGGCAACCGCCGCGCCACCCTCCCCGAGCAGGTCGTCTGGGCCGAGGAGTACGCCCGCTCCACCGCCCCCGCCCGGATGGGCCACATCGGGGAGAACCTCCTCGCCCCGACCCTCATCACGTACGGCACCGAGGAGCAGAAGCGCCGCCATCTGCCCCCCGTCGCCCGCGGCGAGACCCTCTGGTGCCAGGGGTACAGCGAACCGGGCGCGGGGTCCGACCTCGCCGGGATACGTACCACGGCCACCCCGGACGGCACCGGCGGCTACGCCGTGACCGGCCAGAAGATCTGGACCTCCCTCGCCCTCGACGCCGACCACTGCTTCGTCCTCGCCCGCACCGACCCCGACTCCACCCGCCACCACGGGCTGTCGTTCCTGCTGCTGGACATGGACCAGCCGGGGCGGATCGAGGTGCGGCCGATCCGGCAGCTGACCGGGACCAGTGAGTTCAACGAGGTGTTCTTCGACGGGGCCCGGGCCACCGAGACCGTCGGCGGGGAGGGCAACGGCTGGCAGGTCGCCCTGGGCCTGCTCGCCCGGGAGCGCGGGGTGTCCACGCTCGCCCAGCAGATCGGGTTCGCCGAGGAGTTGGGCCGGGTGGTCGCCGCCGGCGTGGCGAGCGGGGCCGCCGAGGACCCGGTCATCAGGGCCCGGCTCGTACGCCAGTGGGCCGAGCTGGACACCATGCGCCGCCATGCCCTGCGCACCCTCGGCACCACCGGCGACCCGGGCGCGCCCAGTGTGGCGAAGCTCCTGTGGGGCGGCTGGCACCAGCGGCTGGGGGAGCTGGCGGTGGAGGTCGCGGGCGAGGCGGGGGCCGTCGGACCGGAGCCGTGGTCCGAGGCCAGGCCGTACGAACTCGACGACGCACAGCAGCTGTTCCTCTTCAGCCGGGCCGACACCATCTACGGCGGCTCCGACGAGATCCAGCGGAACATCATCGCCGAGCGGGTGCTCGGCCTACCGAGGGAGCCGAGATGAGAGGCGTCGTTTTCGACGGCACACGGACCGAGGTCGTCGACGACCTGGAGATACGCGACCCGGGCCCCGGCGAGGTGCTGGTGGCGATCGCCGCCGCCGGGCTCTGCCACAGCGACCTGTCGGTGATCGACGGCACGATCCCCTTCCCGGCCCCCGTCGTGCTCGGCCACGAGGGCGCGGGCGTGGTGGAAGCGGTCGGGCCCGGCGTCGTCCACGTACGGCCCGGTGATCACGTGGCCCTGTCCACCCTCGCCAACTGCGGTGCCTGCGCCCAGTGCGACCGGGGCCGGCCGACCATGTGCCGCAAGGCGATCGGACGGCCCGGGCGGCCGTTCTCGCGGGGCGGGGAGCCGGTGTTCCAGTTCGCCTCCAACTCCGCCTTCGCGGAACATACGGTGGTCCGCGCCGTCCAGGCCGTGAAGATCCCGGTCGATCTGCCCCTCACCTCGGCCGCCCTGATCGGCTGCGGCGTGCTCACCGGCGTCGGGGCCGTCCTGAACCGGGCGAAGGTGGGCCTCGGCGACAGCGTCGTCGTCATCGGCACCGGCGGCATCGGTCTCAACGTGCTCCAGGGGGCCCGGCTGGCCGGCGCGCGCACCGTCGTAGCCGTCGACAGCAACCCGGCGAAGGAGGCGGTGGCCCGGCAGTTCGGCGCCACGCACTTCCTGACCGCGGCCGACGGTGTGCGCGACATCCTGCCCGACGGGGCCGACCACGCCTTCGAGTGCGTCGGCCGCACCGAGCTGATCCGCCAGGCGATCGGCCTCCTGGACCGCCACGGCCAGGCGATCCTGCTCGGCGTCCCGGCGGCGAGTGCCGAGGCGTCGTTCCTGGTCTCGTCGATGTACCTGGACAAGTCGATCCTGGGCTGCCGTTACGGCTCCTCACGGCCGCAGCGCGACATCGCCCTGTACGCGGACCTCTACCAGGAGGGTCGGCTGCTGCTGGACGAACTGGTGACGGAGACGTACCCGGTGGAGGACTTCGCCAAGGCGGCCGACGACGCGCACCACGGACGGGTGGCCCGGGGGGTGCTGGTCTTCTGACCCTTCCTGGTCAGCCGCGCGGGCAGGGGCGGGCCCCGGCCGCGGCCTTCAGCTCGCCGAGCCATGCTTCGAGGCCCTGCCGCAGGATCTCGGTGGCGTCGGGGACGTTCGCCTCGACCTGCCGGACGGTGGACGTGATGTCCGTGGCGGTGCTGCGGGTCCGGGGCATCAGGATCTCCATCTGGTAGCGACTCACACTTTTGTCGGAGGCTGCAGCTCCCAGCACATCGAGGGGTCAAGAGGCTCCGTGATATCTTCTAACGGAAATTTGAGTGAGTAGCTGACGTGGTGACGGAAGGCGGCACCTCATGGCGAAGTCCGACGCCGCGACCCCGCGCGAGCGCTATCGCGCCCAGGTGCGTGCCGAGATCAAGCAGCACGCCTGGGAGCAGATCGCCACGGCCGGGGCCTCCGCGCTCTCCCTCAACGCGATCGCCAGGCGGATGGGCGTCAGCGGTCCCGCGCTCTACCGCTACTTCGCCGGCCGGGACGAGCTGATCACCGAGCTCATCGGGGACGCGTATCGCAGCCTCGCCGACGCCGTCCACGCGGCGGCCGTCACCGGTGCCGACCCGGCCGCCCTCGCGCACGTCCTGCGCGACTGGGCCCTGGCGGACCCCCACCGGTACTTCCTCATCTACGGCACCCCCGTCCCCGGCTACCACGCGCCCGACGAGATCACCGGCATCTCGCAGGAGATCATGGCCGACCTGCTGACCGCCTGGACGGCCTACGAACCGGACGTGCCCGCCTCGCCGTTCGCCGCCCACCTGGCGGACCACCGCGACTGGGCCGGGGGCCACCCGGCCCCGCCCGGGGCGCTGCGGCGGGCCCTCGCGTTCTGGACCCGGCTGCACGGCGTGCTGTCCCTGGAGCTGGCCGGCCACTTCACGGGCATGGGCTTCGACCCGGCCCTGCTGTTCCGGGCCGAACTGGACGACCTGGTGGGGCGCGAGGACTGACGCCCGGGCCGGGCGGCTCAGCGCGAGGCGTCCGCCGAGGAGCGGAACGTGCGCCGGTAGACCGTGGGCGGTACGCCCAGGGCCGCCTGGAGGTGCTGGCGCAGCGAGGTCGCCGTGCCGAAGCCCGCGTCCCGGGCCACCTGGTCGATGGACAGGTCCGTCGACTCCAGCAGATGGCGGGCCCGCTCCACCCGCTGCTGGGTGAGCCACTGGCCGGGGCTGATCCCGACCTCCTCGCGGAAGCGGCGCGTGAACGTCCGTACGCTCATGGCCTCCTGCTCCGCCATGTCCCGCAGCAGGATCGGCCGCTCAAGACGGGCCAGCGCCCAGGCCCGGGCGGCCGTCGTGGTCGCGAACTGCGGCTCGGGGAGCGGGCGGTGGATGTACTGGGCCTGCCCGCCGTCCCGGTGCGGGGGCACCACCGTGCGGCGGGCGATCTCGTTGGCGACGGCCGCCCCGTGGTCGCGCCGCACCAGGTGCAGGCAGAGGTCGATCCCGGCGGCGACACCGGCGGAGGTGAGGACGTCGCCGTCGTCGATGAACAGGACGTCCGGGTCGACGCGGACCTGCGGGAAGATCCGCTGGAAGTGGTCGGCGGACGACCAGTGCGTGGTGGCGGGGCGGCCGTCGAGGTATCCGGCCGCCGCCAGGACGTAGCTGCCGGTGCAGATGGAGACCATCCGGGTGCCGGGCCGGACCAGGGCGAGCGCGGCGGCCAGCTCCTCGGTGAGCCTGCCCTCCTCGAAGACCGGGCCCAGCTCGTAGGAGGCGGGGACGACCACGGTGTCGGCGGTGGCGAGCGCCTCCGGGCCGTGCTCCACGAGGACGGCGAAGTCCGCGTCGGTCCGGACCGGGCCGGGCGGCCGGATCGAGCAGGTCACCACGTCGTACAGTTTGCCGCCCGTGCCGCCCGATTCGGTGCCCAGGGAGCGGCCGAAGATCCGCTGGGGGATGCCCAGTTCGAAGGGGAGCAGTCCGTCGAGAGCCAGGACGACGACGCGGTGCGGCATGACGGCCTCCTCGAAGATCACCGGTGGAGCCCGGTAGCTGGTATAGACCACGAGCTGATACAGGTTAGCGATGTGATGGAGAAGCCGACAGAGCCCGCGTCCATTCCCGACGCGGACCGTGACAGCCGCAGGCCCCCGCCCCCGTCCCCGAAGACGCCCTCGAACCCGCCGCGGCCCGCCCGCGATCTCATGGCTCGCGCGGTCGCGGCGGGTGGCGGCCTCCGGCACGGGGCGCGCGGTCGCGGCGGTGGCGGCCTCCGGCACCGTCGCCGCGGGCCTCGCCGTGCGCGCCGGGGCGGACGGGGCCTTCGCCAAGTACGCCGGGAGCGCGCTCTACACGGTTCTGCTCTGCGCCCTCGTCGCCTTCTGCGCGCCTCGCGTGCGGCCCCTCATGGTGGCCGCCACGGCGCTGGGCCTGAGCTGGGCGGTGGAGTTCGCCCAGCTCACCGGCGTACCGGCGGAGCTGTCGGCGCACAGCACGGCGGCCCGGCTGGTCCTCGGCTCGACCTTCAACGCGCCGGACCTGGTCTGGTACGCGGTCGGCGCGGCCGGTGCATGGGCGGTGCTCCGTGCGGCGGACCGGGCCCGCGGCTGACCCCGGCCCGGGCCCGGTCCGGGCCCGGCCCCTCACTTCTTGCCGCGGGCCCGTTCCTCGCTCGCCTGCATCTCCAGTATCGCGAAGACATGGGCGCTGGTGCGCCGCCGGGAGGTGCCGCTGACGACGAGCGCCGCGCCCGCCACGGCCGTGGGGACGGACAGGGCCAGGATGCCGACGAGTTCCGGCCAGTCGCGCTCCCCGGCGCACAGGGAAGGGCTGGTGTGCGAACGGCCGTACGCGAGCGGGGACTCGCACTCCAGGTCGCGGCTGGGGGAGGACGCGACGGTGTACGGAGCCAGCAGCAGGTAGCCGAGCCAGAGCAGTAGCCCGGCCGCCACGGCGGACAGGCCCACTCCCCAGGCCACGCGGGCCCCGGCTCGGCGGTCGAACTCCTGGCGGACGGCCCAGTGCATGTCGCTCCTCGTGTCGTGTCGTGCCGGGATCCGGCGCGCAACCTCTCTCGTTCGGACGGCGATCGTATGCAGTGCCCGTGACCGCGCCCGCCCGCCCCGGACCATGCCGTCGTGGCCCGATTCCTGCGAACCATGTCCTTCAGGCCACTCGTAGGGAAAGCCCCGGGCCAAGAAGCTGGTCCACGTGACCGAGACCATCGAAAGCGCAGCCCGGGGCGACCGGCGTCGGCCCCGTGAGGAGCGCCGTCGCCCCCGCCCCCGTATCCACCGGGCGTGGCTCGTCGCCGCCGTCACCTTCGTGACGATCATCGGTGGCGCGGCCTTCAACTCCCTGCCCGGACTGCTCATCGACCCGCTCCACCGCGAATTCGGCTGGTCGCGCGGGGAGATCGGGCTCGCGGTCTCCATCGACATGGCGCTGTACGGGCTGACCGCACCGTTCGCCGCCGCGCTCATGGACCGCTTCGGCATCCGGCGGGTCGTGGCGAGCGCGCTCACGATGGTGGCGGCCGGGGCGATCGCCGGCGTCTGGATGACGGCGTCCTGGCAACTGATGATCTACTGGGGCCTGTTGGTCGGCCTCGGCACCGGATCCATGGCGATGGCGTTCGCCGCGACCGTCACCAACCGCTGGTTCGTCGCCCGCCGGGGCCTGGTCACCGGCATCCTCACCGCGGCCGGCGCCTCCGGGCAGCTCGTCTTCCTCCCGCTCTGCGCCTGGATCGTCGACCGGCACGGCTGGGAGCCCGCGTCGGTCACCGTCGGCCTGGCGGCCCTCGTCGTCGTCCCGTTCGTGTGGCTCCTGATGCGCGACCACCCGGCCGATGTGGGGATCGCCCCGTACGGCGGTACGTACGTGGAGAAGCCCGCCCCCGCCCGGGGCGCCGCCCGCCGGGCGGTGCGCGTGCTGCTCGACGCGGCCCGCACCGGCCCGTTCTGGCTGCTCGCGGGCGCCTTCGCGATCTGCGGGGCCTCCACCAACGGCCTGATCCGCACCCACTTCGTGCCCTCCGCCCACGACCACCACATGCCCATCACCGTGGCGGCCTCGCTGCTCGCCGTGATCGGGGTCTTCGACGTCATCGGCACGATCTTCTCCGGCTGGCTCACCGACCGCTTCGACGCCCGCAGGCTGCTCGCCGTCTACTACGCGCTGCGCGGGATCTCGCTGCTGTTCCTGCCGATGCTCATGGCCCCCGACGTCCGGCCGCCGATGGTCTTCTTCATCGTGTTCTACGGTCTCGACTGGGTCGCCACCGTCCCGCCGACGCTGGCGCTCTGCCGGGAGCAGTACGGCGACGACAGCGCGATCGTCTTCGGCTGGGTGCTGGCCTCGCACCAGGTGGGCGCGGCGGTGGTCGCGTTCCTCGGCGGAGTCGCGCGGGACGTGTTCGGCAGCTACGACGTGGTCTGGTACGCGGCCGGGGCGCTGTGCGCGATGGCGGCGCTGATGTCGCTGGTGATCCGTCGCCGCGCCGTGGGCCAGGTGCCGGTCACGGACAGACCGGGCGGTCGGGCAGACGTACGGGAACGCCCGCCCGTTCCTCGGCGGTGAACGTCCGGTTGCCGATGACCTCGCACAACGCGCGCCGCCACTCCGCCGGGTCGAGGCGCAGGGGACCGCCCGTGTTGTCCGTGTTCTGGTAGATCACGGACTTGCCGTCCGGAGTCATGTCCCGGAAGACGTAGGCGCCTTCGCCCAGCATGCTGCTGGAGGGCGCGCGGCCGAAGTCGTACGACTCGCGGTAGCTGCGGCCGTCGGCTCCGTAGACGCGTACGGAGCTGTTGGCGGCCACGACGAAGCCGCCCTTCCCGTCGATGAAGCTGGCGACGTACGGTTTCATCGAGTCCTCGGCCACGCTGCGCAGTGGCCCCAGCTTCCTGTGCAGCGGGTCGCGCTGCCAGAGCTCCACCAGGCCTCCGCTGCGCAGGACGGCCAGGTAGCGTCCGCTGGGGTCGACCTGCACGGCGACGGCATCGGTGGGCACCTTCACGGTCGCCTTGATCGTTCCCGTCGAGAGGTCGACGATTCGGAGCCGGGGGTCGCCCCAGACGAGCACGGCCACCTGGCCGTCCTCGGGGAACTTGCTGACGTGCGTCGTCGGCTGATCGGCGTCGGCCCGGCCCCTTGACGTCAGGGTCTTGATGTCGAACCGGGCGCCCTCCTCGCCGGTGCGCGTGTCCCACTGCTGCACCAGGGTTCCGGAGACGGTCACCAGGCGCTTGTCACGGTCGAAGAAGTAACGGAGGCCGGTGGGGGAGGGTGGTGCGG
>NZ_QWFA01000018.1 GCF_003501885.1 Streptomyces globisporus
CACCACACCTCCCCGCTCTCCGCCGCCCCCCGCCCCGGAACGGCCTTGCGTCCACCCCCGCCCTCCTCCCCGCGCAGCAGCTGGAACGCCAGCAGCGGGAACACCAGCACCGACACCATCGCGGCGGCGACCAGGGCGGCGGCCTCCCCCGCCCCGATCACCTTCTCGTCCAGGCCGATCGCGGTGATCGCGACCACCAGCGGCAGACACGTCGAGGTGAAGAGCCCGAGCGCGGCCCGCGGGGCCCGCCCGGTCAGATCGCGCGGGGCCAGCAGATACGCCGGAACCCCGCGCACCAGCAGGAACAGCAACAGGAAGACCGGCAGGAGCGCCAGCGGGCGGCCGCCGTCCAGGAGCGCCGCGAGGTCGAAGTCGATGCCCGTGACGATGTAGAAGAACGGCACGAGGAAGCCGAAGCCCATCGCCTCGACCCGCTCCAGGATCGCGTCGCTGCGCTCGGGCACCGCCCCCTGGAGGACGAGCCGGGTCAGCATCCCCGCGGCGAACGCGCCGAGCAGCGTGTCCAGCCCGAAGACATGAGCGAGCCCCAGCATCCCGGCCAGCAGCAGCATCACGAAACGCACGGCGAACTGGCCGCTGGAGTGCAGGGTCACCGCGATGATCCGGGCGAACCACGGCGGCCTGGGCCGCATCGCCCAGAACACCGCGCCCGCCGTGACGACGGCGAACACGGCCAGCACCACGCTCGCCGCCCCCGGGCTCCGCCCGCTGAACAGCAGGGCCATCGCGATGATCGGCCCGAACTCCCCCACCGACCCGAACGCCATCACCACCGACCCGAACCGCCCCTCAAGACGCCCGGAGTCCCGCAGGATCGGCAGAACGGCGCCCAGCGCGGTACTGGTCAGCGCGGTGCCGATGACCAGGCTCTTCGCCAGGTCCGCCCCGCTCAGCAGCAGGGCGACGCCGAGCCCGGCGGCGAACGACAGCACCCAGGCCCCGCCGGCCCGGCGCAGCGTGTCACCGCGGACCTCCGCGAACTTGATCTCGTACCCCGCCAGGAAGATCAACATCGAGAGCCCCAGGTCGGACAGGGTGTCGATGACCTGGTCGTGATGGGCCCAGCCGAGCACATCGGGCCCGACCAGGATCCCGAGCACGATCTCGAAGATGACGACGGGGACCGGCAGCCACCGCCCGGTCGCGTAACCGAGCAGCGGGGCGAGAACCGCCAGGGCCATGATCAGAACGAGGGTGCCCGGGTACTCCATCGCTCGTGTATAGCAAGGAACGCCCCGGAATCACCCGTTATGACACCCTCGGCGAACCCGTCCCCGTCAGCCGTTCTCCCGCACCGGCGTGCCGGGCGGCGACCCGGGGGGGCCGTTGAATGCGAAGTCAGCGAGCCCCTCGAGGGCGGCCCCCGCCGTCGGGACGCGCTGCGCCGCCGCACCGGCGAGTGGTGCGCGCCGCCCGCACGGACCATCCATAAGTGATGCATGACACAGCGGGTGGAGGGAACGCCTTCGCGTTCTAGGGTGTCAGGATGCCTTCCCCCCTCACCTCCGAGCAGCCGCGCCCCACCGCCGCTGCCGCCGCCCCGGAGACCGGAGAACCGCCGTCCGACGGCCGGGACCCCTTTTTCGACAACGTGAAGTACCTGGCGATCGTGCTGGTGGCCGTCGGGCACGCCTGGGAGCCCCTGCCGCCCGGGCGCCTCGTGGAAGCCGCCTACACCTTCATCTACACGTTCCACATGCCGGTGTTCATCCTGATCGCCGGCTACTTCTCGCGGAACTTCGAACTGCGCCCGGACCGGGTGTGGAAGCTGGTGACCAGCCTGCTGGTGCCCTACATCCTGTTCGAGGCCCTCTACACACTGTTCGAGCGGGCCGCCGACAAACCGGACTTCCCGCTGTCGATGCTGGAGCCCTACTGGCTGCTGTGGTTCCTGCCCGCCCTGTTCTTCTGGCGGCTGTCCACCCCGGTCTGGCAGACCGTGCGCTTCCCGGTGCTGGTCTCCCTCGCCGTCGCCGCCCTCGCGACGGTGTCACCGGCCGCCGACGGGTCCCTCCAGATCCAGCGCATGCTCCAGTTCCTGCCGTTCTACGTGCTCGGCCTGCGGCTGCGCCCGGAGCACTTCGCCCTCGTCCGGTCCACCTGGGTGCGGGTCGTCTCGGTGCCGGTGTTCGTGGCCGGGATGCTGCTGGCGTACTGGCTGGTGCCCCGGACCTCGACCTCCCTGTTCTTCCGCAAGAACAGCGCCCAGGAGATGAGCATCGCCGAGTGGACGGGCCCGATGACCACGCTCCTGCTGTTCCTGGCCGCGCTCGTGCTGGGCGCCTGCTTCCTCGCCTGGGTGCCCAAGGGCAGGAGCTGGATGACCGTGCTCGGCACCTGCACGCTGTACGGGTACCTGCTCCACGGCTTCGTCGTCCGGAGCCTGAAGTACGGCGGCTTCTACGATGACCCGTTCTTCGACACCACGCTGGGCACGGTCGCCGTCACCCTGGGCGCGATCGCCGTCATCACCCTGCTCTGCACGCCCCCGGTCCGGCGGCTGCTGCGCCCGCTGCTGGAGCCGCGCATGACGTGGGCCCGGCAGAAACCACCGGCCGCCCCGGCGTCCTGAGACGCCACCGGACGGCCGGGCCGGGGGGGCACGGATTCAGTGATCCTCGACGACGGTCCGGCCGAGCACCGCGACATGCTCCAGGACGCCCTCCAGCGGATCGTCGATCTGGCCCGTCGCGATCAGGGCCACCTGCGGGCCGTTGTGGGAGTCGGTGTGCGTCTCGTCGGCGTGGGCGGCGGTGACGGCGGCGGTGGGCAGCACGGACGCCACCACCGTCACGCCTAACGCGGTCAGCTTCCTCTTCATGGCGCCCATCCTGGAGGCGGCCTGGCCCCGGGGCGGGGACCGACGCCCCGCCCCGGCGCCTTGTTACAGACAGTCACCTGACCGTGGCGCCGGGGCCGTAGGGCTCACGCCGCGCGGTTCTTCCGGCGCTGCGCGGCGGCCGCCCGCTCCTCGGGCGTCGGCACTCCGGGACGGCCGCGCCGGGCCGGGGCCCCGCCACCGCGCTTGGTGCCGCGGCCCATGAACGCGCCGCCGCCACCGCGGCCGGAGCGCTCCTTGGGCGGGGCGGTGACGACGACCGGGACACCGGAGGGCGCCTGCGCACCGGTGATCCGGCTCAGCTCGGCCTCGCCGGAGCGGACCTGGGCGATCTGCGGGGTGATCCCGGCGTCCGCCATCAGCCGCGTCATCTCGCGGCGCTGGTTGGGCAGCACCAGCGTGACGACGCTGCCGGACTCCCCGGCACGGGCGGTACGGCCGCCGCGGTGCAGGTAGTCCTTGTGGTCGCTCGGCGGGTCCACGTTGACGACCAGGTCGAGGTTGTCGACGTGGATGCCGCGCGCCGCGACATTGGTGGCTACCAGGACCGTGACATGCCCGGTCTTGAAGCGCTCCAGGGTGCGGGTGCGCTGCGGCTGCGACTTGCCCCCGTGCAGCGCCGCCGCCCGGACCCCGCTGTGCAGCAGGTGGTCGGTGAGCTTGTCCACCGCGTGCTTGGTGTCCAGGAACATGATCACGCGGCCGTCGCGGGCCGCGATCTCCGTCGTGGTCGCGTACTTGTCCGCGCCCTGGACGTACAGCACGTGGTGCTCCATCGTCGTGACCGCACCGGCGGCCGGATCGACGGAGTGCACGACCGGGTCCTTAAGGTAGGTCCGCACCAGCAGGTCGACGTTGCGGTCCAGGGTGGCCGAGAAGAGCATCCGCTGCCCGTCCGGGTTCACCTGGTCGAGCAACTCGGTGACCTGCGGCATGAAGCCCATGTCGGCCATCTGGTCGGCCTCGTCGAGGACGGTGATGGTGACCCGGTCCAGCCGGCAGTCGCCGCGCTCGATCAGGTCCTTGAGGCGGCCCGGGGTGGCGACGACGACTTCGGAGCCGCCGCGCAGCGCACTGGCCTGACGGCCGATGGACATGCCGCCGACGACGGTGGCGATGCGCAGCTTCAGCGGCCGGGCGTACGGGGTGAGCGCGTCGGTGACCTGCTGGGCCAGTTCCCGGGTGGGCACGAGGACCAGGGCGAGCGGGCGCTTGGCGTCGGCCCGGCGGCCGGCCGTGCGGGCCAGCAGCGCGAGGCCGAAGGCGAGGGTCTTGCCGGAGCCGGTGCGGCCGCGGCCCAGGACGTCCCGGCCGGCCAGGGAGTTCGGCAGGGTGGCCGCCTGGATCGGGAAGGGCACGGTCATGCCCTCGGCGGTCAGTGCCGCCTTCAGCGGTGCGGGCATCTCCAGCTCACCGAAGGTCTCGGCGGCCGGGAGGGCCGGGGTGAGCGTCACCGGCAGGGCGAACTCGCCCTTGACGCCGGAGGGGGAACGGCGGCTGTGACCACCGGGCCGGCCCGAGCCGCCGGAGCGCTTGGGGCCGCCGCCGAAGCCCGCGGCCCGGCGCTCGCCGCCACCGCCGGAGTAGCGGGGGGCACCGCCGGAACGGGTCCGGGAGAACCGGTCGTTCGAGCGGGGTGTGCGTTCGCGATTCATGCAGAACCTCTCCTCGATGGGCGCGTATCGAGGGATTCTTTTTCGGGGAAACGACCGTGAACGGCACCCGGAATCGCAAGAACGAGCCGATGAAATGACAAAAGAAAACGGAGCCCGGCCGCCGGGAATCAGGTCACCGGACGCGGCTCCGTCGGGGGCCGCGCGCGGCGGGCCCCGGAAACGACAACGAGCTGGGGCCCGCACCCCAAGGTGCGGGCCCCAGCTGCGCCGTGCTGCCTGAATGATCAGGCGGGGACGATGTTCTCGGCCTGCGGGCCCTTCTGGCCCTGCGTGACGTCGAAGGTCACCTTCTGGCCTTCCTGCAGCTCACGGAAGCCGCTGGAGGCGATGTTGCTGTAGTGGGCGAAGACGTCGGCGCCGCCGCCGTCCTGCTCGATGAAGCCGAAGCCCTTTTCCGAGTTGAACCACTTCACGGTTCCAGTAGCCATGTCATATCTCCTTAGGGGCAGAGCCCGCGGGTCCACACTGTGCGAACCCCACGTCGCCGCGATGATTACCCCGTCCGGAAGAAACAAGAAAACCGGAAAGACAAAAGTGCGCCCGCCGACATCCGATCGGCAGGAGCACTTGAAGTTTTTGGGAACCACAACTGCAACTGAGATCAAGACTAGCACGACGAACCGGAAGAGGCAGTGCCTGAAATCACCGGCCGGGCCGGAACACGAAAAGCCTCATCGCGCATTGCGCGAAATTCTGTGCTGCCGAAAACAGATATTCAGCCGGAGCGGCCGCGCAGCTCCTCGTTGAGGCGCAGCGCCTCCTCCAACTGGTCCTCCAGGATGACGATGCGACAGGCGGCCTCGACGGGCGTGCCGGCGTCGACCAGCTCGCGGGCGCGGGCGGCGATGCGCAACTGGTAGCGGGAGTAGCGGCGGTGGCCGCCCTCGGACCGCAGCGGGGTGATCAGGCGGGCCTCGCCGATCGCCCGGAGGAACCCCGGCGTCGCACCGATCATCTCCGCGGCGCGCCCCATCGTGTAGGCGGGGTAGTCGTCGTCGTCGAGACGGTCGGCGGCGTGCGAGGGGGTCTCCGGGGGCATCTGCACCTCTTCCGTCACGCGCGGACCGGAGGAGCCGGGCGCCGTACGCCTGCGGGGTGCACCTCTGCTGCGTACCACTGTTTCCCGTGACTGCACAAGAAACCCTAATCGTCCCGCGAGGGCATGTCTATCGCGACCGGAACAGATTCGGATGGCCGCGGAGGGCAGCGCGGATCCGCCCTCGCGGGCCTTCCGCGGATCACTGACCGACCGGTCAGTTGTCGTCGGGAGTACCGCGGGGCCATAATGCACGCGTAGCCCTTCACGCATCCCCCGTCGTGAAGGGCTACACCCCTGTCCGGAGCCGGTTCCGGGCACGGCGGGGTACGGGATCATTCACGGGCAAGGGACTCCCCTCGTGGTCCCCTGCCCGTGTTTTTTCGAGTTAACAGTGACGTAGAGTGTTTGCGCAAGCTCAGTTCCGACTCCGAGGTGATCGTGGAGGCCCGGATGGCCATGGACGACGGCGACGAACGCGGTCCGGAACCCGTCGACGCCCCCGGTCCCGACGAGCTGCCCCGCTTCGACTCGCTGCGGGAAAAAGTCGAGTACATGGTCGAGAAGACCTTCCCCGGCCAGAAGATCTCGGGCCGGGTCTTCGCCGAACTGGTCCGCGACCGCGGCGGCTCGCTGTCGCACAGCTACTTCTCCAACATCCTGGCCGGCAAGGTCACCCAGCCCTCCGAGGACATCCTCAAGGCCCTCGGGCTGGGGTTCGGCGTGGACTGGCGCTTCTTCAAGGAGGAGTCCGAGGTCGTCGACGACGTCGTCGCCGGGCTCCAGTTCCTGGCCAAGCGGCGCACCGGCGAGATCAGCGGTCTGGCGGGACGGGGCCTGGACGACGACGGGCTCCCGCCGGAGCTGCTGCGGTTCGCCCTGTCCCTGCTGGAGGACGCGGCCCGCGAGAAGGACGACCCGGGGAGCGGGGGAGCGGGCGGAGCGGTGGGAGAGATTCCGCGGTGAAGCGCCCTCGCGCGGGCCCGGCAGCGTAGCGTCTTCGTCATGTCCCTGCGGAAACTGCGGAAAGAGTGCGAGGCCGGGCTCGCCGACCTGCCCATCCCGGTTCCCTTCACCCTGGACGGGCTCGTCGCGAACATGGAGGAGGCGAGCGGGCGCACGATCCGGCTGCACGAGATGCCGGACCGCCTCGCCCGCGTCAACGCCGCCTGCGGACTGCGCCTGAAGGCGGGCCCCACCAGCCTCGTCCTCTACCGCCGCAGGCCGACCGCGTACCAGACCCAGCACGTGATCCTGCACGAGCTGTGCCACGAGTGGTTCGACCACGGCACCACGCTCGACGCGGAGCGACTGCGCACGCTCCTGCCGGTCTTCGACACCTCGCTGATCGCCCGGATGATCTCCCCGGCCGCCGCCGCGTCCTTCGCCTCCGGCGGCGGCACCGTCCAGGCCCGCGCCCAGTACGACACCCATGACGAACGCATGGCCGAATTCGGTGCCTCCCTGATCCCCCGGATGGCGCGGGACCTCACCACCGATGACATGGTGGGGCGGCTGGACAACTCCCTGTCCCGCCCGGTGGCGCATCGAAGGCGCGGCTTCTTCCCCGGAAGACGGTCCGGCGACACCTGACACGTGCCACCGGTCTCGCCCGCGGGCCCCACCCCCGCACCCCGAACCCGAGGACGAACACCGCCGTGACCCCCCTCGATCTCGCCGGCTACCTCATAGCGGGCCTGATGACGGCCGTTGCCCTGTGGCGTATGCCCGCTGCCCTGTGGGGCGACGAGGAGGATCGCAGACGCCGGGCGCTGTGGGGCTGCTACGCCGGATTCGCCATCGCCCTGTGGACGAAGACCGAGGCGGTCCGCATCGGCCTCAACAACAGCGCCGTCACCGACCTCGCCGTCCTCATCAAGCACTACACCGCCACGGTGGCAATTCTGGCCATCCTCAGCTACATCGTGGCCATCTACGGCAGCTACCCCGAAGAAGGCGCGGTCCCCCGCCACGTACGGTTCGCGCGGCTCGTCCAGAAGCTGGCGGCCAAGGCCTCCGTCGCCACGCTGATCCTGCTGACCGTCCTGTTCTTCACCGTCGTCGACCGCTCCGAGCCCTCGGACCGCTTCGTCTCCGACCACGCCGGCGAGTGGGGCGCCACGCTCTACATGAGCGTCTTCTACCTCTACCTCGGGGCCGCCTCCGCCGTCTGCGCCTTCCAGTGGGCGCTGGCCACCCTCGACGCCCGCCGCCGCCATCTGCGCATCGGGCTCGGGATGATGACGTTCGCGATGTTCATCGGCGTCGGCTACACCGTCAGCCGCACGCTCTTCCTGTGGATCAGCGTGGTCGACGAGCCGACCGAGGCGTTCGCCCTGCGCTTCGACCAGATCACCGAGGCCGCGCAGCTGGTGCTGTTCGCCTTCTTCGCCCTCGGCGCGTCCATCCCCGCGTTCGCGGCCGGCGCCCGCCGGGCCAGGCTGTGGCGGGCCCAGGTCGGACTGCACGCCCTCTGGTACGAGTTGATGGCCGCGTTCCCGGAGCAGCCGTTCGACCCGCCCGCGTCCCTGCCCCGCGAGCTGACCCGGTTCAACGTCCCGGCCGACCTGCGGGTGGACCGCTGGGCCGCCGACATCGCGGACGCCGCCGAGAAGCTGCGCCACTACGTGCCCGACGGGCTGCTCGACGCCGCCGGACGGGCCGCCGCCCGCGACACGGACGATCCGCGCCGCGCCGCGTCCCTCACCGACGCCTACTGGATCCGGGCCGCCCTGCTCGCGAAGGAGTCCGGCGCACCCGCCGGAGGCGCCGCGACGGTCGCCTCCCAGCATGCCGCGGACCAGGACGGCGAGGTGGCCCGGCTGGTCGGGGTCGCCGCCGCGTACCGGACGGTGGACGAGGAGCGCGCCCGCGCCGTCCTCGCCACAGCCACGGCCGACACGGCCCGCACGACGGAGACGAGCGCATGACCGGCACCACGGCACCCACGACCGACGCCGCCCCGGGCCGAGGGACGACCGACGAGGGAACCCCCACCGCCTCCGCCCGCACGTCCTCCGTGGCGCGCACCGTCACCGACGTCCTCCAGCCGCGCAACGTGCTGCTGGCCGGCATGCTCGGCATCGGCCTCGCGGCGGCGGGCGGCGACTGGACCGGGCTGCTCTGGGGCTTCCTCGGGGCACTCTGCGCCGGGCTGATCCCGGCCGGGTACATCGAGTGGGAGCGCGGACGCGGCACCTGGGGCGACCGCCATGTGGTGGACCGTACGAAACGGGCGCCGATCTTCTTCGTGATCCTCGGCTCGATCGGCGCCGGCTCGGTGGTGATGGTGCTGGGGAACGCGCCGACCGGGATCCTCGTCGCGATGCTCGCGCTGTGGGTGATGACGATCGGTCTGCTGGCCGTCAACACGGTGTGGAAGATCTCGGTCGACTCGGCGGTGGCCTCGGCGGCCGTCTCGCTCCTCGCCGTCGTGCACTCCCCCTGGTGGATCGCCGCGTACGCGCTGACGGCGGCGGTCTGCTGGTCCCGGGTCGCTCTCGGCTACCACACCGTCGCCCAGACCCTGGCGGGCGCGGGCCTGGGGGCGGCGACGACGGTGGCATACGCGTTCATCTGAGGGGTCGCTCAGCCGAGGGGCCGCTCAGCGTGCGGCGTTGCCCGTGAGTACGACGGGTCCCTCGAGGGTGTTCGCGGTGCAGCCCGGGCCGCCGATCCGTACGGGGCCTGAGCTGCGGCTCACCACGACGGGCCCGGCGACGCGCGAACCGCACAGGTGGACCGCCGTCGCCCGGTCGGCCTGGAGCGGGCCGTCCACCGTGGAGCCGGTGACGACGAGGGCCGCCCCGGGGCGGACGACGACGGGGCCGCGCTGGGCGGCCCTGTCCAGGCAGGTGACGCCGCTCGTCACGACCAGGGGGCCGTTGCGGGGCCCGGTGACCGTGGTGGTGCAGGCGGGCAGGGGCAGCACGCGGGCCTTGTGCTCCAGGGCCTCGGCGAGCTTGCCCGGCTTGGGGTCGCTCAGCGGCTTGCCCAGCTTGGCGAACTCCCCGCCCGTCTCCTTCTTCCCGCCGTTCCACTCGTCGATCCGGCCGAGCTGGGCGGCGGTCCTCCCGTCGTCGACGACCGCGTCGGGCGCGAGCGCCGCCATCGACTGCGAGGCGCGCTTCACCAGGTCGAGGTACGGGCCCGGGGCGGTCAGGTCGTACGCGGCCGTGTCGTGCTCGCCGCGCAGCCACGCCCCCCAGGAGAACTCCAGGAACTCCGTCGCCCCGTCCGGGACTTCGTAACCGATGTCCCGGGTGAAGTAGACGAGGCTGCGGTACGGGTCGTCGCGGAAGTGCGTGATGCCCAGCCGGTCCGGAAGCTGCTCCACACCGAGCGGCCGGTTGTTCTCGTCGCGCAGCCACACCTTCTTCTCGGCGGCCATCCGCTGCCAGAAGGCGGCCGGGGACAGCGCGCTGAAGTTGTCGGTGACGCGGAGCCGGATGTGCATCCGGGGCGAGCCGTCGGGGCCCTCCAGGAAGGACGTCAGCGTGTGGTGACCGTCGGTCAGGTACAGCTTGCCGCCGGGCCCGATCACGGCCGTCTTCATCGGAGCGACGGTCTCCGGGGTCTCCAGCCCGACCGGCACGGTGCAGGAGAAGCTCGACGGGTCGTCCAGCCGGGCGCCGGGGCCGGCCGAGGCCGCCTCCTCCTGGCCGTTGGTCTCGCACCAGTCGTCGAAGCGCTTGTTGACGTCGCCCGCCGCCTCGTCGCGGCCGCCGCCGTACCGGCCGAGCTTGTAGAAGACCTGGTCGAAGCCGAGTACGGCCTGGGTGGGGTGCAGTTCGCCGAGCGTGACGTCGATCAGGTCCCCCGGCTGCGCGCAGGTCCGCGGTAGCGGCCCGCTCCCGGAACAGGGGTCCGCTGCCGCCGCCCCGGTGCCCGCCCCGGCCACGGCCGTGCCCGCCGCCAGCACCCCGGCGAGCAACAGCGCTCTCGATCGGTTCATGAACGTCCCCTCCCGCGAAATGGTCTTCCGCCGGGGACCATCGCAAGGCCCGACGACCCCCGCACGGACACCATGTGAACGAGGGATGGCGCCGGGGCGCCGCGCCGGGACCTCCCGTGTCCGACGCCCCCGCGTTTGCGGGGGCGTCGGACACCCGGTTACGTGGACGGTGAGGGCGCGCCCGCGAACGGACGGGCCCCACCGGCTGGAGGTGTCCCCGATGGCGAAGAAACGGTCCGCGAAACCCGCCCAGGGCCTGCGCGGCAGCAAGGCCGGGCTCGTCCTGAGCCTGGGCAGCAGCGCGCTCGCGGTCGTCAGGGCGTCCAAGCAGGTCCGCCGGGCCAAGGGCACGCACGACAAGCTGAACACCGCCGACGCGGTGGCGGGGATGCTGCCGCTGATCACCTCGGCCGCCCTCGTCCTGCGGCAGCTGCGCAGCCGGAAGCGGGAGAACCCGGAAGCGGCCTGAGCGACCCCTTCCTCAGCAGCCCGCCCGAAAGGCCGGAAATCGCCCCGCCTCCGGCCACTGAACGATGCCCGGCCGGGGTACGACTGTGCCGTGCCGAACCCTTTCGAGATCACCGCGGCCCGCGCCGAGGACATCGTGACGCTGAGCGCCTGGGCCCACGAGGAGGGCTGGAACCCGGGCCTGCACGACGGCGGGGTCTTCTTCGCGACCGACCCCGGCGGCTTCCTGTTCGGCCGGCTGGACGGCGAGCCGGTCACCTCCGTCTCCGTCGTCCGCCACGGCGACGCGTACGGCTTCCTGGGCTTCTACCTGACCCGCCCCCATCTGCGCGGACAGGGTTACGGGCTGCGGACCTGGCAGGCCGGCACGGCCCGCCTCGCCGGGCGCACCGTCGGCCTCGACGGGGTGCCCGCGCAGCAGGACAACTACCGCCGCTCCGGCTTCCGCACCTGCTGGAGCAACGCGCGGTACGAGGGAACGCCCCCGCCGGACATCGCGCCGCCGCCGGGGACCACCCTGATCGACGCCCGCAGCGTGCCGTTCGACCTGCTCGCCGCCTACGACCGGCGGTACTTCCCGGCCGCCCGGGACACCTTTCTGGCCGCCTGGATCACCGCCCCCGGCCGCACGGCCCTCGCGGCGGTAGGGGACGGCGGGCTCCAGGGCCTCGCGGTGCTGCGGGCCTGCCGCGCGGCGTCCCGGATCGGCCCCCTGTACGCCGACTCCCCCGCCGTGGCGGCGGCCCTGGTCAGCGCGGTCGCGGCCACCGCGCCACACACCCCGGTCGCCGTCGACGTACCCGACATCAATCCGGCGGCGGTGCGGCTGGCCGGGGAGCTGGGCCTGACCCCGTCGTTCGACACGGCGCGGATGTACAGCGGCCCGGAACCGGTGATCGACCGGCCGGGCCTGTACGGCATCACGAGCCTGGAACTGGGCTGACCGGGGCTCATGGAAACAGCAGCCGTCACTCCGCAGGGGTCGGCCGCACCACCGGCGGACCCTCGCGGATCCTGGACGCGAGCACGGCGATGTCGTCCTCCGCGTCCTCGCCGAACCGGTCCAGCACCCGGTCGAGCAGGTCCTCCAGGCGCCCGCCCGGCGGCATGGTCAGCGAGGCCAGCCGCTGCACGGACACGTCGATGTCCTCGCCCCGGCGCTCCACCAGGCCGTCGGTGTACATGAACAGCACGGTCCCCGGGCCGCAGGGCACGGACGCGGTCCGGTAGCCGCCGAACCCGGTGCCCAGCGGCGGCCCCACCGGCACCGGCACGACCCGGGCCCCGGCGGCGCCCGGGTCGATGAAGACCGGCGGCAGATGGCCCGCGCTGGCCACCTCGCACACCCCGCCGAACCGGTCGACGACGGCGAGCAGACAGGTCGCCGCCCGGTCCAGTCCGGACCGCTCCACCATGGTGTCGAGCTGCTCCAGGATCCGGTGCGGCGGCAGGTCCTCCTGTGCCAGCAGCCGCAGCAGCGAGCGGTACTGGCTCATCGCGACGGCCGCCTCCACTCCGTGCCCCATCACGTCGCCCATCGCCTTGAGGTGCCGGCCGTCCTGGAGCGGGACGACGTCGAACCAGTCCCCGCCGACCAGGACGCCCTCGTCGGCGGGGCGGTAACGGGTGGCGACCTCGACGTGGGAGGCGGGCCCCCACGGCTCGGAGAGCAGGGAACGCTGAAGCTCGCGGGCGATGCTGTGCTCGTGGTCGTAACGGCGGGCGTGGTCGATGGCAACGCCCGCGCGCACGGCGAGCTCGCGGGCGACGGCCACGTCCTGGTCGCCGAAGGCGGGGGAGCCCTCCGCCCTGACAAGGGTGAGCGTGCCGAGCGGCCGGCTCCGGGCGGTGAGCGGGACGACGATCGCCTCGCGCAGCCCGAGCGCCCGGGAGGCGGCGATCCGGTCGGTGGTGAGGGCGCTGCGCTCCTCGCCGCGGTCGTCCCAGTCATCGATGACCGGCTGGTTCTCCGTCAGACAGCGGGTCACCGCGGAGTCCGGTGGGAAGTCGACGTACTCCCCGGGGTCGCCGAACCGCTGCACCTGCTCGTCGAGTTCGCCTTCGCCCCGCAGCGCGGCGCGGCGCAGCCGTACGACGCCGGGCTCCGGGCGGCGTACGGAGTGCCCCACGTCGGCGGGGAACACGTCGACCACCGCGACGTCGGCGAAGTCGGGCACCACGAAGTCGGTCAGCTCCCGGCAGGTGGTGTCCACGTCGAGCGTGGTGCCGATCCGGACGGCGGCGGTGGAGAGCAGGGCGACATGGCCGCGGGCCTGCTCCAGCTCCTCGCGCTGCCGGGCGATGTCGGTGATCTCGACGACGATCGCCATCAGCCCGCAGCCCTCCCCGCCCGCGTCGAGCCGGTGGTACGTGGCCCGCCAGAGCTGCTGCTCCTCCTCGGTCGGCGCCCAGGTCCGCCCGCTGATCGTCACTTCCCGGGGGTTGCCGTCGGCCAGCACGTCGCGCAGGGCGGCGGCCTGGCCGTGCAGCCCGGGCAGCACCTGGGAGAAGGTCCGCCCGATGTGGGAGCGGGCGGGGAGGCCGTTGAGCCGTTCGAGTGCAGGGTTGACGTAGGTGTAGCGGAGATCGTGGTCGAGCACCGCGACGGCGGCGGGATTGCCGTCGAACAGGGCCGCGACGGTCTTCGGGTCGAAGAACGACGGCATGCCGTCGTCGCACGTGTCGGCCTGCAAGAGCATGCCTCCCACCGCTCGTCGGCTCCCGAGCCTCCATCGTCGGCCGCGGCATCCTGTACCGCATCCGCAGGAGAGCAGGCGGGTTCCCGGGGCTCTCGTCCGGGCCGGGCGAGGGCCCGGGGCGGGGCGTCGCCCGGCAGACGGCGGTGCGCCGACCGGCCCTAGGCGCGAGTCCCGGCCCCGAACCGCCCGGGATCGGGACCCAGGTCGAGGCCGAGGTCGAGGTCCAGATCGAGGGTGCCCTCGGTGGCCTCGGCGGTGGGCGGCAGGGCGAGGGCCTCGCCGACCGGACCCGGCAGACTGCCGGAACCCAGCAGTCCGGTGACCAGCCCGGTGGTGAGCCGGTGCCAGGCGGAGGCCCGCCGGATCATGGCGTGGTCGCCGCCCCGGACGGTGACCATGCACGTACGGGCGCCGGCGCGGCGGGCCCGGGCGGTGAGGGACTGGGTGGCCTGGGGGCTGGTCATCCGGTCCCGGTCGCTGTGGACGAGGACGATGTCACGGTCGGCGAGCTGGGTGACCGGGTCCCCCGGCGGACACCAGGGGGCGAGCCCGACGACGCCCCGCACGAGGGGGTGCCCGGCGGCGCGGAGGGCGGCGCGCGCCCCCATGGAATGGCCCAGGAGCACCACCGGCAGGTCGTCGCCCGCTTCCTCCCGCAGCGCGTCGAGGGCGGCCACGGCGTCGTGGAAGGGGTCCGCGCGGTCGCCGTTCCAGCCCCGGTGGCCGTACCGCACCGGCGTCACGAGCACGTTGCCGCCGGAGGCGCGGGCGGCCCGGCCGACGGCCCGGACGAAGGGGCGCATGCGGGTGCCGGGCAGATTGAGGAGACCTGGCGGCGGGGGCTCCGTACCGGTCTCGCGCCCTCCGTGCAGAACGAGAACCGCTGCCGACGGCGGTCGTTGGGCCACGCGTACCTCCAGGTCCGGGTGCGGGGCGCAGCGCCCCCTCTCCCCGTATTCGGCGCCGAGGCCGCCCCGGATGGGCGGACGGCTCGACGCATCCCGACGGATCTCGACCGACCCGACGGGATCCCCCCGATCAACGACTCGCCGGTCCGGGAAAGTGCCGCCCCCGGTACGGTCGCGACGACGGAGCGTCCGTGTACCACTCACCCAAGGAGCCTTCCCATGGCATCAGGCCCCCAACTCAACACCGAGGCACCCGACTTCACCCTCCCGGGCGGAGTCCTGTCGGGCGAGACCTTCGACCGCGCCGACTACCGCCTCTCCGCAGCCCGTGGCCGATCCGTGGTCCTCGCGTTCTACCCGGGGGACAACACCTCGGTCTGCACGAAGCAGCTGTGCTCGTACTCCTCGGGCATGGAGGCCTTCGAGGGGCTCGACGCCGACGTCTGGGGGATCAGTCCACAGGGTGTGGACAGCCATGAGTCGTTCGCCCGCGCCTTCGGCCTGCGCATGCCGCTGCTGGCCGACGAGGGCCGGGAGATCGCCAAGGCGTACGGGGTCTCCGCGCCGGGCATCGGAGTGCGGCGGGCGGTCTTCCTCATCGACCCGGACGGGGTCCTGCGCTGGAAGCACGTGGCGTTGCTCGGAGCGACCTTCCAGTCGCTCGACACCCTCACGAACCATCTGTCCGGCATCAAAGGCGCGTAAAGGTTGCCGGATCCCGGCAGTGACCGGAGCGGGTCGTGTATGGGATCATCCAGCCAGATCGACGAAAAACACTCGGGGGAAGTCGACAGGCAGGGGAGTGATCGCGTGACCTTCTTTCTCGGTCTCGGCATTGCGGGGATCGTCCTGCTGACCCTCTCCCTGATCTTCGACGGGGTCCTCGAAGGGCTCTTCGACGGCGTCGTGGACGGCCTCTTCGACGGGCTGCTCTCGCTTCCGGTGATCGCCGGCTTCCTCTCGATGCTCGGCTTCGGCGGAGCGATCGTGCTCGGCGCGACCGGCGCCGGGACGCTCGTGGCCACCGTCGTCGGCGTCGCCGCCGGCCTGGTCGCGGGCTGGCTGACCTGGAAGCTCAGCAGGGCCCTGATGCGCGACCAGACGCACGCCACCCCGCGCGACTCCGACCTGGTCGGCACCTCGGGTTCCGTGGTGACGGCCATTCCGGCCGAGGGCTACGGCGAGGTGCTGCTGCGCCTGGGCGGCCAGCCGGTGAAGTACGCGGCCAAATCGGCGACGCCCGTCGCGCGCGGGACCGAGATCTGGGTGGAAGAGGCACTGTCGACCACATCGGTCGCGGTACGCCCGGTGGAGCGCTGACCACGCACACCGGCCCCACCCACCTGACCGCCCCACCCTGACCGACTCCACCGCCACCTCCACGTCCACAGCAAGGCCCGCTCCACAACGATCTGCCGTCCCCCAAGGGAGGCAGGGGGGACAAACCTCATGAGTCCAGTAGTCATCGCCGTCATCGGCATCGTCGTACTCCTCGTCCTGCTCGGCCTCGTCGTCATCACGCGCTACAAGGTGGCCGGGCCCAGCGAGGCGTTCATCATCACCGGCCGCCGCGGCAAGAAGTCGACGGACCCGGTCACCGGACGCACCAGCATCGACAACAGCGGCCAGAAGGTCGTCGTGGGCGGCGGCGTCTTCGTCGTGCCGTTCGTCCAGCAGAAGTTCACCCTGGACCTCTCCAGCCGCCACATCCCGATCTCCGTGCGCGGCGCGGTGACGCTGCGCGGCGTCAAGTCGAACCTCGAAGGCGTCGCGATCGTCAAGGTCGGCGGCAGCGAGGACGCGATCCGCGCCGCGGCCCAGCGCTTCCTCCAGCAGCAGGACGGCATCGTCGGCTTCACGCAGGAAGTGCTCTCGGGCGCGCTGCGCGCTATCGTCGGCCGGATGTCGGTGGAGGACATCATCCGGGACCGGGCCGCGTTCGCCGGCCAGGTCGCGGAGGAGGCCGAGGCCAGCCTCTCCGGCCAGGGCCTGATCCTGGACGCCTTCCAGATCCAGGACATCACCACCGAGGGCTCCTACCTGGAGGACCTCGGCCGCCCGGAGGCCGCCCGCGCCAAGCAGGAGGCGGACATCGCCGAGGCCATCGCGAAGCGGGCATCGGAGCAGGCCCGGCTGAAGGCGGCCGAGGAGATCGCCATCGCCGAGCGGACGTACTACCTGAAGCAGGCCGAGATCAAGGCCGAGACGGAAGCCGCGGCCGCCAAGGCCAACGCCGCCGGCCCGCTCGCCGAGGCGGCCCGCCAGCAGGAAGTCCTCGCCGAGCAGGAGAAGGTCGCCGAGCGCCAGGCGGCCCTGACCGACCGCGAGCTGGACACGAAGGTCCGTAAGCCCGCCGACGCCGCCCGCTACCAGGCCGAGCAGGAGGCGGAGGCCCGCCGCATCGCCCTGGTCAAGGAGGCCGAGGCCGACGCGCAGCGCTCGCGCCTGACCGGTGAGGGCGAGAAGCTGCACCGTTCGGCGCTGGCCGACGCGGTCCGCATCGAGGGCGAGGCGGAGGCGGCGTCCATCGCCGCCAAGGGTGCGGCCGAGGCCGAGGCCATGCAGAAGAAGGCCGACGCGTTCGCCCAGTACGGCGACGCGGCCGTCCTCCAGATGCTCGTCGAGGTCCTCCCGAGCGTCGTCGCGAAGGCCTCGGAGCCGCTGAGCGCCATCGACAAGATGACGGTCATCTCCACGGACGGCGCGAGCCAGCTGGCCCGGACGGTCACCGACAACGTCTCGCAGGGCATGGAACTGCTCAGCTCGACGACGGGCGTGGACCTCGCGTCCCTCCTGGAGAACCTGAAGAACCGCACGACGACGGTCCCGTCCCCGACCACCACCCCGGACACGGCCGCGTCCGAGTCGAACGGCGAGATCGAGATCAAGGGCTGACGCGCAACACGAAGCACGCACCCGTGCCCGGGAGCCACACAGTGGCCCCCGGGCACACCCATGTCCGCCGGCCCGAACCGCCCGCCTCACACCTCGGCGGCACCCTGCCCCTCTTGCAGCGCGAGGATCTCCCCCAGGTCATTGGCGACCATGACCTGCGCCAACCGCCCCGCCACGGCCACCACCTCCGCCCACCCCTCGACGCGCAGCATCTCCGCGTCGAAACCACCCGGAGCCTGCGCCTCGGCGACGGTCAGCGCGCGGTCCAACTCCCGCAGGAGAACGACCTCTTCCTCACTGCGCAGACCGATCCCGAGATAGCGCTCCGGATGCTCGGCATCGCAGAAGTCGTCGAAAAGCGTGTGGATGACGTACTCCAGGTCCTCGAACACCTCCGGATCCAGCCACACGTCCCGCTGCCAGGGCGGATTGGCCAACGCCAACACCGCAGGCACCACATGCATCCGGGCCCGCGCCATGATCACCCTGTCATCGTCCACGGAACGGACCCCAGCGAAGCGGGCAGGGCCAGAACCGGCCGAGCCACCGGCACCCGCCGTGGCTGCCGCGATCAAGCAAGGCCCGCCCTCCAGGTCAGAGCACTGTCGGCCGATAGGCCAGTGCTCGGTCGACGATCTCTTCCGGAGTGGGGTCGGAGTCCGGGAGGGGCCAGTAGATGTAGTCGCTGATGTGCGGGCAGGCGAGGCCGCGTTCCAAGGCGTCGAGGATCTCGTCCGCCTCCGCCTCGCCGGTGTCGCCGGTGTCGTTCAGCAGACGCCGCACCAACGACAGCGCCTCATCGCGGCTCATCCTGCCGTTCGTGACCGCGTTCGCGTCGCCTCGCATGCCGTCCCCTCCCCTGCCCCCTCAGCACACGTGCCGGTCCCGCTCCGGGGAGTACAGGTGGCTGTCCCGGAACTGCTCCGCGCCCAGTGTGCGGCCCACCATGATGACCGCCGTCCGGATCACCCCCGCCGCCTTCACCTGTGCGGCGATCGAGTCCAGGGTGCCGCGCAGGATGATCTCGTCCGGGCGGGACGCCATCGCCACCACCGCCGTCGGGCAGTCCGCGCCGTAGTGCGGGAGCAGTTCGTCGACCACCCGGTCCACGTACCGGGCCGCCAGGTGCAGCACGATCAGCGCGCCGCTGCGGCCCAGCGTGGCCAGGTCCTCGCCCTCCGGCATCGCCGTGGCGCGCTGGGCGATGCGGGTCAGGATCACCGTCTGACCGACCGTCGGGACCGTCAGCTCGCGCTTCAGAGCCGCGGCTGCAGCGGCGAACGCGGGGACGCCGGGGACGACCTCGTACGGCACGCCCGCCTCGTCCAGGCGCTTCATCTGCTCGTTCACCGCGCTGAACACCGACGGGTCCCCCGAATGCAGCCGCGCCACGTCGTGGCCGTCCGCATGAGCCCGGACCAGCTCCTCCGTGATCTGGTCGATGTCCAGGTTCGCCGTGTCGATCAGGCGGGCGTCCGCCGGGCACTCGGCCAGCAGTTCCACCGGGACCAGGCTGCCCGCGTACAGGCAGACCGGGCTGGCGGCGAGGATCCGGGCGCCGCGCACCGTGATCAGGTCGGCGGCGCCGGGACCCGCGCCGATGAAGTACACGGTCATCGTCTGTCTCCCATGTGCGAACTTACGTCTGAAGATGAGGGTTTGGTCGCCGACCACTGCGTCACCGGCATCGCCTGCCGCCACCCCGTGAACCCGCCGACCGGCACGGCGTGCGCGACCGACAGCCGCACCAGCTCGCCGCCGTACGCCTTGTGCCGTTCGGCCAGCAGCGCCTCCGACTCGAGCGTCACCGTGTTCACGACCAGCCGGCCCCCCGGCCGCAGCGCCTCCCAGCACGCGTCCAGCAGGCCCGGCGCGGTCAGGCCGCCGCCGATGAACACCGCGTCCGGAACGTCGAGTTCGGCCAGGGCCGAAGGCGCCGGGCCCGTGACGACCCGCAGGCCGGGGACGCCCAGGCGTTCCGCGTTACGGGTGATCCGCTCGGCCCGCACCGGGTCCCGCTCCACGCTCACCGCCCGGCAGGACCGGTGGGCCCGCAGCCACTCGATCGCGATCGAGCCCGAGCCGCCGCCCACGTCCCAGAGCAGCTCCCCCGGCGCGGGCGCCAGCGTGCCCAGCGTGGCGGCCCGGATGTGCCGCTTGGTGAGCTGACCGTCGTGCTCGTAGGCCGCGTCCGGCAGACCCGGCACCGTGCCCAGCCGCAGCGCATCCGCCGCCGCCCGGCACTCGATCGCGACGACGTTCAGCCGGTCCCCGGGTTCGTGCGCCCAGGCCTCCGCGACGCCCTCGACGTGCTCCTCGTCCTCGCCGCCCAGCTGCTCCAGCACCCGCACCCTGCTCGGGCCGAATCCCCGGTCCGTCAGCAGCGCCGCGACCGTCGCCGGAGTGCTCGCGTCCGCGCTCAGGACGAGCAGCCGCCGCCCCGCGTACAGGGAGGCGGCCAGACGCGCCGCCGGGCGGCCCACCAGCGTCACGACCTCCGTGTCCTCCAGTGGCCAGCCGAGCCGCGCGCAGGCGTACGAGACGGAGGACGGGTGCGGCAGCACGCGCAGCCCCTCCGGCCCCAGCTCCTCCGCGAGCGCCCGCCCGATCCCGTAGAACATCGGGTCCCCGCTCGCCAGCACCGCGATCCGGCGCTTCCCGTGCTCGGCGAGCAGCCCGGGGACGGCCGGCCGCAGCGGGGACGGCCAGGCCACCCGTACCCCGGCGCACTCCGGCGGCAGCAGATCCAGCTGGCGCGCCCCGCCGATCAGCACTTCCGCGCCGCGCAGCTCCTCCCGTGCCGTGCCGGAGAGCCCGGACCAGCCGTCCGCGCCGATCCCCACGACGGTGACGGGGTACGGAAGCGGGGCTGGGGAGGGCGATGGGGGCACGGGCCGGGACCTCGTCGTTCGGGGTGCGGGGAGGGAGCAAAAGCGGGCGCGACGAGCGGAGACGAGGCGCAGCCGCACTTTACTGAACGCCCCGTTCCCCCCACCCCGCCGGGTGAATCCGAAGAAGTTTCGCGCGTGGTGTCGAGAAGCGTCCATCGGCCCCGACGTCCCCTGTGTAGGACGAAGAACGACCACGAGCGACCAGGAGGCGACGGTCATGAAGTATCTGGTGATGGTCCAGGGCAGTCAGGCGGACTACGACGCGCAGACCGGCAAGGGCAACGCCGACAGCCCGGCCTGGGACGAGAAGGCCATGCAGGAGATGTTCGCGTACATGGGCAGCATCAACGACGACCTCGCCGAGTCGGGCGAGTTGGTGACCGCGTACGGGCTCACGGAGCCCGCGCAGGGCCGGGCCGTCGGCGTCGACGCCGAGGGCCGCCCGGTCGTCTCGGACGGGCCGTACAGCGAGACCAAGGAACTGCTCGCCGGGTTCTGGATCCTCGACTGCGAGAGCCTGGAAAGGGTGACCGAGATCGCCGCCCGCGTGGCACGCTGTCCGCAGCCGGCCGGGGCGCCCGAGTACCCCGTCCTCATCCGGCCGGTAGGCGGCGGGATCGACGACTGACCGAACCGAAAGGTCCAGGTGGGCCGAGCGACGGACGACATCGAGGACCTGCTGCGCCGCCACGCGCCGCAGGTCCTCGGCGCACTCGTCCGCCGGTACGGGCACTTCGACCCGGCCGAGGACTCCGTCCAGGAGGCCCTGATCGCGGCCGCCGAGCAGTGGCCCGGGGACGGGATCCCCGACAACCCGCGCGGCTGGCTCATCCGGGTCGCATCCCGCCGCCTCACCGACCGGCTGCGCAGCGACGAGGCCCGCCGTCGGCGCGAGGAGACGGCGGCGGCCCTCACCCCGGCGGACGCGTTCGTCGCCCCGCCGCCCGGGGAAGGGCCCGCCGGGACAGGCCCCTCCGGCCTCGGCCGGGCCCCCTCCGAGGACGACACGCTCACCCTGCTCTTCCTCTGCTGCCACCCCGCGCTCTCCCCCGCCGCCCAGATCGCGCTGACCCTCCGCGCGGTGGGCGGCCTCACCACGGCGGAGATCGCCCGCGCCCACCTGGTGCCGGAGGCGACGATGGCGCAGCGGATCAGCCGGGCCAAGCGGGCGGTGCGCGGGACGCAGTTCCGGCAGCCGGACGCGCAGGACCGCGACCAGCGGCTGGCCGCCGTGCTCCAGGTCCTCTACCTGATCTTCAACGAGGGCTACACCGCCACCGCGGGCCCCGACCTCCACCGCACGGACCTGGCCCGCGAGGCGATCCGCCTGACCCGCGCCGTCCGCCGGCTCCTCCCCCACGAGGGGCGGGTCACCGGGCTGCTGGCGCTGATGGTCCTCACCGAGGCGCGCACCCCGGCGCGCACCGGCCCGGACGGTGAGCTGATCCCCCTCGACGAACAGGACCGGGCCCTCTGGGACCGTACGGCCATCGCCGAAGGCATCGCCCTGGCCGAGGAGGCGCTCGCCCAGGGGCCGGCCGGGGATTACCAGCTCCAGGCCGCGATCGCCGCCCTGCACGACGAGGCGGGGCGCGCCGAGGACACCGACTGGCCGCAGATCCTCGCCCTGTACGACCTCCTCGTGCGGCGCTCCCCCGACCCCGCCGCCGCGCTGGGCCGGGCGGTCGCCGTCGCCATGGTGCACGGGCCCCGGGCCGGGCTGACGGAGGTCGACGCGCTGGCGAAGGCCTCCGGGGCCTTCGGGCAGCAAAACCACCGGCTCGACGCCGTACGCGGCCACCTCCTGGAACGCGCCGGGGAGCACGACGACGCCCGTACCGCCTACCGCGCGGCCGCCGACGCCACCCTCAGCGAGCCCGAGGCCCGCTACCTGCGCCGGCGCGCGGGCCGACTGGACCGGCCGTCCGGATAGGGGGTACTCCCTTCGGCCGACTGGGAAGAGGCCATCGGCGCAGCCCCGCTCGCCGCCGCCCGCCGCGCTCGCGATGATCGGCAGCATGACCACGAGCGGCAACGGCAGCGGCAGCGACAGCACCGGCGGCAAGGGAAAGACCAAGGGGACGGGCAAGAGCGAGGCCGTCACCCTGCACATCGCCCAGAACCCCGAGGCGGACGAACTCCTGGGCCGCAGCCCGCTGGCCGCCCTGGTCGGCATGCTGCTGGACCAACAGGTTCCGATGGAGTGGGCGTTCACGGGCCCGTACACCCTCGCGGAACGCATGGGCTCCGACGACCTGGACGCGGGGCGGATCGCCGCCTACGACCCCGACGCCTTCACCGAGCTGTTCACCACCAGACCGGCCCTGCACCGCTACCCCGGCTCGATGGCGAAGCGGGTGCAGCAGCTGTGCCAGTTCCTGGTCGCGGAGTACGGCGGCGACGCGAGCGCGGTGTGGCGGGACACCACGACCGGCGACGACCTGCTGGACCGCCTCAAGGCCCTGCCCGGCTTCGGCGCGCAGAAGGCCCAGATCTTCCTGGCGCTGCTCGGCAAGCAGTTGGGCGTACGTCCACCGGGGTGGCGGGAGGCGGCGGGCCCGTACGGGGAGGCCGGATCGCATCGGTCGGTCGCCGACATCACGGGCCCGGAGTCGCTGGTCGAGGTGCGTGCGTACAAACAGGAGGCCAAGGCGGCGGCCAAGGCAGCCAAGGCGGCGAAGAAGCCCGGGACGCCGCGGAAGAAGTAGGACGTCGGCGGGAGAAGTACGTCGTCACGGGCGAAGGAACGCGGGAGCAGACGTCGCCCGGGGGCGCGAAAGTGACATGACCATGCACCGGAACAGGCCGACACCCCCACCCCACCGATCAGAATCAGCCACACCGGTTCACAGGCGTCACCGCACTCGCTAGCTTTCGCAGCACATTCGTTCAGCCGTTCAGCCGTTTCAGCCACCGAGCCGTTCGAGGAACCAGCGGCTCGGGGCACCAGCCGTTCAGACCGGAAGGACTCCTGTGCACGCAACACGTCGCAGAGCCATGGCTGTCGTGGCCGCCACCGCCCTGGCCACACCGCTCCTCCTGGCCGCGTCCCCGCACCCCGGACGCCCCGCCTCGCACGACCCCGGGAAGGAAGCGGCCAAGCTGTCGCGGGAGTTGGTGAGGAACGCGTCCGCACGCGACGCCTACAAACACCTCCAGCAGTTCCAGGCGATAGCCGACTCCACCGAGGGCCACCGCGCCGCCGGTTCGCTGGGTCACGACGCCTCGGCCGCGTACGTCTACCGGCAGCTCCAGCGGGCCGGTTACAAGGTCTCGTACGAGAGCTTCCGCTTCACCTACACCGAGACGCTGGCCGAAAAGCTCGCCGTGGTGTCGCCGACGCCCCGCGACGTGACGATCAAGGCCATGACGTACACGCCGTCGACGAAGGAAGGCGGCGTGACGGCACAGCTCGTCGCCGTACCCGTCGACGAGACGACCGGCTGCGAGGCCACCGACTACGCCGCCGCGGACTTCACCGGGAAGATCGCGCTGATCAAGCGCGGCGGCTGCTCCTTCGCCGAGAAGCAGGCGGCCGCGGCCACCGCGGGCGCGGCCGGAGCCGCCATCTACAACAACGTCGAGGGCGCGCTGTCCGGCACGCTCGGCGAGGTCGCCGCCGGGAAGATCCCGACCGGCGGGCTCACCCAGGAGGAGGGCGAGAAGCTCGTCGCCGACCTCGGGGCCGGCGAGGTCACGGTCTCCTTCGAGATCCGCGAGCTCCAGGAGGACCGCCCCACCCGCAACGTCATCGCCGAGACGCCCGGCGGCAACGCGGCCAAGACCGTGATGCTCGGCGCCCACCTCGACTCGGTGACCGAGGGCCCCGGCATCAACGACAACGGCTCCGGCTCCGCCGGTCTGCTCGACGTCGCCCTGAAGCTGGCGAAGTCGAAGAGCAAGCCGGCCAACAAGGTGCGGTTCGCCTGGTGGTCGGCCGAGGAGAACGGCCTGATCGGCTCGGAGAAGTACGTCGCGGCGCTCACCGAGAAGCAGCGCGAGCAGATCAAGCTCTACCTGAACTTCGACATGATCGCCTCGCCGAACGGCGTCCAGTTCGTCTTCGACGGCGACAACTCCGACCAGGTCGGCGAGGGCCCCGGCCCGGAGGGCTCGGCCCAACTGGAGCGGGACATCAACGAGTTCCTCGACGGCAAGGGCAAGCCGCACGCGGGCACGGACTTCACAGGACGCTCGGACTACGGCCCGTTCATCGAGGTCGGCATCCCGTCCGGCGGTACGGACACCGGGGCTGAAGGCATCAAGACGGCGGCCCAGGCCGAGGTGTTCGGCGGCGAGGCGGGGATCGCGTACGACCCCTGCTACCACGCGGCCTGCGACGACCTGGACAACATCGACATGGGTCACTTCGACACCAACATCGACGTGATCGCCAACGCCGTCGGGACGTACGCGCACGACCTGCGCTCGCTGACCCTCCCGGTCGACCCCGACACCGGCACCGGGACGCCCGGCAGCGGCGGTAGCGGAGGCGGCCTGCGCGAGGGCCACGGCCGCGTCACGGAGTAACGACCGACCACCGCACCGGCTCACGGGCTCCGGCACTGGCACCGGAGCCCGTAAGCAGGGCGGGCGGGAGCAGGCGGGCGAAAGCACCCCGGGGCTGCCCCGCTGCCCCGGTATCCCGCCCTATCCAGCGCTATACGCCCTTTGCACCGGCATAGCGGTGAGCTTCCGTGGCTGCGCCCGGTGGCTCTTGACCGGTAGGCTTTCCGTGTGATCTTCAAGCGCATCGGAAATGGGAAGCCGTACCCCGACCACGGCCGGGAATCCACCCGCCAGTGGGCGGATGTCGCGCCGCGTCCGGTTCGCCTGGACCAGCTCGTGACCACCAAGGGCCAGCTGGACCTGGAGACCCTCCTCGCCGAGGACTCCACGTTCTACGGGGACCTTTTCGCGCACGTCGTGAAGTGGCAGGGCGACCTCTACCTGGAGGACGGGCTGCACCGGGCGGTCCGCGCCGCGCTGCAGCAGCGCCAGGTCCTGCACGCACGCGTCCTCGACCTGGGCTGATACCGCCCCGGCACCGGCGGCCCTCCGCTGCGGCACCACACACCCCACTGGGGTTTACGCATCTTGAGGCGTCCCCCCGACACCCTGATTCGGGCTTTCGGGTGCTTTCACGCTCATCCGGGTGCCATACGTTGATCATTTAGTACGCATCATCACCGGGTCGCATTACGCTGCCTCCATGAGCATGCTCACTCCCCCCGGCATGGGCGGAAAGTACCGCATCACGGGCGACACCTACCCCCGCATGCGCCGCCCCCGGCACCGCCGCAGGCTGGTCCTCGCGGGCATCGGAGCCGTCGTCGTCCTCGGTCTCGTCGGCTGGGGCAGTCTGCAGCTCATCGACGTGTTCACCGGCGGCGACAAGAGCGCGAACGCGGCCGACCACAAGCGGGACTGCCCCACCGCGAAGCCGTCCGTGGCCCCCGTCAAGGCGCTGCCGAAGCCGGCCGCGATCAAGGTGAACGTCTACAACGCGACGACGCGCACCGGGCTGGCCAAGGCGGCCGCCGATGAGCTGAAGAAGCGCGGTTTCGCCATCGGCGAGGTGGGCAACGCGTCGAAGGAGTACGACAAGAAGGTGCCGGGAACGGGCGTGCTGCTCGGGGCCCCGGCCGCGAAGAACGGCAGCTTCACGGTGCTCGGCACCCAACTGGCGGGCACGGTGCAGAAGACGGACACCCGGAAGACGGGTGAGGTCGACCTGATCCTCGGGGCGAAGTTCAAGGCGTTCAGCACGCCGAAGGAAGCCACGGCGGCGATGACGGCCCTGACGAAGCCGGCACCGTCCCCGTCCCCCTCCTGCTGACGGAAGCGCCCCGTTCCCTGCGCGTGCGTACGGTTTCGTACGTACGCGCGGGGAACGGGGCGCAAAGTCGTCAGAGGGGGGTGGTGCGGGCTCTATTCGGCCGTCCCGTACATCCGGTCGCCCGCGTCCCCGAGGCCCGGCACGATGTAGCCGTGCTCGTTGAGCCGCTCGTCGACGGAGGCGGTGACGACGGTGACCGGCGTCCCGGCCAGCTCGCGCTCCATCACCTCGACGCCCTCGGGCGCCGCGAGGAGGACGACGGCGGTGACATCGTCGGCGCCGCGCTTGATCAGCTCCTGAATGGCCGCGACGAGGGTGCCGCCGGTGGCCAGCATCGGGTCGAGGACGTAGACCTGGCGGCCGGAGAGGTCCTCGGGCATCCGGGTCGCGTACGTCTCCGCCTGGAGCGTCTCCTCGTTGCGGATCATGCCGAGGAAGCCCACTTCGGCGGTCGGCAGCAGCCGGACCATGCCGTCGAGCATGCCGAGACCGGCGCGCAGGATCGGGACGACGAGGGGCCGGGGGTGCGAGAGCTTGACGCCCGTCGTGGGCGTCACCGGGGTCTCGATGTCGACCTGCTCGGTACGCACATCCCTGGTGGCCTCGTAGGCGAGGAGGGTGACCAGCTCGTCGGCGAGCCGCCGGAAGGTCGGGGAGTCGGTGCGCTTGTCGCGCAGCGTGGTGAGTTTGTGCGCCACCAGCGGGTGGTCGACGACGTGGATCCGCATGCGTCAACAGTAACCGCGCCGCCCGGCACTCTGCGCTGGCATCAACCACCTGTTCGGGGGGAAGGTGGGGGCATACGGACCCAGCACTGGGGTGGTGTGTCGATGGCTGACGGGGATCTGCGGGACAACCCGGCCTCGCGCGGGCAGCGCGAGGGGCGCGACGCCGAGAGCGTGGCGGGCGATGCCGAGGACGCGCAGGAGAGTGACGCGGCGCGCCGCCGCCGCCGCGCCCAGTTCCTCCGTGAACTCCATGAGGCCAAGCAGTTGAGGGACCGGGTGCAGCCGCGCCGGGCCCGGGCCGCCCGAATGCGGCAACAGATGCGGATGCGCACGTTCCGCTGGTGAACCGGCGGGGGCCGTGGGTTGCGACGGGCGGATCATCCGCCGCGTCCCCGGTGAATCTGCTGGTGAACCCCTGGCGAGCCCTCCGAGTACCACCGGCGCGCTCCCCCTCCGATCGGCGCGTCAGGGTGAGGGCCGACCAGGCACTCCTGGAACTGATGGCCGACGCAACGGTCGAAGAGGTCTCGCACAGCGCTTGTTTCTGCCACGATGCCGATTGGGCGGGGCTCAGGACGGACGGATCACCGTTCGCCCTCCCGTCGGACCGATTCGCCTATGACCAGTGGGAGAGTCACGGTGTACTTCGCCGCACTGCTCGCGCGCACCGAAGACGGGTGGGAAGCGAGCGATACAGAGCTCGACGATGTGGAGACCCTGTCCGATCTGACGGACCTGGCCCGGGAGGCCTCGGTGGACGAGGACACGGTCCTGGTCTATATCGAGCAGGAGGACGCCTGGTTCGGCGTCGTCCGGGTGGACGGTGAGGAGGACCCCCGAATCTACGTCTCGGACGCGTCCGCCGCCGCCCGCTCCTCCTACGGGGAGATCCTGCTCACCGACGAAATGCTCGGCCGCGAACCAGGGGCCGAGGACGAGATCGCCGCCCTGGAGGAGCTCGTCGACCTCGACGGCACGGAGGACGGCGAACCGGAACGGACCGCCCCCGCCGCAGACACGGACGACGACGCCCCCGACCCGGACGCCGTTCCGGCGGGCCCGATCGGCGAGCTCGGGGTCCTGGCCGACCTCGGGATGTCCGAGAAGGAGCTGCTGACCCTGCAGACCGACGCGCTCGCGGAGATCGCGGAGGCCGTGGGAGCGGCGGAGGTCCTGGAGTCGGTCCGCTAGCGGGCGCGCGAGCCCCTGCCAGGCCCCCGGGCACCCATCCCTCATCCATCCCCTCTCCCACCACCTGCTCCACCCCACCCCGTCCGTTAGGGTCCGCGAGTGACCGCACGACCGCCGGACCCCTCACCCGAGCCCGCCCCGGCTCCCGTACGCGTACGGGAGCCCGACCCCGTACGCGATCCCTGGCGGGCCCCGATGCGCCGCGCGCTGGCCGAGGCCGCGCGGGCGGCGTCGGCCGGCGATGTGCCGGTCGGCGCCGTCGTGCTCGGCCCCGACGGCACGGAGCTGGCGACCGGACACAACGAACGCGAGGCCACCGGCGACCCGACCGCGCACGCCGAGATCCTGGCCCTGCGCCGGGCGGCCGAGGCCGTGGGCGAGTGGCGCCTGACCGACTGCACCCTGGTGGTCACCCTGGAGCCCTGCACGATGTGCGCGGGCGCCCTGGTCCAGTCCCGCGTCGCCCGCGTCGTCTACGGCGCCCGCGACGAGAAGGCCGGCGCCGCGGGCTCCCTCTGGGACGTCGTCCGCGACCGCCGCCTGAACCACCGCCCCGAGGTCATCGCGGGCGTCCTGGAGCCGGAGTGCGCGGAGCAGCTGACGGCGTTCTTCCGCACCCTCTGACCAGGTGAGACCTGGCTACCCGGCCACGTCGGGCTCCTCCCCCGAGAACCGATTTCTGTCCACGGCCCGGGATGGTCTAAGCTCTCTCTCGGTAGCGTGTCCGAGCGGCCGAAGGAGCTCGCCTCGAAAGCGAGTGTGGCGTAACCCGTCACCGTGGGTTCAAATCCCACCGCTACCGCTGGTGGACGAAGGGCCCGGCTCGATGAGCCGGGCCCTTCGCTTTGCCCTGTGCCTCAGCCTCAGCCGACCGTACGAGCACCAGGGGTCATGTCGCACTCATCGACGAGGCCCCGGAGCTCGGGTCCCGGGCCGCGAGGCTCGGGCTTCATGGCTCTGACTCTGCGCTCGCAGCTCGTCACCGCTGTCTGCTGTGCCGCTACGCTGCTCGCCACCGGTACGGCCCCCGTCGTCGCCCAGCCCGTCGGGCCCTCCCCCGCCGAGCAGTTACGCCGGGACACAGCGGCGATACGGGACATCGGCGTCAGCGGGGTGCAGGCGCGGATGATCGGGGCTGACGCCAGGCAGTCCGTCGCCACCAGCGGTACCGGCGATCTGAGGACCATGCGGCCTGTGTCCGCCGCCGGGTACTTCCGGATGGCCGGCACCTCCAAGACGATGGTCGCCACCGTGGTGCTCCAACTGGAGGCCGAGGGCAGACTGTCGCTGGACGACACCGTCGACGATTGGCTGCCCGGGGTGGTGGACGGCAACGGCAACGACGGCCGCCGGATCTCCCTCCGCCACCTGCTCCAGCACACCAGTGGCATCCGCGACGCCATGCCGGGGTACACCACACCGGAGGAGTACTACCAGCAGCGCTACACCGTCTACGAACCCCAGCAGTTGATCGAGAGCGCCTTGTGCGCCGAAGGCCTCAGGGCTTCATAAGCCCCCCGGTGGCGCTCCAACAGCCCCACTGGCAAACCGGGTTCACGGAACGCATCCGCCCGCCGACCGCTAGCCTGCCCCCATGGGCGAAGGGGCCGAGAGCATCGGTGTGGATGGTGGTGACCGTCCGAGCTGGGATGCCACGCGATCCTGGGTGGAGAAGAAGGGCCTCTCCGAGGCGGAGCGCATCGAGCAGGCCGTGTCGCTGCGCGGTGGCTGGACGTCGGAGATGCGGCGACTGGATATCGGCGGACCGGGTGGGCCGCGCTCGCTCGTTCTGCGGTCCTTCGTCAAACCCTTCTATGTTCGGCACGCGGAGGGCTTGCTGACCCGCGAGGCGAACATCCTGCGCCTCCTCGGTGATACGGACGTACCGGCGGCCACCCTCGTAGCCGTGGACGCGGCGGCCGAGCACTGCGATCACCCCTCCCTGCTGATGTCCCTGCTGCCGGGGGCCCTGCTCCTGGACGATCGCGGTGCCGATGACCGCGCCGACCTGCTGGCGCGGCAACTCGTGCTTATTCATCGGCTGCCCGTGGCCGCGCGGCAACGTCCTCGGACCTATCAGGCCTGGGCCTCTCCCGAGCGGGTGATCCTGCCCGCGGCCACCGCGCGGCCCGACCTCTGGCGGCGGGCCGTCGACGTCATCCGCCGCGAGCCCCCGGCCTACCGGGGGTGTTTCCTGCATCGGGACTTCCATCCGGGGAACGTCCTCTTCACCGGCACCGGTGACGATCTCCGGATCAGCGGGGTCGTGGACTGGGTGGAGACCTCCTGGGGGCCCGCCGATCTGGACGTGGCGCACTGCGCGACGACCCTCGCGCTGCTGCACGGGGTCCCCGCGGGCATGCGGTTCGCCGATCGGTATCTCGCCGCGGGAGGAACCCTGGCCGGAGACTCCACCGACCATCTCTACTGGCGGCTGCTGGACGCGCTGGGTTTTGCCCCGGACGGGGAGAAGGTCGCTGTTCCCTGGCGTGAGCTGGGTCGCGTCGAGCTGACGGCCGATGTCCTCGCTCAGCGACTGGAGGGGTATGTTCAGTCTCTTTTCGAGCGGTATGCCTGAGTCGCTGTGATGCCTTCGCCTGCGACCCGCGTACAGCAGAGCGCCCGGTCGCCGGTGCAGAGGAAGCACGGCGACCGGGCGCTCCGGTCCAGCAGTCAGGTCGGGGGAAGCGGCATCGGGGGGACAAGCCGCTTCCCCCGTTGAGAACAGGGCCTGCTGGTCGTCCGTCGCGGTCAGGGGGGAAATCGCGCGGCGGCCGACCCCACAGAGAGGCCCTGTTCCGGCCTTCCGGGTCCTGCCTGGTCCCGTCCGGCTCGTTATCCATCGTGCCGGGCTGCGAGGCTCGGGAGGTCCGGCGAAAGGCCTCGATGGCGGGGTCGTAGGTCCTTAAAAGGCGCATCAGTGATCAAAAACGGCCACCGGATACGGCCATTCGTGCGGATAGAATCGCCCGATCGCACATGAGGTCGACGGGGAGGCATGATTGTGGCCAAGGCAAAGACGATCATCATCTACATGCTGGTGGTCTTCGTGCTGTACACGATCATCATGTCTCCGCAGCGGGCCGCCGAGCTCGTCCAGGTAGGGTTCGAGGGCATTTCCACCGCCGCCCAGAGCGTCGGTGACTTCATGTCAGAACTGGTGAAGTAGGAGCCGCCCGATGATCCGCCACCTGGTCCTCTTCAAGCTGAACAACGGCGTCGAGCGGGACGACCCGCGGGTCGTCGCCGGGGACCGGGCCTTCCGGGAGCTGGCCGGGCAGGTTCCGGAGCTGGAGTTCTGGGAGTGCGCCTGGAACATCACCGACCGGCCGATCGCGTACGACTACGCCATCAACTCCGCCGTCGCCGACGAGGACGCGCTCAAGCGGTACATCGAGCACCCCGCCCACCAGGCCGCCGCCGGACAGTGGCGCGAATTCGCCACATGGGTGATCGCGGACTACCCCTTCTGATCTCGCCAAAGGGGACCGGCCCGTCCGGTTCCGTCGACCCCTCGCCGTTCAGGCGGGGGGTTTCCTTGTTTCGTTTAAACCCTTATGCCGTCAACACGGCACTATGAGGTGCTTGCACACAGTGGACATGTCTTGTGATGCTATGACCGCTTTTGACGGATGAGTTGACCGTAGTTGACTAGTTGACCGCAAAGGGGTGGCGTCACCGTGCCGGCCAGTACAGCGCCTCAAGTGCCTCCCCAGGCCGTCCAAGCCGTCCCGACCGTTCCGGCCGAGGACATCCAGACCGAGGCCCCGGACCCCTCGGCCCGGCCCGCCCGGGCCCGCGGCGCCGACACGAGGGCGCTCACGCAGGTTCTCTTCGGTCAGCTCAAGAACCTGGAGCCGGGCACTCCGGAGCACCGCCGGGTCCGGGCCGCCCTCATCGAGGCGAACCTCCCCCTCGTCCGGTACGCCGCCGCGCGCTTCCGCAGCCGCAACGAGCCGATGGAGGACGTCGTCCAGGTCGGCACCATCGGACTGATCAACGCCATCGACCGGTTCGACCCGGAGCGCGGCGTCCAGTTCCCCACGTTCGCGATGCCCACCGTCGTCGGCGAGATCAAGCGCTACTTCCGCGACAACGTGCGCACCGTCCACGTCCCCCGCCGGCTCCACGAACTCTGGGTCCAGGTCACCGGCGCCACCGAGGACCTGACGACCGCTCACGGGCGCTCCCCCACCACCGGCGAGATCGCCGAGCGGCTGAAGATCTCCGAGGACGAGGTCCTGGCCTGCATCGAAGCCGGGCGCTCGTACCACGCGACCTCACTGGAGGCCGCCCAGGAGGGCGACGGGCTGCCCGGGCTGCTGGACCGGCTCGGCTATGAAGACCCGGCGCTCGCCGGTGTCGAGCACCGCGACCTCGTCCGGCACCTCCTCGTCCAGCTTCCCGAGCGCGAACAGCGCATCCTCCTGCTGCGCTACTACAGCAACTTGACCCAGTCTCAGATCAGCGCGGAGCTGGGTGTCTCCCAGATGCATGTGTCAAGGCTCCTCGCCAGAAGTTTCGCCCGACTGAGATCCGCAAACAGGATCGAGGCGTAACCGGAACGGGTAGACCGTCCACAGAGCAGTTCTGACGGCATAAAAGGGCTACACCCCCTGTTTCCAGGGCGGATTCGTCGCTGACTTGTCGACATGTCACTACAGCGTGTTGCCGACATGTGACATTCTGCTCGAAGCGCGTTTGCCGCAGCCCCGCCTCCGGTATTCAGGTGGAGGCTGCGTTCCTCCGATGGTCGCGGCCACCGCGACCGTCCGCGACCTCAAGGGGGTGGCATGTCCGAAGAACAGGGCAGCTCGAAGGTGCTCACGCTCACGAAGAGCGTGCCGGCACCTGCCGTGCTCACCAGCTCACCGGAAGCCATCGACACCCGCACGCTGTCCCGCTCCCTGTTCCTGCGGCTCGCCGCGCTCGGCCCGGCCTCGGGCCCCGAGGGAACGGACAGTCCGGAGCGGACCTATGTGCGGGACACACTGATCGAACTGAACCTCCCGCTGGTGCGGTACGCCGCGGCGCGGTTCCGCAGCCGCAACGAACCGATGGAGGACATCGTCCAGGTCGGCACGATCGGCCTGATCAAGGCGATCGACCGGTTCGACTGCGAACGCGGCGTCGAGTTCCCGACGTTCGCCATGCCCACCGTCGTCGGCGAGATCAAGCGCTTCTTCCGTGACACCTCCTGGTCCGTGCGGGTCCCCCGCCGCCTCCAGGAGCTGCGGCTCGCCCTGACCAAGACCAGCGACGAGCTCGCCCAGAAGCTCGACCGCTCGCCGACCGTCCCGGAGCTGGCCCGCGCGCTCGGGGTCTCCGAGGAGGACGTGGTCGACGGCCTCGCCGTCGGCAACGCCTACACCGCCTCCTCGCTGGACTCCCCCTCCCCCGAGGACGACGGCGGCGAGGGCTCCCTCGCGGACCGCCTCGGGTACGAGGACACGGCACTGGAGGGCGTCGAATACCGCGAGTCCCTCAAGCCGCTGCTGGCCAAACTCGCCCCGCGCGAACGCCAGATCATCATGCTCCGCTTCTTCGCGAACATGACCCAGTCCCAGATCGGCGAGGAGGTCGGCATCTCCCAGATGCACGTCTCCCGGCTGCTGACCCGCACGCTCGCCCAGCTCAGGGAAGGGCTCATCGCCGACTGAGTCGAAGAGCCACCGGAGGGCCGGAGGAAAATGGTTCACGAGGGTTCTTATGTGACGCCGCGTCAGACACACTGACGCGATGCGACGTCAGACACGCGGCTCCACCGGCCGCCGAGGCACCGCCGTCGCCGCCTCGGCGGCCGCGCTGTGCCTGGGCACCGGCCTGCTGTCCGGCTGCGGCAGCGGGCCGGGCGACGGGTACACGGCCGTGGGCGCGGCCGCCGGAAGCTCGAAGCCTCCCTCGGACGGGGCGCCCCCGGGCGATGTGACGCTCACCCCCCTCGACGAGAACGGGAACGAGAGCGGGAGTGGGGGCGCTGGGGGCAGGGGGCGTGGTGGCGGTGGTACGTCACCGAGCGGTGGTACGTCGCCGGGCGCCGGGCTCTCGGGCGCCGGCGGGTCCGGCGACGCCCAGGACGGTTCCGGTGGGGCGCGTGCGGGGACGCCCGGCGGGCCTCAGACGGACGGTTCGTCCGGCGGGCCGGGGGCAGCCCCCTCGCAGCCCGCGGCCCCCTCCGCACCCTCGAAGACGGGCGGCAGCGGCGGAACCGGGTCCCCGCCGGACGGCGTCACGGACAACCCATCCCCTCCGGGGCCCGGCACGCCCAGCAGCCCGAAGCCTCCCGCTCCGCCCGCGACCCCGGCCGCGCTCACGCTGAGCGCCCCGCAGCGGGCGGCGGCGGACAAGCGGTGGTGCGAGAAGGTGACCGTGGAGTTCCGCAACACCGGAGGCTCCCCGGCGCGCTCGGGGACCGTCACCTTCGCCACGCACATCATCGGGGCCCTCGGCGTCGACTGGGCGACCATCACCTCGTCCCAGCCCCTGCCCGCCCCGATCGACGCGCGCTCCACGCGCTCGAAGACGTACACCGTCTGCGTGGAGTCCTGGCGGGTTCCGCCGGGGATGCGCGTCGAGACGCAGGATGTCTCCGCCGTGTGGGAGTGACCCCCACACGGCGGGTGTCGTACCAGCGTGCTGCGGTGCGGCAGCACTCTCGTACGGCCGCTCGTCAGCCCAGTGCGAGCCAGGCCACCGCGCCGAGGACGACGACGACCGCGATCACGGCCGCGATCACCCCGACCCTCGGCCCGGACGAGGTCGCCGCGGGCTGCTGCCGCCGCTGCGGCTCGCCCTCGTCGACGAAGGCGCGGAACATCTGCGTGCTGCCCGCCGGGTCGTGGTTGCCCTCGGGGCCCGGCTGAGGGGCGTGGGGGTTGTGTGCCATGGGGCAGGACCCTAGCGAACTCGGGCCCTCGGCCCAACCCCCGGGGCCACCGGGCACCCCGCCCTACCTGCGGCGGCGCATCTGAAGATCGTCCGAGAATCGCACCGCCAAAGAAGCGGGCAACCGGCGGCGCACGCGCTTGACCTCGACCCTACGGAGGCTTTTGCGTTCCTTTACTTCTGCAAGGCCATTTTCGTTTGCCTGCAGCAACCAACGGCTTCTATCGTTGCCCTAAGCAACAACATAGTCGTGAGTGTGCTGGGGGTTCCCGTGGCCGCACGGAGTAGTTACGAGGAACTGGCCCGACAGCTCAGCGCCGTCGGGGCCGTCAAAAGGGGGCTCGCCCGAGCGCTGCCCCCCGAGTGCCCCGCGGGATCCGCCGCCGTACTGACCCTCCTGGACCGGCACGGCGAGATGCGGATCAGCCGGCTCGCCGAGCTGCTGTCCGTGGACATGTCGGTGACCAGTCGCCACGTGGCCCATGTGGCCGACCGCGGCTGGATCGAACGGTCCCCGGACCCGGCGGACAAGCGGTCCCGCATCCTGCGGCTGACCCCCGGCGGACACGCGCAGCTCGACGAACTGACCCGGCGGACCACCGAGGTGTTCGCCCACAACCTCCAGGACTGGTCCGACGACGACGTCGGTCTGCTCATCGCGCTGCTGTCCCGGCTCCGTGACAGCTTCGCCTGTCGCGGATCCGGCGGCTGCGTCCCCGGACGTCACACCGGCGAGTGCAGGACCGGCCTCGGCGACGAGGCTCACGCCCGTACACCTGTGTAACAGAAGCAAATACGCACGGATAAGGAACTCAATGGCTACGACCACACCCACCGGTGTGCGGGGCGGCCACGCCAAGCACGGAGGGCACGGCGGCGGCAACGCTTCCGGCACCCCCGACGGCACGCCGATGACACACCGGCAGATCATGGAGGCGTTGACCGGGCTGCTGCTCGGCATGTTCGTCGCGATCCTGTCGTCGACGGTCGTCTCCAACGCCCTGCCCGAGATCATCTCCGACCTCGGCGGCGGCCAGAGCGCCTACACCTGGGTCGTGACGGCCTCGCTGCTGGCCATGACCGCCACCACCCCGCTCTGGGGCAAGCTCGCCGACCTCTTCAGCAAGAAGCTGCTGGTCCAGATAGCCCTGGTGATCTACGTCCTGGGCTCGATCGTCGCCGGTCTGTCGACCAGCAGCGGCATGCTCATCGTCTGCCGCGTCATCCAGGGCATCGGCGTCGGCGGTCTCTCCGCCCTGGCGCAGATCGTCATGGCCGCGATGATCGCCCCGCGCGAGCGCGGCCGCTACAGCGGCTACCTGGGCGCGGTCTTCGCGGTCGCCACCGTCGGCGGTCCGCTGCTCGGCGGTGTCATCACCGACACCAGCTGGATGGGCTGGCGCTGGTGTTTCTACGTCGGCGTGCCCTTCGCGGTCATCGCGCTGATCGTGCTCCAGAAGACCCTGAAGCTCCCCGTCGTGAAGCGCGAGGGCGTCAAGGTCGACTGGTCCGGCGCGTTCTTCATCAGCGCCGCCGTCTCCCTGCTGCTGGTCTGGGTGACCTTCGCGGGCGACAAGTACGACTGGCTGTCGTGGCAGACGTACGTGATGGTCGCGGGCTCGGTCCTGCTCGGCCTGGTCTTCGTGTTCATCGAGTCGCGGGCCAAGGAACCCATCATCCCGCTGCGCCTCTTCCGTAACCGCACCATCACGCTGGCCTCGATCGCCTCGCTGTTCGTCGGTATCGCGATGTTCGCGGGCACGGTCTTCTTCAGCCAGTACTTCCAGCTGGCGCGCGGCAAGTCGCCGACGATGTCCGGCGTCATGACCATCCCGATGATCGCGGGGCTCTTCCTCTCCTCGACGATCTCCGGCCAGGTCATCACCAAGACCGGACGCTGGAAGGCGTGGCTGGTCACCGGCGGTTTCCTGGTCACGGCCGGGCTCGGGCTGCTCGGCACGATCCGGTACGACACCCCGTACTGGCACGTCGCGGTCTTCATGTTCGTCATGGGTCTCGGCATCGGCATGATGATGCAGAACCTGGTCCTCGCCACGCAGAACCAGGTCGCTCCCGAGGACCTCGGTTCCGCCAGCTCCGTCGTCACCTTCTTCCGCTCCCTCGGCGGTGCGATCGGCGTCTCGGCGCTCGGCGCGGTGCTCGGCAACCGGGTCACCCAGTACGTCAAGGACGGCCTCGCCGCGCTCGGCCCGGAGGGCGCCCGGCTCGGCCACGGCGGTACCGGCGGCGGGGGCATCCCCGACCTGGACAAGCTGCCCGAGCCGTTCCGGCTGGTCATGGAGGCCGCGTACGGGCACGGCGTCGGCGACGTCTTCCTGTACGCCGCTCCGTGCGCGCTCGTCGCCTTCATCGTGACGATCTTCATCAAGGAGGTCGCCCTGAAGACCAGCGCGGCGAACGACGCCCCCACCGAGACGTCGGACCAGGCTCCGGCCGCCGTCGAAACGGCCGAGGTTCCCGTGCCCGCCACCGTCGGCGCGGCCGTTCCGGTCTCCGAGGGCGCGGCCGGGGTCACCTCGGTCGACACGGCGGAGACCCCTCTGGACACTGTGCAGGGCACCCCCGTCCACGGTGTGGTGCGCGGTGCGGAGGGCGCTCCGGTCGCCCGTGCGGCCGTCACCCTGATCTCGCTGGGCGGCCGGCAGCTCGGGCGCTCCGTGGCCCGGACCGACGGCGCATACACCCTGGACGCCCCCGGCTCCGGCAGCTACGTCCTGATCGCCTCCGCCGACGGCTTCCAGCCGCAGGCGTCCACGGTGGTCGTCGGCGAGGAACCGCTGGCCTTCGACATCCTGCTGTCCGGTACGAGCGGACTGGCCGGGACCGTCCGGGCAGCCGAGTCCGGCGCCCCCGTCGACGGGGCGATGGTCATCGTGACCGACGTCCGGGGCGACGTACTGGCCACCGGCGCGTCCGGCCCGACCGGTGAGTTCGCCTTCGGCGAGCTGATCCCGGGCTCCGTGACCGTCGCGGTCAACGCGGCCGGCTTCCGTCCGCTGGCGCTGCCGGTGGAGATCGGCGGCCAGGGCGTCACCCGCGTCGAGGCCGCGCTGCGGTCCGGTGCCCTGGTCCGGGGCACCGTGCGGGCCGGGTCCGCCCGGGGTCCGCTGGCCGACGCCCGGGTGACCCTGATCGACGCGGCGGGCAACGTGGTCGCCACCGCGACGACCGGCGAGGACGGGGCGTACGCCTTCACCGACCTGGACGCGGGAGAGTACTCGGTCGTCGCGACCGGCTACCCGCCGGTGGCGGGCTCCCTCACCGTCAGCGGTACGGGGGTCGACGGGCACGACATCGAGCTCGCCCACCCGGGCGAGTGACGGCCCCTCACGTGAGCACGTACTCCTGTGCAGGTGAAAAGCACGGGCTCACGTGAAGGGATCGCGAAGACCCCTGGTCGGGCGGCACTTCGAGCGGAGAGGCTGTCGCGACCGGGTGGGAAGGGGCCCCGGTGGCGGGTACGGCAGGCAGGGGACGGCCGGCCGTGACCGCCCCGGGGCCCGACTCATGTGGCCCCCACGTTCCGTCACGTTCCGACGGGACGCCGGGTCGCCGGGGCGCCGCACGCGGGTCATCGAGTCATCGAGCTAGGGCTTCTGGGAGAGATACGGATGGGACTTCGCGCACAGGTACGGACGCGGGACGGCTGGGCGGTCCAGCACGCGGTCGTGACGGTCACCGACATGACCGGGGCCCAGGTGCTGCGGGCCGCGGCCGACGAGGACGGGGCCGTCCGCACGGACGGCTCCCTGACGGCCGGCGCGTACACGGTGATCGTCACGGCGGTCGGGTACGCCCCCGCCGCCTCCACCGCCCTCGTCACCGCGAGCGGCCGGATCGAGGCCGGACAGATCGTCCTGGCCCGGCAGGGCGGGGTGGAGCTGCCGCCGCGGGGCGCCTGGTCGCTTGACCCGGCGCACTCCTCGGTCGGCGCGGTCGCCCAGCACCTGGGGATCTCCAGCGTGCACGGCCGGTTCACCGACTTCGGCGGCCGGATCGAGATCGCCGAGGAGGTCGGGCGCTCCCGGGTCGACGCGGTGATCAGGGCCGCCAGCATCGACACCGGCAACGGGATGCGGGACAAGCACCTGCGCTCGCCGGACTTCCTGGACGTGGACCGGTACCCGGAGATCGCCTACCGCTCCACCGCGCTGGACCCGGCGGGACCCGACCGCTGGACCGTCCACGGTGAACTGACCATGCACGGCGTCTCGCGCCCCGTCGACCTGGACCTGACCTACCTCGGCACGGGGCCCGACCCGTGGGGCGGGGTGCGCGCGGCCTTCCACGCCACCGCCGAACTGCGCCGCGACGACTTCGCGATGAACTACAACCAGGTCGTCCAGGCGGGCATCTCCGCGATCGGCACGACGCTGCGCGTGGAGCTGGACATCCAGGCGGTGCAGGGCGAGGCGCTGCCCATGGCGTGACCCGGGCCCGCGTCGCGCGAGGCGCTGCCCGACCAGGGGCCCGGGCCGGTCGTAGGGTGGTGGGCATGGCACCGAACATCGCGACCAACACCGCCGTGGAGCTCGACGAGTTGCTGGCGTTCGTACGCCCCCGGCACCGGGCGGTCCTGCTCACCACCCGGGCCGACGGCCGCCCCCAGGGATCCCCGCTGACCTGCGGCGTGGACGACTCGGGGCGGATCGTCATGTCGACGTACCCCGAGCGCGCCAAGACCCGCAACGCCCGGCGCGACGAGCGGGTCAGCGTGATCGTGCTGTCGGACGAGTGGGACGGGCCGTGGGTGCAGGTCGACGGTGCGGCGGAGGTCATCGACGCCCCGGACTCGGTCGAGCCGCTCGTTGAGTACTTCCGGAACATCTCGGGGGAGCACCCGGACTGGGACGAGTACCGGGCGGCGATGCTGAAGCAGGGCAAGTCGATCATCCGGGTCACCCCGGAGCGCTGGGGCCCCGTCGCCACCGGCGGCTTCCCGGCCCACCTGGCCCCGGGGAGCTGATCGCGCGATGAGCGCAAGCAGTGGGGCGGTGAGCGCGGGCGCCGGGCAGGTTCCAGGGGAACCGCCCGGCGCGGGGACGCCCCATTCGCTCCTAACGTGCAGGCTGCCCGTTCCGCCCCCGCCGCTGCCCGGCCCCGATGCCCTGGCTCAGGCCCGGCTGCTGGTCGCTCCCTCGCTGGATCCCGAGCTGGTACGGGAGTTGGAGCGGATCACCGGGCGCGGTGCGGAGCCCCTGACGGACGTTCCGCCGCCGTCCGACGCGCCCCTCCTCTGCGTGGGCGACGCGCTGCCCGACGCCCTGCGGACGGACCGGCTGCTCTGGTTCCACAGCATCACCGCGGGGTCGGACCGGCTGCTCTCCGGGGGCCCTTGGCCCGGCCCGGCGCTGCTGACCCGGACCGTGGGCCGGATGGGCGAGCGGATGGCCCAGTACGTCCTGGGCTGGATGCTCGCCGAGGCCCAGTCCGTACCGGAGTTCACCGAGCAGCACGCCCGGGCGCACTGGGAGCGCCTCCCCTCGGAGCTCGTCGCCGGGCAGACCGCCCTGGTCTACGGCACCGGCCGCATCGGCGCGGCGGTGGGGCGGCTGCTGGCCGCCTGCGGGGTACGGACCGTGGGCGTGGCCCGCACCACGCGGTACGGGCCGGAGCCCGGCGCCGACCGCGTCGTGCCGCCGGGATTCGACCGGGTGATCGGGGCCGCCGAGGACACCGGCGTGCTGGGTGAGGCCCGCTGGGTGATCTCCACGCTGCCGTTGACGGCGACCACGGAGGGCTTCTTCGGGTCCGACCGGTTCGCGGCGGTGCGCGGGGCGACGTTCGTCAACGTGGGGCGGGGCGCGACCGTGGACATGGGGGCGCTGGAGACCGCGCTGCGGGACGGCCGGTTGCGGCGGGCGGTGCTGGACGTACTGCCCGCAGAACCGGCCGCGCCGGAGGACCCCGTGTGGAAGCTGCCCCGTACGGTCATCACCTCGCACTCCTCGGGGATCACCACCGACGAGGACATCGCCGTGGACTTCGCCGCCTGCTGGGAGGACGTGACGGCGGGCCGCCGCCCCGGGCTGACGGTGGACACGGCACGCGGTTACTGAGCCGGAGCCCGCCAGGCACGCGGGCGGCCACGCGGCTACTGGGCCGGGGATCCGGTCCGGTCGCGCACCGCCTCGATGCCCGCGATCACCAGGTCCAGCGCGAAGACGAAGTCCCGCTCGCGCATCTCCTCGACCGTCTCGCCGCCCCGGGCGGACATGATCTCGTCGGAGTAGTCGGAGATCTCCCGCAGGTGCGGCTCCGCCCGGATCGTGCCCATCGCCTGCTGGTGGTACTCGTCCTGGGTGAGCCCGGTCGCGTCGCACCGCGCCTTGAAGTTGCCCTCGACGGTGCCGAATCCGTACACGAACTGGAAGACCGCCGAGAGCGCGCCCGTCTGCCGTTCCAGGGGCAGGCCGGTGTCCCGGATCACGTCCTGGACGGCGTACGAGAACAGCATGGAGTTCGGGCCGATGTTGAGGAACGTCCCGGCCAGCGGCGAGATCCAGATGTGGCGGACGAGGAGTTCGCGGTAGCTGCGGGCCAGTTCCCGCAGCCGGTCCCGCCAGTCGGCGCCCTCGCGGGGCCGGTCGATCTCCGCGTACACCGAGTCGAGAGCCAGTTCCAGGAGGTCGTCCTTGGTGTCGACGTACCAGTAGAGGGACATCGCGGTGACGTCCAGCTCGGCGGCGAGCCGGCGCATCGAGAACCTGGCGAGTCCGTCGGCGTCCAGCAGCCGCACCGACGCCTCGGTGATCCGGTTGCGGTCCAGACCCGCCGGGGACTCGGTCCGGCGGGAGCGCGAGGGGGCCGTGCGGCCCAGCCAGACGCTGGGCCGCACAGCGGCGTCCTTCGAGCCGCCGGACGACGCGGAAGCGGGACGGGCACCAGGAGCTGATGCGGGCGCGGACACAGCCTCTGACGTCGGCTCAGACGCGGAATCGGGTTCGGAACCGGGCCCGGACACCATGGCGCACTCTCCTCGTCGTGCTCGGATCTGCCACCGAGCGGTCCTGCCGAACGCCGGGCCGTGCGGGCCCGCCGGAAAAACGGCGTACCGGACGCTGACGGTCCGGTACGCGCGTCATATCCGATGCTATGCCGCCGGTCCCGTCGCGTCTGCCCGGTCCCCTGCCTGCGCAGCGTCGGCCTTCAGCTGCTGAGCTGCCGCCTCCACCCGCTCGGCCCGGCGCAGCAGCAGCGCGGCGAGCAGGCCGCCCGCCAGCACCGCCACCGCGCCGACGAGCTGGCTGGTCTCCAGCCCCGCGGCGAACGCGTCCTTGATCTGCTCCCGGGCGGCGGGCCCGTCGGCGGCGGCCAGGGCCGCGGGCAGCGAGGCGGCGCCGACGGCGGCCGGGACGAGCGCGGCGAACCGGGCGTTGAGCACCGCGCCGAGCACGGCGACCCCGAGGCCGTTGCCGAACTCCGCGAGCGTGCCGTTGACGCCCGCGCCGACCCCGGCCTTCTCCGGCGGGATGGCGCTCATGATGGCGTTGGCCATCGCGGGCATCGCGAGGGCGACGCCGGCACCCATCACGATCAGGCCGAACAGCATGCCGCCGTACCCGCCGAGCACCGCGATGGCGACCAGGCCGGCCGCCAGACAGCTCATCCCCGCCGCGATGACGGCGGGCGTGCCGAACTTCCGGACCATCCGCGCGCCGACGCCCGTGAGGTTGAGGGCGACCACGGTGAGCGCCATCGGCGCCGTCCGCAGCCCCGCCTCCAACGGCCCGTACCCGAGGACGAACTGCAGGTGCTGGGTGAGCAGGAAGAGCGAACCGGTCATCCCGAAGGCGACCAGGATCGCGCCCGCCACCGCGCCGACGAACTTCTGGTTCCGGAAGAAGTGCATATCGAGCATCGGGTTCGGGATGTGCAGCTCCCACAGCACGAACCCGGCCAGCACGGCGACGCCGAGGAACGCCGTCAGCAGCACCCGGCCGGAGCCCCAGCCGTGCTCGGGCCCGGAGATGATCGCGAAGACGGCGGCGGTCATACCGATCGTGGAGAGCAGCGCGCCCAGCAGGTCGGGCCGGTCGCCCTGCGCGACCTTGGACTCCGGTACGAGCCGGGCGACGGCGACCAGACCGATCAGGGCGACCGGGATGTTGATGAGGAAGATCGCGCCCCACCAGAAGTGGTCGAGGACGAACCCGCCGAACAGCGGGCCCGCCGCGAAACCGAGGGAGGCGACGGTGGACCAGATGCCGATCGCCTTGACCCGCTCGGTCTCGTCGAAGATCTGGACCACGACGGCGAGCGTCGTCGTGAGCAGCAGCGCACCGCCGACACCCATCCCGGCGCGGGCCGCGATGAGCTGGCCGGCCGACTGGGAGAGCCCCGCCACGAGCGAGCCGACGCCGAACAGGGCGAGGCCCATCATCAGCATCTTCTTCCGACCGTAGCGGTCCGCCGAGCTGCCCGCGGTGAGCAGCAGGCCCGCTTGGACGAGCGAGTAGGCGTTGATCATCCACTGCACGTCGGCGGTGGAGGCGTTCAGCTCCGAGGTGAGGGAGGGGATCGCGACGTTGAGGACGGTGTTGTCGAGCAGCACCACGAGCTGGGCCAGGCAGATGACGCCGAGGATCAGCCAGCGTTGCGGATGTCCCTGGTGGGAGAGGTCGGGTCGCTCTGCGGCGGGCGCCGTCATGCGGGCTCCTTGGGCTCCATGGGTGGGTGGCCCGTGGTGGTGCGGCCGATGGTTGTACGGCGTACGGGACTCTGTCTTGTACACCGTAAGTCAGCCCTGTACGACGTACAAGTCCATTTCTTTCGAGCCGCACCGGTCGCGCCGCTGGGACCCGAGGGGTGGCCCGGCGGTACGGTTCTCGACGCTGACCTGACAAGTTTTCTGACAAAGTGCGCGATTTCCGGCCCTTGGGAGAGCCATGTCGCTGCGTCGCCGCTCGTCTCGTGTCCCTCACCTCCTCCTCACCGCCTCCCTCCTGGGGGCGCTCCTCGCACCGTCCGCCGCTGCCGCGTCGGCCCACCGCTCCCCCTCCGGTGAACCGGGCGGGACCGGTGGGACCGGCGGCCGGGGCCTGCCGCTGCGGGTCGCCACGTACAACATCCATGCCGGCGCGGGCATGGACGGCGTCTTCGACCTGGACCATCAGACGGCCGAACTCCGTTCCCTGAAAGCCGATGTGATCGGGCTTCAGGAGGTCGACCGGCACTGGGGCTCCCGCAGCGAGTGGCGGGATCTCGCCGGCGAACTGGCCCGACGGCTGCGGATGCACGTCTCCTTCGCGCCGATCTACAGCCTCGACCCGGCCGAACCGGGCGGGCCCCGGGCCGAGTACGGGGTGGCCGTGCTCTCGCGGCACCGGATCGTCAGCGCCGAGAACCACGAGATCACCCGCCTCTCGACCCAGGACCCGAACCCGGTGCCCGCGCCCGCCCCGGGGTTCGGCGAGGTCGTCGTACGGGTGCGGGGGCTGCCGGTGCACGTGTACGTGACCCACCTCGACTACCGCCCGGACCCCGCCGTCCGCGTCGCCCAGGTCGCCGACACCCGGCGGATCATGGCCGAGGACCGGGGCCCGAAGATCCTGCTCGGCGACCTCAACGCGGAGCCCGCCGCCCCCGAACTGGCCCCGCTGTGGCGGGAGCTGGCGGACGCGGACCCGGGCGCGCCCACGTTCCCGGCGAAGGACCCGGTCAAGCGGATCGACTTCGTGACGGTGTCGAAGAACAGGATCGGCGTGCGGAGGGCCTGGGTGCCGGAGAGCCTCGCCTCCGACCACCGGGCGGTGGTGGCGGACCTGCTGTTACGGGGGTGATGACTACGGGGCGATGAGTTCTGGGCGCTCCGGAAGTCTCCTTTTCCAGCAATTTCGGCTCGAATTGCTTCCTTTTGCGGTGGGAACGCGTCCGCCTTGCCGAGGGCCGCCGCGAAAGACCACGCGGTACCGGACGGACGAAGGATGGCCATGACCACCACCACCCTGCACGAACTGCTGGACACCCACATCGCCCGGGGATCGATGCCGGGCGCGGTGGCGCTGGTGGCCCGGGGCGAGCGGGTCGAGGTCGTGTCGGCCGGTACGGCCGGCCTCGCCGGGTCCGCGCCGATGCGGCGCAACTCGCTGTTCCGCCTCGCCTCGATCACCAAACCGATCGTCGCGGCGGCCGCCATGACGCTCGTCGACGACGGCCTGATCGCCCCCGCCGACCCGGTCGCGGCCTGGCTGCCCGAGCTGGCCTCGCCCCTGGTCGTCCGGACCCCGAAGAGCCCGGTCGACGACGTGGTGTCGGCCGTCCGCCCGATCACCCTCCTGGACCTGCTGACCTTCCGCGCCGGGTACGGCTTCCCCTCCGACTTCTCGCTCCCCGCCATCGCCCCGCTCTTCGCCGAGCTGAAGCAGGGGCCGCCGCAGCCGCAGGCGGTGCCCGCGCCGGACGCCTGGATGGCCGCGCTCTCCCGCATCCCGCTGCTCCACCAGCCGGGCGACGGCTGGCTCTACGAGACGTGCGCCGACATCCTCGGGGTCCTGATCGCCCGGGTGGCCGACCGGCCGCTGCCCGCGTATCTGTCGGAGCGGATCTTCGAGCCCCTCGGCATGAAGGACACCGGGTTCTGGGTGGAGCCCGCCGCGCTGGACCGGTTCACCGGTTACTACCGGGCCGGGGCGGGCGGGCACGGGGGCGAGCCCGAGCTGGTCGACGCCCCGGACGGGCAGTGGAGCAGCCCGCCCCTCTTCCCGTCCGGCGCCGGGGGCCTCGTCTCGACCGTCGACGACTGGTACGCCTTCGGCCGGATGCTGCTCACTGAAGGCCTGAACGACGCCGGTGAGCGGGTGCTGGCCGGCGAGTCCGTCCGCCAGATGATCACCGACCACCTGACGCCGGAGCAACGCGCCGCGAGCGGCCTGTTCACGGAGGGCCAGGGCTGGGGGTTCGGCGGCGCGGTGGACGTCGAGATCGCCGCCCCCTGGAACGTGCTCGGCCGGTACGGCTGGGTCGGCGGCACCGGCACCACGGCCCACGTCATCCCGGCCACGGGCACGGTCGCGGTCCTGCTCACCCAGATGGAGATGGGCGGACCGGCCGCGCCCGAGGTGATGCGGGACTTCTGGACGTACGCGGCCGGGTTCTGACCCTTTGCGCCGAACCCGGCCGCGTACGCCTTGATCCATCAACTCGTGGGCTGCGTCAGGTCGTAGAACGTGGCGCCGCCGACAGTGACCTCGGTGAAGTTCTCCGTCACCCAGGAGGAAATCCGCGAGGAGGCGCCGGAGGAGCCACCGGGGCCACTGCCCATGCCGCCTCCGCCTTCGCCGCCCGTGCCGCCGCCCATTCCGCCGCCCGAGACGAAGTAGTGGATCTTGCCTTCCGCCACGTACTTCTTGAACTGGGCGAGCGTCGGCGACGGGTCGCTCCCGTTGAAGCCGCCGATCGCCATCACCGGTTCGCCGGTGGCGAGTTGGTAGCTTGCCGCGTTCTGCGCGCCGACCGCCGCGGCGACCCAGGTGCAGTCGTCCGCACCCTTCGTCAGGAGGGCCTTGGCCTCGGCGTTCACGGTCGCGCCGTTCAGCAGGCCGCCCATGCCGCCGCCTCCGCCGCCGCCCCTCATGCCTTCGCCGAAGCCGGGGACGGTGCCTGGGCCTGTGCCTGTACCCGTTCCCGTACCGCCGGGTGCGGTGGGCATGCCCGCTGGCGCGTTGCCCTGCTGGTTGCCCTGGCTCTGGCCCCGAGGCTGCTGCCCCTGACCCTGGCCGGGAGGCTGCTGCATGGAGCCGCGCTGGCCGCCACCCCCACCGGGTCGGCCGCCACCGCCCCCGGGCCCGCCCATGCCGAA
>NZ_QWFA01000180.1 GCF_003501885.1 Streptomyces globisporus
GGCTCGGGGGCCCTGGGGGGCGGGGGTGAAGTTATCGCGCCGGAGGACTGTCTACACGCGTAGCGCTGCCGAATCGTGAAACACGGGTGCACGTGACGGTCCGGACGCGGGGTCCGGACCGGGCGGGAGAGCACTGCGAGAGGCGGATCTTCTTCGGTCGTACTGAGACTGAGGGTTGCGGACTGCGGGTGCCGCGGGTGCCGTGGGCCTTCGGTGAAGCCCCTGCAAGGGTCTTGACCGAAGCCCCTGAACGGCTCGGGCGGCCGGCTGGCCCGCGGCCCTGCCCGTCACCGGCGGCGTGAGCCGCGCGGCGTACGGACAGGGCCTGGGAAACCGGCCGGGGCGACGGCCCGGGAGGGGCCGTCAGGCGTTCGGCCTTACGGAGCGGTCTTGACGGTGATCTTGCCGTCGATGATCTCCTGCTTGGCCGTGTCGACGGCGGCGATGACGTCCTTCATGTCGGCGAAGGCCGGGTTGGACATCGACAGGGCGACGCCGTTCTTGTCCAGGCCGTAGCGGATCTCACCGGTCTGCGGCTTGCCGTCCTGGACCGACTTGATCAGGTTGAACACCGCGTCCTCGATGTCCTTCGTGACCGAGGTCAGGATGGACGCCTTGTAGGGCGCGAGACCCTTCTGCTGGTACTGGTCGGAGTCGACGCCGATGTTCCACTTGCCCGCCTTGGAGACGGCCTCGATGGCACCGGAGCCGGCCAGACCGGCGGCCGAGTAGATCACGTCGGCCTTCTTGTCGAGCTGACCCTGCGCGGCGGCCTTGCCGAGGTCGGGCTTGGAGAAGCCACCGAAGTCCGGCGGCTGCGTCAGGTACTGGGGAAGCACGTTGACCGAGGCGTCGGTGTCCTTGACGCCCTGGACGAAGCCCGCCTCGAACTTCTTGATCAGCGGGGTCTCGACACCGCCGATGAAGCCGACCGTCTTGGACTTGGTCACCTTGGCGGCGGCGACGCCGGCGAGGTAGGAGCCCTGCTCCTCGTTGAAGACGATGTTGGCGATGTTCTCGCCGGTCACCGAGGCGTCGTCGATGATGCCGAAGGTGGTCTTCGGGAACTTCGGCGCGACCTTCTTGATGGCGGGCGCGTAGGCGAAGCCGACGCCGATCACCGGGTTGTTGCCGGAGCGGGCCAGCTCGGTGAGGCGCTGGACCTTGTCCGCGTCTCCCTCACCGTCGGAGGGCTCGGCCTCGCTGCCCTGGACGTCGAGGTCCTTCTCCGCCTTCTCGAGTCCGGCGTAGGCGGCGTCGTTGAACGACTGGTCGCCGCGGCCGCCGATGTCGTACGCGATGGCGGCCTTGTCGCCGTCGGAGCCGGAACCGGCGTCCGACGAGTTTCCGCCACACGCGGTGACGCTGAGCGCGAGTGCCGCGGACGCGACACCCACGGTGGTGATCCTGGTGATCCGGCGCAAGGGAAGGCTCCTTCAAACCTGACCGAAGCGCCTCTTCCGGCGCTGGTTTCGCCGCGATCGTAACGCGCGTAGATGTCAGATAAGAGCACGTACGGAAGCCGTTATCGGATCGTCGCGAACAGAAGCCACCCACAAGGCGGCACAGGAGTCCACGAACGGCCTACGAAGACTGTGTCAACGCTTCACGAACGGCCGCCGTCGAGCAGGGCGGCGGCCGTGAACAGCTCCACCCCCACGGTGATGGCCTCTTCGTCCACGTCGAAGTTGCCGCGGTGCAGGTCGAGCCCGCGCGTGTCGCCCGGGGTCCGGACGCCGAGGCGGGCCATCGCGCCGGGCACCTGCTCCAGATACCAGGAGAAGTCCTCGCCGCCGAGGCTCTGCTCGGTGTCCTCGATCGCATACGATCCGCGGCGCTCGGTCATCGCGGCGTCCAGCAGGCCGATCGACTCGGCGTCGTTCACCACGGGCGGCACGCCGCGCACGTAGTTGATGACGGTCTTGGCCCGATGCATTCCGGCCACCTCGTCCACGGCGGCGTGCACCAGGTCGGGGGCCTCGCGCCAGGCGTCCAGATTCAGGCAGCGGACGGTGCCGGACAGCTCGGCGTGCTGCGGGATGACGTTGGGGGCGTGCCCGGTCTCCAGGCGGCCCCAGGTCAGCGCGAGCCCGGCGCGGGCGTCGACCCGGCGGCCGAGCAGCGCGGGCACGTCGACGGCGATCCGGGCGGCGGCGGTGACCAGGTCGGTGGTGAGGTGGGGGCGGGCGGTGTGGCCGCCGGGCCCGTCGAGGGTGATCTCCAGCCGGTCGCAGGCCGAGGTGATGGCCCCGATCCGCAGCCCGATCCGCCCGACGTCCACCTTCGGGTCGCAGTGGACGCCGATGATCCGGCCGACGCCCTCCAGCACCCCGGACTCGATCGCGTCGACCGCGCCGCCGGGCAGGACCTCCTCGGCGGGCTGGAAGATCAGCCGCACTGCGTTGGGCAGCAGCCCCTGCCGGTCGAGATCGGCGAGCACGAGGCCCGCGCCGAGGACTGTGGTGGTGTGCACGTCGTGGCCACAGGCGTGCGCCCGGTCGGGCACGGTGGACCGGTAGGGCACGCCGGCCTTGGTGTCCGGGATCGGCAGCGCGTCGATGTCCGCCCGCAACGCCAGCATGGGCGTCGCCCCGTCCCACTCCCCCACGTCACACATGAGACCGGTCCCGACGGCCAGGACCCTGGGCTTCAGCCCGGCCTTCTCCAGCCGGTCCTTGATCGCGGCGGTGGTCCGGAACTCCTGGTTGCCGAGCTCGGGGTGCATGTGCAGATCCCGGCGGAAGGCGATCAGCTCGGCACGGAGTTCCTCACCGAGCCGGCCGGGCAGCGCACCTCCCCCGGGCTGGTCGGCCAGGCTGTGGGGGCGGGAGGCGCGGGACTTCAACTGGTTCACCTTATGAAGCGTAGGCCCCTTGCCCCCTCAACTGGCCATGGATCCAGGAAATTTCAGCCGTGCAGGCGAACAAAGTTCGGGTGAGGACGTGTGACGCAGGGTGGTTGCGGGTATACCGATTCCTCTTTCGGCGCGGGGTGCGCACCCCGGTGGGAAAGGCACAGGACACTGCGACAGGGGCCCTCATAGGATCGCGAAAAAGCGTGAACATCCTGTGAGGAGCGCTATGAACAGTCGGTCGGACGCCACCCCGGTCAGAGGGAGACGGACGAGGAGGAGACGGATCCGTCACGGCACACTCCTGGTGGCTGTCGCCGCTTCCCTCAGCACGGTCGCCGTCCTGGCTCCGCCCGCCGCGGCCGCGCCGGAGGAATCCCGTGCCGCCGCGTCCACCGGCGGCGCGCGCCAGGTGAACGCGCCCCCCGAGATACCGGACCGCCTGGCCACGAGCCCCGAAACCGCGTGCGCAGGTGGATTCATCGGCAACACCCGGGCGACTCTCATGGCCCGGGTGGACGACGCCGACTCGCCCTCACTCACCGCACAGTTCCAGGTCTTCGACGCGGACGGCACGGCCCCGGTGGCCGAGCGTTCGGTGGCCGCCGCGGCGGGCGGCACCGCCTCGGCCTCTTCGGTCGACCTGCCTTCCGGTGACTACCGCTGGCGGGTTCGTGCCACGGACCAGGCGGGGGCCTCCTCCGCCTGGACCGACTACTGCCTCTTCTCCGTCGACCGCGTACGACCGGACCGGCCGCCGACCGTCTCCTCGGAGGAGTTCCCCGACGGGGACGCCGGATGGCCCGCGGAGACCGGGGACGCCCGCACTCCCGGCACCTTCACCTTCGGCGCCAACGGCGTGGACGATGTCGTCGGGTACGTCTGGTACAGCACCTTCGACGCGCAGCAGCGGGAGGTCTCCGTCTCCCCCGGCGGAACGGCGGACGTGACGGCCACCCCGCTGAGGGGCGGCCCGCACATGCTGTACGTCTACAGCGTCGACCGCTCCGGCAATCGCTCGGACACGACCACGTACCGCTTCTACGCCCAGGGCATCACCACTCCCGATGCCCCCGGCGACCTCAACGGGGACGGCGCCAAGGACATCTGGAGCCTGGACGACCGGGGGAAGCTGCTCACCTACGCGGGCCGGGGAGACGGGACCTTCGCCCCCGCCACCGACGCGGGGCTGACCGCGCCCGGGGCCGGCACCGCCTATCGGGCCGACTGGGACGGCGACGGATACGTCGACCTGGTGACGCTGGAGTACAACCCCGGCACGCGGCGGAAGCAGCTCTGGGTCCATCCCAACAGCGGCCTGGGGAGGGTCGACGGTGTCCGCGGCCGACAGCTTCTGACGGTCGACTGCCCGGTCCCGGACGAGGACTACGGCTGTGTCGGCGAGCCCGGCTGGACGGGTGACGACCACTGGGCGAACGCGGAGCAGGTGATCGCCCCCGGCGATCTGAACGGTGACGGCAGGAGTGATCTCCTCGTCCTGGAGGGCGGGCTGCTGTGGATCTACCACGGCCTGTACGGGACGCAGCTGGACGTGCCGGTGGCGGCCGACGGCTCGGACTGGGACGACTTCACCGTCCTCGCGCCCGGCGACGTCAACGGTGACGGCCTCGCCGACCTGTGGCTCCGTGACAAGGCCACCGGTGACCTCTACAGCGTGCACGGCGGCAGCGGCACGGACGGTGGACCGGACCCCGCCGTCTGGGGCGACCCCGCGAACCGCGTGCAGATCGGCACCGGTTTCACCGTGGCCACCCGTCCCGTGCTGGACACGGTCGGCGATCTCGACGGCGACGGTGTCGCCGATCTGCACGGCCGTACGCAGGACGGCACCCTGACGCTGTGGCCGGGCCGTGTGGCGGCGGACGGCAGCTTCGGCTTCGGGGAGGGACGGACGATCGGGTGACTCACCTGATCGGCCGGGTGTTCCCCCGGGGATCGCCCGGCTCCCGGGGCCCCCGCCACTGCGGGGGCCCTACGCGTGGGCCGTCGAGGTCAGCCGCTGCACCCCCCGTGCCGTCTCCGTGACCCCGCTCAGGAAGCCCTGGGCGCGTGGGGAAGCCGTGGCGCGGAGCCATTCCGGGGCGATGTCGCAGACCGCGACGTTCACGCCCGTGCCGGCGAGGGCCAGGGGGAGGGTGTGGACGACCGTGGAGGGGAAGCTGACGATCGTGCGGCCGATGGGGCCGCGGCGGGCGATCAGTTCCAGGGGGAGGTCCGGGCGGACTATCTCCAGGCCGGTGGCGGCTTCCAGGGCGTGGAGTTTCTCGGCGGACTCGCGGCGGTGGGCGAAGTAGCGGGTGGCGCCGTGGGTGCGGGCCAGGGAGGCCACCGCCTCCTGGTACGGGACGGGGTCGACGACGCCCGTCTCGACCAGGGAGGTGCCGACGAGGTCGGCGCCCTTGCCGATGCTGGGCGGGCCGAAGCGGGCCCGGGTCCAGGCGAAGGTGTTCGGGGTGACCGTGATGCCGGACGGAGCCTCGACCGGCATCGCGGTGAACACCTCGACCGTGTGGCGGGCCGTCGGGGTGAAGCGGCGGCGGGCGGTGGCGGTGACCGGGGCCAGGACCAGTTCGCGCGGTCCCGTGCGGCCCCGGCGGTGCCAGCGGGTCAGGCGCTCGCCCCGGGCCAGCTGGGCCACGAACTCCATGGTGGCCGTGCCGTCGTCGACCACGGTGAGGCGGTCGGCGCGGACCAGGGTCAGCAGGAGCTGGACGTAACGCGAGAACGGGTCGCCGATCACTATGTGGTCCGCGCGCCGGACCAGGCCGGCCAGGGCGCGCAGGGCCTTCAGAGGGGCGCCGGACTCGCCGCGCGCCTCCTGCCAGCGGACCGTGATGCCCTCGTCGCGGGCCAGCTCCGCCATCCGGCGCAGCTGACCGCGCGACATCGGGTCGACCGGGGGGAGGACGACGACCGTGGTGGCGGCCGGGTCGTCTCCCCCCTGGGTGTGAACCCACTCCAGGACGTTCAGGAGCTGGACCGGGCTCTCGACGAAGGCGAGGTTCACCGGTCGGCGCTCAGACCGCGACCGGCTCGGGGGCCGGCGCGTTCTCGGTCTCGGCGACGACGCCCGCGACGCGGCGGAGCTTCTTCATCGGGCCGAGCTCGGACTCGTACACCTTCTTGACGCCGTCACCGAGCGACTGCTCGATGGTGCGGATGTCGCGGACCAGGCGGGTCAGGCCCTGCGGCTCGACGGAGGCGGCCTGGTCGGAGCCCCACATGGCGCGGTCGAGGGTGATGTGGCGCTCGACGAAGGTGGCGCCGAGGGCGACGGCGGCCAGCGTGGTCTGGAGGCCGGTCTCGTGGCCGGAGTAGCCGATCGGGACGTTCGGGTACTCCTGCTGGAGGGTGTTGATGACCCGGAGGTTCAGCTCCTCGGCCTTCGCCGGGTACGTCGAAGTGGCGTGGCAGAGCAGGATGTTGTCCGAGCCGAGGACCTCGACCGCGTGGCGGATCTGCTTCGGGGTGGACATGCCGGTGGAGAGGATGATCGTGCGGCCGGTGGCGCGCAGGGCGCGCAGCAGCTCGTCGTCGGTGAGCGAGGCGGAGGCCACCTTGTGGGCGGGGACGTCGAACTTCTCCAGGAAGGCGACGGCCTCGGTGTCCCACGGGGAGGCGAACCAGTCGATGCCGCGCTTGGCGCAGTGCTCGGCGATGGCGGTGTACTCGGCCTCGCCGAACTCGACGCGGTGGCGGTAGTCGATGTACGTCATCCGGCCCCAGGGGGTGTCGCGCTCGATGTCCCACTGGTCGCGCGGGGTGCAGATCTCCGGGGTGCGCTTCTGGAACTTGACGGCGTCGCAGCCGGCTTCGGCGGCCGCATCGATCAGCGCGATGGCGTTGTCGAGGTCGCCGTTGTGGTTGATGCCGATCTCGCCCGTGATGTAGACGGGGTTGCCGGGGCCGGCGGTGCGGGTGCCGAAGGTGCGCAGGCGGGAGGTGCTCATGGTGGTGCTTCCTTACGTGGTGGGGACAGTGGGGGCAGGGGTGGTGGTCAACGTGGGGCCCAGCAGCCAGGCCGCGATCTCGCGGATGGCGCCGTAGCCCCCGGGGGTGGTCGTGACGGCGCGCGCTGCGGCGCGTACCGAGTCGTGGGCGCTGGCGACCGCGACGGGCCAGCCGGCGAGGGAGAAGCAGGGCAGGTCGTTGACGTCGTTGCCGACGTAGAGGACCCGGTCGGGTGCGATGGAGTGCTCGTCGCACCAGCGCTTCAGCGCCTCGTCCTTGCGGTCGATGCCGTGCAGGACGGGGATCCGAAGCTTGCGGGCCCGGGCGGCGACGACCGGGTTCTGCTCGGTGGAGAGGATCAGCAGGGGCACGCCGGCCTTGCGCAGGGCGGCGATCCCGAGTCCGTCGCCCCGGTGGACGGCGACGGTCTCGCGGCCCTCGGAGTCGACCATGACCCGGTCGTCGGTCTGGGTGCCGTCGAAGTCCAGGACGACCGCGTCCACGTCCGCGAGGGAGGGAAGCGGGGAGGGGTCCAGGAGGGGGGCGAGCGCCCGGGCGCGGGCCAGGTCGTGCGGGTCGTCGATCTCCAGCACCCGGGCCGGGTCGGTGGGGACCAGGGCGGTGTGGCCGAAGAAGCGGTGGCGGTGGGTACGGAAGCCCGCCGCGTCCATGGCGTAGGCGGCGCCGGTCTCCAGGTAGTCCTGGGGGCGGTCCTGGCGGCGGGGGCGTACGGACTTGTCGTGGTTGACGCCGTACGTGCTCTCCTCGACCGCGTGCCCGTCGCGCCAGACGAAGCCGTGGAACGGGGCGACCGTGACGGCCGTGTCCGCCCCCTCGTGGGCCACCGCCCGGGCGACGCCGTCGATGTCCTCGCGGGAGACGAACGGGCTGGTGCACTGGACGAGGAGGACCACGTCGACGGTGCGGGCCCGCTCCGCCTCGTAGACGTCCAGGGCGTGCAGCACGGCCGCTTCGCTGGTCGCGGTGTCGCCCGCGATGGCGGCGGGGCGCTCCACGCAGTGCAGCCGGTGGGCGGCGCGGAGGTCGGCGGCGGCGGTGCGGGCGGCCTCGGCGATCGCCCCGTCGTCGGTGGTGACGACGACGTCGGTGACCTCGGGGGCGCCGAGGGCGGCGCGGACGGCGCGGGCGACCAGCGGGATACCGCCGACCTCGGCGAGGTTCTTGGCGGGCACGCCCTTGGATCCGCCGCGGGCGGGAATCACGGCGAGGACGGTCGGGGGCGGCTGCATCGCTGCTCCTGGTGTGGTGGCGGTTCCTGAAGTGGTGGTCACAGGTCCCCCATCCGGCGGATCACCGGCGCGACGCGCTGGACGCCGTGGCGGTAGGCGCCGCGGGCCGCGTTGCGGACGGTCTCGCGGACAGCGCCCCGGACCCGGCCGGGCTCCTGCGGCGCGGCCGCGCCGGGCAGGGGCGTCCCGTCGGGGGCCAGGTGGTGGCGGCCGAGGATGCCCGGGAGGTAGCCGGGGGCGCCGGCCGGCGTGTAGTAGGGCGCGAGCGGCGGGAGTTGACCGGCGTCGAGGAGGGCGGTGACCTTGGCGCGGGCGGTGTCGTAGGCGGTGCCGTACGAGCCGTCGGCGGCGACGCCCTGCCCTGCCACCCACTCCGCGTCCGGCCGGGGCCGGGTCCCGCCGTCGAGCCGGTCCCAGGAGGTGAGGAGCCCGGAGCCGACGAAGTGGTGGTTACCGAGCATCTCGCGGACGCCGAGGTCGGTGAGGATCGCGGTCGGGATGCGGCGGTGCAGGGACTCCAGCGCGGCGGTCGAGGAGACGGTGACCAGAAGGTCGGTGCGGTCCAGGACCTCGCCCATGTGCCCGTACACCAGGCGGAAGTTGGGCGGCAGACCGCCGGGCAGCCGCTGCGCGAGCTTCTGGTAGGGCAGTTCCTCGACGTGGGTGGTGTGCTCTCCGGGCTTGGAGCGCAGCTTCAGCAGCACCTCGCGGCGCGGGTGCAGCCGGGCGTGCTCGACGAGCCGGCGGAGCAGGTACGTACGGTCCGCGCGGGAGGCCGGTACGGAGGGCTGGGCGGCGAACACCACGGTGTCGCGGCCCTCTTCGGGCCGGTACGGGGCTCCGCCCAGGAAGGGCAGGGCGGCCTCGGTGACGGCCGACGCGTCGGCGCCCACCCCCTCGTACACCGCGCGGAAACGTTCCGCGTCGTGGGCCGAGTTGGCGAGGACGACGTCCGCCCCGTGGCGCAGCAGGAGGCCGTCGGCGAGCTTCTCGTAGACGACGCCGACGTATCCGGTGACGACGACGGGCCGGCGCGGGAGGTTCAGCGCGGCGATGCCGTGCAGCATGGCCTGGACGCCGCCGCCAACAAGGGCGAGGACGACGAGGTCGAAGCCCTCGTCGCGCACGGTGTGCAGGAACTCGACGGCGGTGACCTCGCGGACCCGCTCGGCGTCGATGCCGACCTCGCCGACCTCCGCGAGCTGGCGGGGTGTCGGAGTGGCCCGGCCGCGCAGCAGCAGCCCGCTGACGTCGACGGGGCGCGTGTCCTGCCCGTCCCCGGCGGCCCCGGCGGTCAGGCGGCGCGCGGTGAGCGCGCCCCATTTCCACCGGGTGTCGGAGTCGGCGAGGACGGCGACCCGGAGCGCCGGTCGGGCGGCGGGGGTCTCGGCCGGTTCGGCCTCATGGCTGGTACGTGGGGGCACGTCGAAGAAGTTAGGAAGGCATTTCGATGAGCGGCCCAACGCGATGGCAACAGATGGTTAACAGCGAGCCGACGATTGGGGGACCGCCGCAAATAGGCCCTCAATTGCCGTTCCGGAAAAGGCGATTCACCTGTGCGTCGGCCGTTGTTCACCTGCTGGGCGCATTACGGAAAAGGAAAGGGCCAGGGCCGCACCTAACGTGATGCGCGTGGTTAAGCTCTCCGTCATCGTGCCGTTCTTCAACGTGCAGACCTACGCGCCCGACACCCTGAGAAGTCTGCGGGCCAACGCCCGCGAGGACTTCGAGTTCCTTCTCGTCGACGACTGTTCGACCGACGGAACGCTCCCGCTGCTGCGCCGGGCCGAGGACGAGGTCCCCGGGGCCGTCCTGCTGCGGCACGAGGTGAACGGCGGTCTGGCGACCGCCCGCAACACCGGTCTGGACGCCGCCCGCGGCGAGTACATCGCCTTCCTGGACGGCGACGACTGGCTGGCCCCCGGCCACTACGAGCGGCTGGTGGCCAGGACCGAGGCGCTGGGCTGCGACTTCGTGCGCACCGACCACGTCCAGGCGAACGGCAGGACCCGCACCGTGCGCCGGGTTCCGCACGGACCGCACGGTGTGGTGAGCGACCCCCGGGCCGCGATCCTGCCCGCCCACCGCACCACGTCGGTGGACTACGCGTTCGCCTGGGCGGGCCTCTACCACCGGCGGCTGCTGGACCGGGGGCTGCTGCACTTCACCGACGGGCTGCGCACGGCGGAGGACCGGCCGTGGATCTGGCGACTGCACCGCGAGGCGGAATCCTTCGCCGCCCTGGGCCTGCTCAGCCATTTCTACCGGCGCGGGGTGGCGACTTCCCTCACCCAGATCGGCGATGTGCGCCAGCTCGATTTCCTCCGCGCATTCGACCAGGTGATCGCGGAGACCGCCGCCGACCGCGAGGCGGAGGTGTTTCTGCCGAAGGCCGTACGCACGTACTGCGCGATCATCGCCCACCATCTGGGCGACCTGGACAAATTCGAACCGGCCGTGGCCCGTGAACTGAAAGCGCGCTGTACCGCGGCCCTGGGCCGCCTGCCGCAGCGGCTGCTGGACGAGGCGCTCGACGCCATGGACGTGACACGGGCGACCCGGGTGCGCAGGCTGCGCCGCCGTCCGGCCGCCACGAAGGGGGCCTCGGCCGCATGACCATCCGGATCTTCCACGCCTCCTCGCCCGGGGCGGTGGTGCTGCTCGCCGCGGCGATCGACGCGGGCTGCTTCACCGAGCCCGACCGCCGGATCCTGCTGCTGTCGCGGACCGGCCCGGCCCCGGAGGCCGTCGCCGACGTCTCTGCGAGCGTCGGGTTCGAGCGGCTGCGCACCCGGTTCGACGCGGTGCTCTCGTGGAACGACGCGATCGACCCCTTCCACCCGGACGGCTGGAGCCCCCGGGCGGACGACGCCCCGCTCTGGGAACGCCACTTCCGGCGGGCCTGGGATCTCGGCGAGGAGGAGCTGGAGCTCGTCGTGGACTCCCCGCACGCCGGTCCCGCCCGGGCCCTCACCCAGGCATTCGCGGGCACCCCGGTCGATGTGTACGCCGAGGGGCCCGGCGCGTACGGCCCGACCGGGGAGAAGATCCCGCCGCTGACCGGGACCCGGGTGCGGCGGCTGCTCCATCCGGACCTGGTCGCCGGGGTGCGCCCGCTGCTGCTCGGCGAGTACGGGGTGGAGCCGCGGACCGTTCCGGCCGAGGCGATCACCAACGTCGTCGCCGAACTCGCGGACGGAGAGGTTGCGTTGCCCGCCGTCGAGGAGCCTGCGCTGCTGCTCGGGCAGGATCTCGCGGGGGCCGGGCTGATCCCGGCGGCCGACGAGGCGGGGCTGCGGCGGGAGATGGTGCGCGGGGCGACGGCGCTCGGCCACACCCGGCTGGTGTACGCGCCGGATCCGTATGCCCCGTGGGAGAACCCGGCGGCGCTGCGCGCGGAGGCGGACCGGCTGGGCGTCGAACTGACGTTTCTGGACGGCCCGTTGCCCATCCCGGCCGAGGTGCTGGTGCACCGGCTGCGGCCCGCGCTGGTGGTGGGCTGCACCTCGGCGGCGCTGTTCGGGGCAGCCCGGTTCCACGGTCTGCCGGTGGCGACGGCGGGCACGGGGCTGCTGCTGGAGCGCCTGGTCCCGTACGAGAACCCGGAACGGACGGCGGCGACGCTCGCGGATGCGGTGCTGCCGGGGCTGGGCGATGCGGAGGCGGTTGCCGCGCGCCGGAAGCCCTCATCCGGGTCCGAGTTTGACGGTCTGCTGGCCGCCGTCGCCTTCGCGATGCGGCCGAAGGTGCGCGCCGATCTGCGCCCGGCCGCCGAGCGCTACCTCGCCGCGCACCTGGACAGCCGCACCTGGCGCTACTTCAAGCGCCGCCGCCTGGCCTCGCTCGCGCTGCCCGGCGTGGTCCCGGCCCGGCTGGCGTTCCTGCGCTCGAACCCGGCGCTGCGCCGGGTGGTCCGGCGAGCGCGGGCGCTGCGGGGCGGGAGGGGCTGAGGGCCGGGAGCGGCGTTCGCGTCGGCCGGGGCCCTGGGGGGCTCATGCGGGGCCGGGGTCTTGCGAGGCGAGTGCTCACGTCGGCCGCAGCCCTGGTGGGCTCACGTGGGGCCGGGCGCTCAGCCCAGTACCTGGCTCGCCCCCGCCCGCCCCCACAGCAGGGCCGCGCCGAACGACAGGGCCGTCGTGGCCACCGTGATCCCGGCCACCAGCGCCACGGCGGCCGGGCCGCCCAGGTCCGCCCCGACGAAGGCGTCGGTGAGGACGCCGAGCACGAGGACGTGCACGAGATAGGCCCCGAACGACGCCTCGGACAGCCGCGCCAGCGTGGGGCGCATCCGCTCCGGGACCCGTACGCCGTGCAAGGACACCAGGACCCCGCAACTGAACAGGGCCACCAGGACGTGCGCGTACGGGATCGCGTAGTGCACCTCGTGCTGGTACGCGATCACCCCGGCGAGACCGGCCGCCGCGAGCAGCAGCCAGGGCCACCGCCGCCTGCCGAACGCCCCGGCCGGGGCGGCGAGCAGCAGCGCCCCGAGCACCGCGTAGATCAGCTGGTACGGCGCGAACGCCCAGCCGAAGCGCGGCAGTTCGCGGCCGATCGCCCCGGCCAGGTCACCGAGGAGCGACGGGGCGGACGCCAGCACGAGCAGGACCGCGCCGAGGCCCCACGGCCGCTTGCCCGCCCGGACGAGGACGAGCAGCCCCAGGACCATGATCACGGGGAGATAGGCGTACAGGTACCAGAGGTGGTAGGCGGGGCGGACCGAGGCGAACACGGATTCCAGGGCGAGTTGGCGGACGGGGTCGTCGTTGGTGTCGCGCAGCTTGCCCCAGGCGATGTAGAGCGCGGTCCAGACGGCGAGCGGTACGACGATCCGCACGATGCGCCGCCGCAGCCGGGCGCCGTCCTTGGGCGGGGCCCCGACCAGGACCACCCAGCCGGCGATGGCGAAGAAGAGCGGTACGGCGAAGCGTCCGGCGGAGTCGGCGGTCAGCCCCGCCCAGTAGGTGCCGGGCCCCTCCGACGCCGTACGGCCCACGGTGTTCACGAACGCCGAGCCGGTGTGGAGGCCGATGACGGCGATGGAGCAGAGCAGCCGGACGAGGTCGATGTCGTAGCGGTGTCCGGCCCGGTCGGGGCGCGGTGTCTCCGGGGCCGTCGTCGCGGGAGCGGGAGCGGAGGCGGCGGCCGAGGCGGGGGGTGTGGTGGACATGGTCCTCAGAGGGTGGGCGGGGCGGTGCGAAGGG
>NZ_QWFA01000181.1 GCF_003501885.1 Streptomyces globisporus
GCGAGAGCCTGCCGAGCAGGGAACGCTGGGGTGGCGTGGGGGTGGGCGGCGGGGTGTTCTGGGTGGGCGGTGCCACGGAAGAGACCTCCAGGTCGGGGCGGCGTGCGGGCATGATCGATCGACGTGCCGACCAGACTTCCCGGCGCCCCTGTGGAGATGTTCTCTGAAGTTGTCCGAATGTGTCGGTGAAGCGCCCACCCTACCTGGGAGGTGCGGGGCGTGATCGTACGAGGTGATCGTCGGTCTGCATGCCCGATGGGCACCCGGCGCGTCGCCGGGTGCCCATCGGAGCCGTACGTGTGCAGCGGTTTCGTGTCGTCAGTCCTCGTCGGACGAGGAGGACGGCAGCTGGGTGGTGATCAGGTCCATCACCGAGGAGTCGGTGAGCGTGGTGACGTCGCCCAGCTCGCGGTTCTCGGCGACATCGCGCAGCAGCCGGCGCATGATCTTGCCGGACCGGGTCTTCGGCAGCTCGGCGACCGGCAGCACCCGCTTGGGCTTGGCGATCGGGCCGAGCGTCGCCCCGACGTGGTTGCGCAGGTCCGCGACCAGCTCGTCGGAGGCGGTCGCCGTACCGCGCAGGATCACGAACGCCACGATGGCCTGACCGGTCGTCTCGTCGGCCGCGCCGACCACCGCGGCCTCGGCGACCGACGGGTGGGAGACGAGGGCCGACTCGACCTCGGTGGTCGAGATGTTGTGCCCGGAGACGAGCATGACGTCGTCGACCCGGCCGAGCAGCCAGACGTCGCCGTCCTCGTCCTTCTTCGCACCGTCGCCCGCGAAGTACTTGCCCTCGAACCGCGACCAGTAGGTGTCGATGAAGCGCTGGTCGTCGCCCCAGATGGTGCGGAGCATGGAGGGCCACGGCTCGGTGAGGACGAGGTAGCCGCCCCCGCCGTTCGGCACCTCGTTGGCCTCGTCGTCCACGACGGTGGCGGAGATGCCCGGCAGCGCGCGCTGGGCGCTTCCCGGCTTCGTCTCCGTCACACCGGGCAGCGGCGAGATCATCATCGCGCCGGTCTCGGTCTGCCACCAGGTGTCCACGATGGGGCACTTGTCGGCGCCGATGTTCTTCCGGTACCACATCCACGCCTCGGGGTTGATCGGCTCACCGACCGAACCGAGGACGCGCAGCGAGGACAGGTCGAACTTCGCGGGGATGTCGTCGCCCCACTTCATGAACGTACGGATCGCAGTCGGGGCGGTGTAGAGGATCGTGACACCGTACTTCTGCACGATCTCCCAGAACCGGCCCTGGTGCGGGGTGTCCGGGGTGCCCTCGTACATGACCTGGGTCGCGCCGTTGGCCAGCGGCCCGTAGACGATGTACGAGTGGCCGGTCACCCAGCCGATGTCGGCGGTGCACCAGTAGACGTCGGACTCCGGCTTGAGGTCGAAGACCGCGTGGTGCGTGTACGACGCCTGGGTGAGGTAGCCGCCGGAGGTGTGCAGGATGCCCTTCGGCTTACCCGTGGTGCCCGAGGTGTAGAGGATGAAGAGCGGCTGCTCCGCGTCGAAGGCATCGGGGGTGTGCTCGGCGGACTGCCGGGCGGTGATCTCGTGCCACCAGACGTCGCGGCCCTCGGTCCAGGCGGTGTCCTGGCCGGTGCGGCGGACGACGAGGACGTGCTCGACGGTGTCGAACCGGGAGACGGCGTCGTCGACGGCGGGCTTCAGCGCGGAGGGCTTGCCGCGGCGGTAGCCGCCGTCGGCCGTGATGACGACCTTGGCGTCCGCGTCCTTGATACGGGCGGCGATGGCGTCGGCGGAGAAGCCGCCGAAGACCACGGAGTGCGCGGCGCCGATGCGGGCGCAGGCCAGCATCGCGACGGCGGCCTCGGGGATCATCGGCAGATAGACGGCGACCCGGTCGCCCTTGCCGACGCCCAGCTCGGTGAGCGCGTTGGCGGCCCGGGAGACCTCGTCCTTCAGCTCCGCGTAGGTGATGGCCCGGCTGTCGCCCGGCTCGCCCTCGAAGTGGATGGCGACCCGGTCGCCGTTGCCCGCCTCGACGTGGCGGTCGACGCAGTTGTACGCGACGTTCAGCTTGCCGTCCGCGAACCACTTGGCGAAGGGCGGGTTGCTCCAGTCGAGGGTCTCGGTCGGCTCGGTGGCCCACGTCAGGCGGCGGGCCTGCTCGGCCCAGAAGCCCAGCCGGTCCGCCTCGGCCTGCTCGTACGCCTCTGCGGTGACGTTGGCGTTGGCGGCCAGCTCGGCAGGCGGAGCGAACTTCCGCTCTTCCCGAAGCAGGTTGGCCAGGCTCTCGTTGCTCACGACTTCTCCCAGTCCCAGGGTGTCCGTTGTGTCCCGGGGCATAGCTCATCAGGCGCGAGGCCGGGTGACAAGGGCCTGCCGGGAATTGGTTTAGACCTGTGTTCTCGTGTATGGGGCCATGATCCCGCTCCGCGTTCGAGACCCGCCGAACGACGCGTGGCGCGCGACGTTTCCGGCCATCCGAACGGGGTCGTCTGGGGGTCATCTGATGGCACGGGCCTCGGGTCCGTCCGGTTCAGGCCGGAGGCGTTCGGGCTAGCTGATAACTCCTACTGGTGAATAAGAAGCTTTTCATTCGGTATGTCGCCCTTGCTGGTGCGGGACCGCGTGCGAATTTGGCCGCGCCGTCGTCGGTACTTCGTCGTACTTCGGCGCACTTCTATGCACTTCGGCGCACATGACCTGCAAGGAAGAGGGTGGGCGGATGATGGCCGCCACGAAGAGGATCGCCATGGGCGTCATGTCCACGGCCCTGGTCGCCGTTCTCGCGGGCTGTTCCGGCTCTGTGTCCGGCAACGGGACCGGAGCCGGAGGATCGGCGTCCGGAGGCGCGGAGACCGACGCGGAGAAGGGCGCCCACGGCGCCAAGGAGAACCCGCCGGCCAACGCCCCGAAGAACGCGGTCAAGCTCATCGGCGACGGCTCCACCGCCTTCACCGGCGTCCAGCCGAACATGCCGGCCGTCGAACGCCTCGCCCCCGGCGAGAAGCCTCCCCAGTTCGTGGTGTTCTCCTGGGACGGCGCCGGGGAGGACAGCCAGAAGCTCTTCTCGCACTTCCGCGGCGTGGCCAAGAAGTACAACGCGAAGATGACGTACTTCCTGAGCGGCGTGTACCTGCTGCCGGAGGAGAAGAAGGACCTCTACAACCCGCCCCAGCACGCGCCGGGCCGCTCCGACATCGGCTTCAACGACACCGAGGGCATCCGCGACACCCTCGCCGAGGTCCGAGCCGCCTGGAAGGACGGCAACGAGATCGGCACCCACTTCAACGGCCACTTCTGCGGCGCGGACGGCGGCGTCGGGACCTGGTCCGTCGATGAGTGGAAGAGCGAAATCAGCCAGGCGAAAGCTTTCGTCAAGGGCTGGAAGACCAACACCCCGGAGCTGAAGGGCGAGGCGCCGCTCCCCTTCGACTACGAGAAGGAACTGATCGGCGCCCGCACCCCCTGCCTCGAAGGCAAGGACAACATGGTCGCCGCCGCCCGGACCATGGGCTTCCGCTACGACTCCAGCGGCGTCGGCAACCAGGTCTGGCCCCAGAAGAAGGGCGGGGTCTGGGACATCCCGCTCCAGCTCGTCCCGATGCCCGGCCGCGCCTTCGAGACCCTCTCGATGGACTACAACTTCATGGTCAACCAGTCCGGGACGACCACCCAGGGCGACCCCTCCCAGCACGAGTACTGGGGCAACCAAATGCGGGACGGGCTGCTCCAGGCCTTCGACCGCTCGTACAAGGGCAACCGGGCGCCCCTGATCATCGGCAACCACTTCGAGTCCTGGAACGGCGGCACCTACATGCGCGCCGTCGAGGAGACCATCGCGAACGTCTGCACCAAGGAAGGCGTGCGCTGCGTGTCCTTCCGGCAGCTCGTCGACTGGCTGGACGCGCAGGACCCGAAGACGCTGGCCAAGCTCACGACGCTCGGCGTCGGCGAAGCCCCGAAGACGGGCTGGTCGTCCTACCTGGGCAACCAGCCGGGCGCCGCGCAGCCCGAGAAGAAGCCCGCGGGGAAGCCTGCCGAGAAGCCCGCGGAGGCCGACGCGGGTGCGCCTCCCGCGGGGGCGACCGGCTGAATCCCGACTGACCGCACCGCGGTCGCCGCACCACTGCGGTCGCTGCACCACCGAGCCATCGCATCACCATCACCGCATCGTTCGCCGGTCACCCTGGGGTGGCCGGCGAACGACATTCGGGGCCGGTGTTCGGGGAGCCGGCGTTCCGCGACGGCTCCCCGGCGTACGGCTTCAGGCGGGTGCCGCGACGCCCGCCCCGGCGTGCCGTTCGTCGAGGACGAAGGCCGGGTCGACCTGGGCCGCCAGGTCGGCGCCGGTCTTCTCGTTGCCCCAGCTCTCGGCGTTCTTCAGGTGGAAGTGCACCATCTGGCGCGTGTAGCGCTCCCAGTCGCGCAGCCCGTACGAGTCCTCGGCGGTGTCCTGCAGCGTCTGCAGGGCCATCCGGTTGTCGGCCTCCAGCAGCTCGAACCTGGACGGCCGCCCCTTCTCCATCGACCGCACCCAGTCGGAGTGGCCGATCCCGATCAGCAGGTCGTCGCCGACCTCCGCGCGCAGGAACTCCAGGTCGTCCGGGCCCTGCACCTTGTTCCCGACGACCTTCAGGGCGACGCCGAAGTCGCGTGCGTACTCCTTGTACTGGCGGTACACCGACACCCCCTTACGGGTCGGCTCCGCGACCAGGAACGTCATGTCGAAGCGGGTGAACATGCCCGAGGCGAACGAGTCCGAGCCCGCCGTCATGTCGACCACGACGTACTCGTCGGGGCCGTCGACCAGGTGGTTGAGGCAGAGCTCCACCGCCCCGACCTTGGAGTGGTAGCAGGCGACTCCGAGGTCGGACTCCGTGAAGGGGCCCGTCGCCATCAGCCGGATGTCCCCGTCGTCGAGCCGCACCGTACGCGCACAGGCATCGAAGATCGGGTTGTCCTCGCGGACCCGCAGCAGCCGGGAGCCCTCCCCGGGCGGAGTCGTCTTGATCATCGTCTCGGCCGAAGCGATACGGGGGTTGGCGCCCCGCAGGTAGTCCTTGATGAGGGGGAGGTGAGCGCCCATGGCGGGCAGCGCGGCGGCCTCCGTGTCGTCCAGCCCGAGGGCTGCCCCCAGGTGCTGGTTGATATCGGCGTCCACGGCGATGACGTGGGCTTCGTTGGCGGCGAGGTGGCGGATGAAGAGCGAGGACAGCGTGGTCTTGCCGCTGCCGCCCTTCCCGACGAAAGCGATCTTCATGTTCACCTAGGGTAGTGGCTCCACTGCGGTGCGCTGTCATCGTTCGTGAAGATGGCCACTTGAGGGTGGTCCGGGTGGGGTGGGCGCGTAGCCTCGCTACTTATGAGTACGACTGCCTCAGACCCGCTTGCCGCGCTCGGCTCTCTGCCCGGCGTGCCCGATGCCGTGGACTCCGTACGCAAGGCCGTCGACCGGGTCTACGGCCACCGCGTCATGCGGCGCCGCAGCAATGAGGTCACGGCCGAAGCCGCACTGCGGGGTTCTCGTGGTTCGGCCGCGCTGGCCGGTGCCGACTGGAACCTCGAAGAGGTCCGCCGGCGTACCGACTTCAGCGGGGAGGACGAGGCGCGCACCGTCGGTGCGGCGCTGCGACTCACCGCGGAAGCGGGGCAACTCCTTTCCATCTGGCGGCAGTCGCCGCTGCGGGTGCTGGCCCGGCTTCATCTGGTCGCGGCCGGCGGGGCGACCCCCGACGACACGGTGGGGCGCCCCCGGCTGGCGGGCGAGATCGTGGACGAGCCGCTGATCGAGGCGCCGCTTCCCGGGTCCGAGGAAGTCGCCGGACGACTCGAAGGACTCTCAAGTCTGATCATCGAGGGCGGCAGCGCCCCCGCCCTGGTCACGGCCGCCGTGGTGCACGGTGAACTGCTGGCGCTGCGCCCCTTCGGTTCGCACAACGGGCTGGTGGCCCGGACGGCCGAGCGCATCGTCCTGATCGGCAGCGGGCTGGACCCGAAGTCGATCTGCCCGGCCGAGGTGGGGCACGCGGAACAGGGTCGGGCGGCCTATGTCGCGGCGTTCGAGGGCTACACGGCCGGAACCCCCGAGGGCATGGCCGCCTGGATCACCCACTGCGGGCGCTCCATCGAGCTGGGTGTACGCGAGTCGACCGCGGTGTGTGAGGCGCTGCAGCGAGGCGCCGCCTGAGGGGTCGGCTGGGGTCCGGCGAACGCCGGCGCCGGGGCGATCGCCCGCACTGGGGAGATGGCCGCACTGAGGAGATGGCTCGGCCAGGGGCGATGGCCCGGTGCAAGGGTTGCGGCGGTACCGGAGTGCGGTACCGCCGCTGGCACGTCGGCCCAGTTACCAAGCGTCCTCGTAAATTGCCCATCAGGTCGGGTGCTTTGCCCGTCACCTGGTGCGGCTGGCCCGTATTCGACGGGTCGACGTCGCGTGGGTGCTCGGCTTTCGTGCGCGGTCCGTGGGGCCGTTCTGCGTACAACAGGTCATCCTCGCGGATGTCCTTGGTCTCGCGGGCCGTTATGTCCTTTGTACTCCAGGACCAGAGGAACGGAAACCCCTGGCCCCGCTTCTTTACTTTTGGGTTCAATCATGGGCGAATGGGACGGCGAACCGGACGAGGGGCGCCGCCTGGCTGTCGCTTCACCCGGGCAGGACGGCCCCGGCGGTACGGCGGCGACTGGCGTACCAGACCAGCCCGGCGGTGACGGCCGCCGCGCCGACTGCAGCCGCCGCCACGAGGGCGGGGCGCGGCGGCATCGAGAAGGCGGGCAGGCGCTGCTTGAGCCGGACCGGGCGGTTGAAGACGAGAATCGGCCACTCGCGAAGGGTCGCTTCGCGGCGCAGCGCGCGGTCGGGGTTGACCGCGTGCGGGTGGCCGACCGACTCGAGCATCGGCACGTCGGTCGCCGAGTCGCTGTAGGCGTAGCAGCGCGAAAGGTCGTACCCCTCCGAGACTGCGAGCGCCCTCACGGCCTCGGCCTTGGTGGGTCCGTAGGCGTAGTACTCGATCTCTCCCGTGAAGCAGCCGTCGTCGCCGACGACCATGCGTGTGGCGACGACCCGGTCGGCGCCGAGCAGTTCGCCGATGGGTTCGACGACTTCGGCGCCCGAGGTCGAGACGATGACCACGTCGCGTCCTGCCGTGTGGTGTTCCTCGATGAGGGTGGCGGCCTCGTCGTAGATGATCGGGTCGATCAGGTCGTGCAGGGTCTCGGCGACGATCTCCCTGACCTGCTGGACGTTCCACCCCTTGCAGAGGGCGGAGAGGTATTCACGCATCCGCTCCATCTGGTCGTGATCGGCGCCACCGGCGAGGAACACGAACTGTGTGTACGCGGTGCGCAGTACAGCGCGGCGGTTGATCAGTCCGCCTTGGTAGAAGGACTTGCTGAAGGTCAGCGTCGAAGACTTCGCAATGACCGTCTTGTCCAGGTCAAAGAAGGCTGCTGTGCGCGGCGAGAAGCAGTTTTCCACAACGCTGAGCATAGGGGCCCACCATTCGGCGTAAACTCCGGCGCGTGGGTTTGCCTGAGAAGGGCCTCGGGTACACCATGGAAGTCACGGATCGTTCGCGACCGTGCTAACCCGGTCCGACTCCTCCCCCCCCCGAGTCGGCCGTGGGGACGACCCCCGCTCTCCCCCCCGGCGGGGGTCGTCGCATGTCCGGACGCGTTTTGGGGGCGGAAACCACCTTATGTCTCCCATCTGGCCGTCGTCGGCCTGATCGTGTGAGCCGACCTTCGTGCGACTCGTCTCGTCACAGTGTGTAGCCAAGGGGCTGCACTCCGGAAGTCGCTGGTTTGGGTGACGAAGTTATTCACAACCCCGGGGTTGTCCACAGTTTTTCATCAAGATCCACATGTTTTTCCGTGGTGCTGCACGTTGATTCCACCCGCGAAGTCCGCGGGGGCCGGAATCGCGCATCTCGGAAACGCTCCGAGAACACCGCGAACCGCACTGAAGGGGCAGTGAGAAGGGGGCGGAGATCGTGGCTGGATCCCTCGCAGGGGAAGAGGCGGCGGTGGCCGACGGGCGGCGCGGCGGCCCGCTGATCGTGACGGAGGACGTGGAGCTGCTCGACGACCTGCTGCGGCTGTGCGCGGCGGCCGGTGCCGAGCCGGAGGTCCATCACGGGCCGCCCGGGCATCGTGGCAGCTGGGAGCGGGCCCCGATGGTGCTGGTGGGCGATGACGCAGCCGCGCGATGCCGGGGCGCCGGCCGGAGGAAGGGGGTGATGCTGGTCGGCCGGGACCAGGACGACCCGGACGTATGGCGGCGGGCGGTGGAGATCGGGGCCGAGTACGTGCTGCGGCTGCCCGATTCCGAGGGCTGGCTCGTCGACCAGATCGCCAACGCCGCCGAAGGCGTGGGGCGGCCCGCGCTCACCGTCGGCGTGATGGGCGGCCGGGGCGGCTCCGGCGCGTCGACGCTGGCCTCCGCCCTTGCCGTGAGTGCGGCGAGGTCCGGTCGGCGGACGATGCTGATCGACGCCGACCCGCTGGGAGGCGGCATCGACGTCCTGCTCGGCGGCGAACGGGCCCAGGGCATGCGGTGGCCGGATTTCGCGCAGTCGAAGGGGCGGCTGGGGGGCGGAGCCCTTGAGGACTCGCTGCCCGCGCTCCACGGGCTGCGGGTGCTGAGCTGGGGACGCGACGACGAGGTGGTGATCCCGCCGCAGGCGATGCGGGCGGTCCTCGCCGCCGCGCGCCGACTCGGCGGAGTGGTGGTCGTCGACCTTCCGCGCCGGGTCGACGAGTCAGTCGCCGAAGCCCTGGCCCAACTCGATCTCGGGCTGCTCGTGGTGCCGGGCGAGCTGCGCGCGGTGGCCGCGGCCAAGCGCGTCGCGTCCACGGCCGGAATGGTGCTGGACGACCTGCGGGTGGTGCCCCGGGGCCCGTATGCGTCGGGACTGGACGGTCGGTGGCTCGCCCGGGCCATCGGTCTTCCGCTCGTCGGTGAACTCCCCTGGGAATCAGGGCTTCTGGACTCCCAGGACGGCGGCACCCCGCCCGGTGGCAACCCCCGGGGCTCGCTGGCCCGCTTCTGCGCGGCCTTCTGGGACCAGGTGGCGGTGGCCGGCGACACGAGCCCCGTGACCGGCCCGCCCGGAGGAGGGACGGCATGACGGACGAACTGCTCGACGCCGTACGTCAGCGGCTGGCACGCAGCGGTGCCGCTCCCACACCTGCCGGAGTGGCCGCCGCCCTGCGAGCCCAGGGACGGCTGCTGGGGGATGCCGAGGTGCTCGGAGCGGCAGAGGAGCTGCGCGGCGAGCTCGTCGGCACGGGAGTGCTGGAGCCGTTGCTCGCGGATCCCGAGGTGACCGATGTGCTGGTGTCCGCACCGGACCGGGTGTGGGTGGACCGGGGCGGCGGGCTCCAGCTGACGGGCGTCACCTTCTCGGACGCGGCGGCGGTCCGGAGGCTGGCCCAGCGTCTCGCGGCGGTGGCCGGCAGGAGGCTGGACGACGCACGGCCCTGGGTGGACGCACGACTGCCCGACGGCACACGGATGCACGCCGTGCTGCCCCCGGTGGCCGTCGGCTCGACCTGCCTCTCCCTGCGCGTGGTGCGGTCGCGGGCCTTCTCGCTCGCGGAGTTGGTGGAGGCGGGCACGGTGCCGCCGGGCGGCGACCGGATCCTGCGGGCCCTCGTGGAAGCCCGGATCTCCTATGTGATCAGCGGGGGCACCGGGGCGGGCAAGACGACTCTTCTCTCCAGCCTGTTGGGCGCGGTCGGCGTGAACGAGCGGATCGTGCTCGCCGAGGACTCCGCCGAACTGCGGCCGGACCATCCGCATGTGGTCCGCCTGGAGTCCCGGCCGGCCAACCAGGAGGGCGCGGGCCGCGTGACGTTGCGCGATCTGGTGCGGCAGGCGCTGCGCATGAGACCCGACCGGTTGGTGGTCGGCGAGGTTCGAGGTGCTGAAGTCACCCAGCTACTGGCCGCGTTGAACACTGGACACGAAGGAGGATGCGGCACCGTTCACGCGAACGCCGCCGAGCATGTCCCCGCCCGGCTGGAGGCGCTGGGTACCGCGGCCGGCCTCGACCGGGTCGCCCTGCACAGCCAGTTGTCGGCCGCGCTCTCCGTGGTCGTCCATCTCGTACGGGACCGCGCGGGGCAACGACGGGTCGCAGAGGTGCACGTCCTGGAGCGGGATGCCGCGGGCCTCGTCTTCACGGTCCCGGCCCTGAGCTGGGGTGTCGGGGGCTTCGTTCCGGAGCGGGGATGGGAACGGCTGCGGTCGCTGATCGGCGGTGCGCTGTGACGGCGATGGAGTCGGCGACGACGGCGGCAGCGGTGACATCGGCGTACGGGGCCCACGCGATGGCTCTCTGCGCGGGATCGGCGGTGTGGCTCGCGATGATGCGGGATCCGGGCGTGCGGCGGGCGCGGGTGCTGTTCGTGGACGCTCCCCCCGAGCCGCGACGGTCGTGGGGGCGGTGGTTACGTCTGCTCAGGGCTTGGGGGCGCCTGACAGAGACGGCCCGGAAGCGTCGGGAGTGGTGGTGCGTACCGGGCGCGTTCGTGCTCGCGGTGCTGGGGAGTTCGGTGCTTCCGCTGGTCGCGGGAGCCGTGGCGGTCCCGATGGTACGCCGATGGCTGCGGAGGCGGGCCGGGGCGCGGGAGGCGGAGAGGGGCGCGGTCGCGGTCGCGGCCCTGTGCGGAGCCGCGGCCGGGGAGCTGCGGGCCGGGCGCGAGCCGGGGCAGGCACTGCTGGTCGCGCTGCGCGAAGGCCTCGCGGAGAACGGGCCTGCGGCGTCGACCGCCTCCGGCAGCAGGCTGGGGGAGGCGGAGGCCGCGGTGCTGGCGGCGGCGCGGTTCGGCGGTGATGTGCCGGCCGCGTTGCGTGAGGCTGCGGAGGGTCCGGGGATGGGCGGCCTGTCCGGGATGGCCGCGTGCTGGCGGGTGGCCGTCGACGGCGGGGCGGGCCTGGCGACCGGGCTGGAGCGTTTGGAGGCGGCGCTGCGCGAGGACCGGCGCAGACGGGACGAGTTGCGCGCCCAACTGGCGGGGGCGTGGTCGACGGTTGTGGTCCTGGCGCTGCTTCCCGTCGCGGGTCTGGGGTTGGGCGCGGCCCTCGGCGCCGAGCCCCTGCGTGTACTGCTCCACACTCCGGGCGGCCTGGTCTGTCTGGCGGTGGGCTCGTTCCTGGAGGCGGCCGGGCTGTATTGGGCCCGCCGAATCGTGCGCGGAGGGGAGGCGGCGTGAACGCGGTGGGCGGAGAAGTTCTCCACAGCCTGGGGATGTCGGCGGCGGTTCTGGGGACGGCGGGGCAGGTGGCAGCCGTGATCGCGGCCGGATATCGGAAGCGGGCGGTTCGCGGGCGGGGTGCCCAGTTGTTGGGGGTGGGCGCGGCCCCGGGGCCCGGAAGGCGGAGCCGACTGACTGCGCGGCTGAGGGCGAGCGGTGGTCCGCGCCTTTCCGAGGGCGCTCGGCGGTGGGCGGCTCCGGGTGGGGCCTGGCTGACCGGGTGGATTCTGGTCGGTGGTGTGCTGGGCTGCGCGGTCGGGGCGGCCGCGGCGTACGGGATGTGGCGGTGGCAGCGGACCCGCCCCCGTGACCGTGCCGGCCACGGCCCTCCGGAGCGCGCCGTGATCGCCGGGCAGCTCCCCCTGGCCGCGGATCTGCTGGCCGCCTGTGTCGCGGTCGGGGCCGGTCCCCGGGAGGCGGCCGAGGAGGTGGGCCGATCCATCGGTGGCCCGGTCGGAGACCGGCTCGCCCGGACCGCCGTGGAGATCCGGCTCGGCGGCGAACCGGCCGAGGCGTGGGGCCGGTTCGCGGAGATACCGGGCGCAGGCCCGCTGGCCCGCTGTCTGCACCGGGCAGGTGCGACGGGGGCACCGGCGGCGGAGCCCATTGCCAGGCTGGCCGCGTCGATACGCGCCGAGCGAGCCGCCGCGGCAGTGGCGCGGGCACAACGGGCCGGGGTGCTGATCACCGCGCCGGTCGGCCTCTGCTTCCTCCCCGCATTCCTGGCGGTCGGGGTGGCGCCGGTGATCATCGGCCTGGCAGGCGACCTGCTCGCGAGCGGCGGTCCGGGCCAGTAAGGCTGCGCGCGGTTCGCGGCCGGCGGCTGCCTGCCGGTGGTCCTGGCAGTCATTCATTTTCGCTGTCACTCAGCTGTCACTCAAGGGTGTTCCGTTCGGGCGCCCGCTCATCATCGATGCTCATCGGGGGATGAAATGGAAACGAAGTTCTGGGACCGTGCCGTCGGCGCCCTGCGCGGGGGACGGCTGTTCACGGGGTGGCCGGACCGACGGGCTAAGTGGTCCGCCAGGTGGGCGGGTCGGCTCGGCCGGTCCGATCGGGGGATGACCACCTCCGAGTACGCGGTGGGAACGATCGCGGCGTGTGCCTTCGCGGCGGTGCTGTACAAGGTGGTGAACAGCGGGCCGGTGGTGTCGGCGTTGCAGTCACTGGTCGAGGACGCACTCGATGCGAAGTTCTGAGACTCGGTCGGGGCCAGGCCCGGGGGCCCGCTTCAGGGAATCGTGCAGGCGCCTCTCCCGGCGCGACTTCCGGTGCCTCAGCCGGGGGCTCTCGTGGGGTGCCACTCGGGGACGGCGCCGGGGCAGGGCTCCGAGCGGCGACGGGGGCGGTGGCCGGGCCGGTGATCGGGGCGCGGTGACCGCTGAGGCGGCTGTGGTGATCCCGGTGCTGGTGGCGTTCGCCCTGGCCCTGCTCTGGGCGTTGCTGGCTGCCGCGGACCAGATCCGTTGCGTGGATGCGGCGCGGGCGGGGGCTCGGGCCGCGGCCCGTTCGGAGCCGGAGACGGCGGTGCTGGACGCCGCGCGTGAGGCGGCGCCCCAAGGCGCCCGGGTCGAGATGGTGCGGGCCGGCGACCTCTGGCGCGTCCGCGTGGAGGCGCCGACCCGGGGCCCGGGTGTGCCGGCCCTGACGTTGAGCGCCGAGGCGGCAGCCCTGGCGGAGGACACGGTGGGGGGTGCCGCGCCATGAAGGCGAGGGGGCTTGGGGGCCGGGGGCTGGGTGGTGCCCTTTG
>NZ_QWFA01000182.1 GCF_003501885.1 Streptomyces globisporus
TCCACTCGGGGTCACCGGACGCGGGGCCCCGGTCGAACGCCGCCCGCGCCCGGGGCCGCGTCCCCAGGGACGTCCCCCACCCCCCCGTCGCACCGCGACACCGATACCGACGACATCCCCGAGGAGAGCGACGTGCTGCGTCGCGTGTTCATGACGAGTGGCACCGCCACGGTGGCGGCCGCTTCCCTGGGTCTCGGCGGGGCGCCCGCCTCCGCCCGGGTCTCTCTGCCCACGCAGCGCCGGGTCGGCGAGGCGGAGGTGCTCGCCGTCGAGAAGGCCGTACGGGACATCCGGCTGCTGGACGACCGGCACGGCGGTGACGGGCTCTACCGGCGGGCCGCGCAGCCGCTGCGCGCGGTGTACGAACTGCTGGACGCCGGGGGCACCGCGCGGCGCGCCACCTCGGACCGGCTGCACGCGGGCGCGGGTGAGCTGGCCATCTCGGTGGGGTGGCTGGCCCATGACTCGGGCCGCTTCGACGACGCCCGCTCGCACTACGCGGAGGCGCTGGCCACGGCGCGGCTTGCGGGGGACGCGGGGCTTGAGGCGCACGCGTTCTGCAACACGTCGTTCCTGGCCCGGGACGCGGGGCGGCCGCGGGAGGCGGTACGGGCGGCGGAGGCCGGCCGGCGGGCCGCCCGCACGCTGGGGTCGCCCCGGCTGCTGGCGCTGCTCGCGCTGCGGGAGGCGGGGGGCCGGGCGGGGCTCGGTGACCGTACGGGGTGCGACCGGGCGATCGGGCGGGCGCGGGCGGCGTTCGACCGGGGCCCCGCGTCCGGTGACCCCGAGTGGATGAGCTTCTTCCGGGAGGCGGAGCTGGAGCTGCTGGAGGCGCAGTGCTGGTCGGCGCTGGGCGACTGGTCCCGGGCGGCGCGGCACGGGCGGCGGGCGGTGGTGCTCCAGGACGCGCACTTCACCCGGAACCTCGCGCTGTACCGGGCCCAGCTCACGGGTGACCTGGCCCGGGCGGGCCGGGCGGACGAGGCGGCGGCGACGGGGCACCAGGTGCTGGATCTGCTGACCCGGGTGCAGTCGTCGCGGATCCGGGGGATGCTGGCGGGCGCGGCCCGAGCGCTGGGCCCTCGGGCCGGGACGCCGGAGGTGTCATCGTTCCTGACCCGCCACGGCTCCGGCCCGTCCGGCGCACCACCCAGCCCGTCCGGCGTTTGAGGACGGAGCCGTTGAGCGCGTTCCCGGGTGTGCATCAGGGTCTCCCCCGCCCCGGGGTCCGCGAAGTTCCCGCCCACCGGCCGAAGGGTTCCGTCCTCAATCGCCGGACGGGCTGGGGTGGGCCCGGAAGTCCGCGAGCGCCGGACAGGTCGGGGTGGCCCGGGAGCCCGCCGAGCTGACGCCCACCGAGTGGACGGTTCCGTCCTCAAACGCCGGACGGGATTGGATGATCACCGGTCCAGGTGGCCCGTGTCGTTCCAGCGTTCCACGGCCGGGAGGCCGTACGCCCAGCCCAGGACGGACAGCGACGTCGGCTCCAGGCGGATCCGCGCGCCGAAGGACAGGTCCTCGCCGAGCCACCGCGCACCCAGCGCCCGCAGAATGTGGCCGTGGGCGAAGACCAGCACGTCCCGGTCCGAAGACCGCGCCCAGGCCACGATCTCGTCCGCACGGGCGGTGACGTCGGCGACGGACTCCCCGCCCGGCACCCCGTCCCGCCAGATCAGCCAGTCCGGCCGGTCCGCCTTGATCTCGGCCGGGGTCAGCCCCTCGTACGCCCCGTAATCCCACTCCATCAGCGCGTCCCACCGCTCCGCCCGCTCCCCGAACCCGGCGAGCTCGCAGGTCTCGGCGGCCCGGACGAGCGGGCTGGTCCGGACCTCGACGCCGGTCAGCCCCGCCCACGGGGCCCGGTGCAGTCGCTCGCCGAGCAGCTTCGCGCCCTCGCGCCCGCTGTCCAGGAGCGGGATGTCCGTCCTGCCGGTGTGGTTGCCCCGGACCGACCACTGGGTCTGGCCGTGCCGGGCGAGCAGGATGCGCGGTGCCATGAAGGCTCTCCCTGGAACGCTGGTGCTGGGTTCTTCCATCATCCCGTACCGGCCCGCCGGGCAACCTCCCGGCCCCGGCGGGCGTCCCACCCTGCGCAGTCCCCGGCCACGGAATCGGACCACGGCGGGACCGCTGCGTACGGGACGTCCGGAAGGGGACCCCCGGGGGATGCGGTGGCACGGCGCCGCCGTACGGTTGAACGTTCGTCGTCGGCCGCATGAACATGGGGAGAGCTACCGGATGCCGCACGCCACCGCGCCGCCCGCGACCGGTCATCGGCCCCGCTGGTGGACGGAGCTGCCACTGATCGCGGTGGTGTACGCGCTGTATTCCGTGGGCCGTCTCCTGGTGCGCGGCGATGTGTCGACGGCGGTCGACCACGGCCTGGCGATCCTCCGGTTCGAACAGGCGCTGTACCTCAACGCCGAGCACCCGCTGAACCGTCTCTTCACCAGCACCCCGTCCATCGGCATACCCGCCGACTTCGCCTACGCCTCCCTCCATTACGTGGTCACCCCGGCCGTCCTCGTCTGGATGTTCCGGCGCAGGTCGGCGGCGTACCGGGCGGCCCGGGTCTGGCTGATGAACTCCACTCTGCTGGGTCTTGTCGGCTTCACGCTGATGCCGACCTGCCCGCCCCGGCTGCTGGAGGCGAGCCACGGCTTCGTCGACACGATGGCGCAGTACAGCGCGTACGGCTGGTGGGGCGAGGGGGCGAGCGCGCCGCGCGGACTGAGCGGGATGACGAACCAGTACGCGGCGATGCCGAGCCTGCACGTCGGCTGGTCGCTGTGGTGCGGGATCCTGCTGTGGCGGCACGGCCGCCACCCCCTGATACGGGCGGCGGGAATCGCCTATCCGCTGATCACCACGATCGTCGTGATGGGCACCGCCAACCACTACTTCCTGGACGCCGTCGCGGGCGCGGCCGTGATGGGCCTCGGGGCCCTGCTGGTGAAGCCCGTCATCCGGTTCGCCGACGGGGTCAAGGCGCGGCTGGCCGGCGTCTTCCCCGACGGCCTCCTCGGCGGCCGGAAGCAGGGCGGCGCGGGCACCGCCGCCACGGCGATTCCGGCGACCGTGTCCCCGGATGTCAGTGCCGGGTGCAAGACTTCCACGGGTGAGCGAATCCCCGGCCAGCGGACCACCTCCGCAGATCCCCCCGGCACGGCAGTCGGCGGCACGGCAGCCAGAGACGCCGCCGACGCGGACGCGAGCGACGACGCTCCGGCAGCGGCTCGCTGAGCTGCGCGGCCCGTCCGTCGCACCGCATCCGCTGGACGCCAGAGCCCTGGCCGCCCTCGCCGCCAACCCCGGCTGCAAGCGGCGGGCCCTGCTCGACGGCGCCGGGGTGGACAAGGCCGTGCTGGCCACCGCGCTCGGCTCACCCGCCCCCTTCGGGCAGTCCCAGTTCGCCTTCATGCGGGGCAACGCCTTCGAGGCGAAGGTCAAGGCCGACGGCGGCGCGGAGCTGCTGCGCCTGCTGTACGAGCGCCTGGGCGGCTCCGCCCCCGCCCCGGGCCCGGACGCCGCGACGCCCGATCTGAGCGCCGCCGGTCCCGAGGGCCGCGCCGCGCGCACCGCGCTCGCCCTGCGGGAGGCCACGGCGGCGGGCGGCTGGGCGCTGCTGGACCACCCGATGCTGGCTCTGGAGGTGGCGGGCTCCCCCGCCTATCTGGAGCCCGACGCGGTGGTCGTGCACCCCGACGGCCGGTGGACGGTCGTCGAGATCAAGTCATTTCCCATGATCGACGCCTCGGCCGACGCGTCGAAGGTCGGCGCCGCCGCCCGGCAGGCCGCGGTGTACGTGCTGGCGCTGGAGCGGGTCGCCGCGGTCACCGAGGGTGCGGAGGTGGGGCAGCGGGTGCTGCTGGTCTGCCCCAAGGACTTCTCCAATCTGCCGACCGCCTCCGTCGTGGACGTACGCAAGCAGCGCGCGGTGACCCGCCGTCAGCTGACCCGGCTGACCCGGATCGAGGACATCGCGGCGGGGCTGCCGGAGGGGACGACGTTCGATCCGGCGTGCCCGTCCGAGGAGCTGGACGCGGCCGTGGCGGCGGTGCCCCCGGCGTACGCCCCGGAGTGCCTGGCCGCCTGCGAGCTGGCCTTCCACTGCCGGGCGAAGTCCCGGGCCGAGGGGGCGGTGGAGACGCTGGGGCGCGGTGTGCGCGGTGAGCTGGGCGGGCTGACGACGGTGGCCGGGGTGCTGGCCGCCGCCGCGGGCAAGGAGGGCGATCCCGCCGATCCGACGGTCGCGGCGCTGCGCCGCGCCGCCGCGCTGCGGGCCGAGGCCCTGGAGAGCGCCGCCGTCCTGCGGGCCGGGGCGCGGGAAGCCGCATCGGTCGCGGGCGCCGGGACTCCGGAAGGTGGGGCCGCATGTCGCTGATCACCACCCTGGCCCGGCTGGAGGCCGTCGACTCCGGGCGCGCCCAGCCGCTCGCGACCGTCCGCCACCGCCATCTCACCGACCGGCCGCTGGTGCTGGTGCCGCTGACCACCGCCGGTGAGGCCGGGGCCCCGCTGGGGGCGCTCGTCGGCACGGACCGGGAGGCGCCCCGGCTGCTGGCCGTCGCCCAGCCGCGCGACCGGGACCTGCGGTTCGCGTTCCTGGCCGAGCTGGCGGAGGCGGTCCTGCCGCACATCGAGGCGTACGCGGACGTCGTCGAGCCCGCCGAGCGCAACGAGACCGATCCGGCGACCGGCAAGAAGACCAAGGTCGAGGTCGAGCTGTGCACGGACGCCGGCCAGCTGATCGTGCCGAGTCGGGCGGGCGTCGAGTTCGTGCGGCTGCTGGGCCGGTCCATGCGGTTCCGCCGCACCGCCGAGGACGACCCGGACACCCCGTATCCGGCGCCCGCCCGGGTGCCGCTGCTCGGCCGCTGGCTGACGCACTACGGCGAGCGGGCCCGGGTGCCCGGCTCCTCGCTCCTGCTGGCCACCACCGATCTGCTGAACCGGCACTGGGCGACCGGGCAGAGCAGCCTGGAGGACCAGCACCTGGGCGCGCTGCTGTCCTGGATCGACCCGCCGGCCGGCTCCTCGGGGGCCGAGGCCGCGCTGCGGGCGGAGCTGGCCCGGGACGGGGAGGGCCAGTTGCTCTGCCCGCCCGCCGGTCCGGCGACCGACCCGGACTTCGACAACCGGCTCCTCGCCCCGGCGATCGAGCGGTACGACCGGGCGCGCACGGCGCTCGCCTCCGCCGAGGACGGGCTCGCCGCGGATGCCCGGCTGGGCGAGCTGAGCGGCGCCGAGCGGGAGATCCGTTCGCTGCTGGCGCGGGTCATGCTGCCGACCTGGGACGCGGTCTGGCGCGGCCTCGACCTGCTGCGGGAACTGCCCGAGGGGTCCCGGGCCGAGGACCGCTGGACCCGGGACCGCTGGTCGTTCACCGCGCACCGCGACCGGGTGCGCTCGGGCGAGCCGCCGCAGCCGCGCCGCGACGACGCGGTGACGGCAGCGCAGAAGCTGGCGTCCCGGGAGACCGCCCAGGCCCAGTTGGAGGCGCAGGAGGCGCTGGACGATCCGCTGGTGCTGGCGGGACGGCGGCTGGCGGGTGAGGCGTTCCTCGGCACGGTGACGGATGTGGAGATGACGTACACCGAGTCGAAGCGGCCCTCGCCGCGCCCGCTGGTCACCGTCCGCACGGACGAGCGGCCGCATCTGGGCGAGCGGGCGAAGGTCTACCGCTCGCTGGAGGGCAAGCCGCAGACGGCGGAGTTCGTGCGGGCCGAGGAGGCGACGGACCAGGACGGCGACGTCCTGCTGGTGCTGCGGATCCTCGACCGGATGGGCCGGGGCAAGGAGCCCGCGCCCGGTTCGGTGCCGGAGCCCGGGGAGCGGATCGCCTGGACCCTGTTCGAGCACGACCAGCGCGGCGGTCCGAAGCTGCCGGACCCGGAGGAGACGCCGTGGACCCACGGCGGCCCGCCGGGCGCGGACGCCGCGACGCGTGCGGAGCACCCCGACCCCGTGACCCCGGAGGACCTGCTGTGACCACTGCCATCCGGGAGGACCTTCCGTGAGCACCGTCTTCGATCCGGGCGCCGAGGCGGCCCGTGCGACCGGCGCGATCCTCGACGACACCCTGCACGGCAGCAGCCGGGGCGTCGTCGTGGACTCGCCCCCGGGCGCGGGCAAGTCGACGCTGGTGGTCCGGGCGGCCCTGGAGCTGGCCGCCGCCGGGCATCCGCTGATGGTGATCGCGCAGACGAACGCCCAGGTCGACGACCTGGTCGTACGGCTCGCGGAGAAGGATCCGGAGCTGCCGGTGGGGCGGCTGCACAGCAGCGACTCCGACCCGTACGACAAGGTGCTGGACGGCCTCGCCAACGTCACCAAGTCGGCGAAGGTGGCGGATCTGGCCGGGCTCGACGTGGTGATCTCGACGGCCGCCAAGTGGGCGCACGTGAAGAACGTGGAGCCGTGGGGACACGCCATCGTCGACGAGGCGTACCAGATGCGTTCGGACGCGCTGCTGGCCGTGGCCGGGCTGTTCGAGCGGGCGCTGTTCGTCGGGGACCCGGGTCAGCTGGACCCGTTCTCGATCGTCGGCGCGGACCAGTGGGCGGGGCTGAGCTACGACCCGTCCGCGAGCGCGGTGTCCACGCTGCTCGCGCACAATCCGGAGCTGCCGCAGCACCGGCTGCCGGTGTCGTGGCGGCTCCCGGCGTCAGCGGCCCCGCTGGTGTCGGACGCGTTCTACCCGTACACGCCGTTCCGCAGCGGTACGGACCACGGGGACCGGAAGCTTTCCTTCGGGGTGGCGTCGGACGGGTCGGGGCCCGACCGGGTGCTGGACGAGGCGGCGGAGTCCGGCTGGGGGCTGCTGGAGCTGCCCGCCCGGCACACCCCGCGCACCGACCCCGAGGCGGTACGGGCGGTGGCCCTGGTGGTCCGGCGGCTGCTGGACCGGGGCGGCGTCGCCACCAGCGAGCGGGCGGAGGAGCCGGTGCCGGTGACGGCGGACCGGGTCGCGGTCGGCACGGCCCACCGGGACCAGGCAGCCGCGGTGCGGGCGGCCCTCGCGGAGCTGGGCGTCACGGGGGTCGCGGTGGACACGGCGAACCGGCTCCAGGGCCGCGAGTTCGACGTCACGGTGGTGCTGCACCCCCTGTCGGGCCGCCCCGACGCCACAGCCTTCCACCTGGAGACGGGCCGCCTGTGCGTGCTGGCGTCCCGGCACCGGCACGCCTGCGTCGTGGTGTGTCGGGAAGGGGTGGCGGACCTGCTCGACGAGCACCCGTCCACGGAGCCGGTCCAGCTGGGCGTCACGGTGAAGTTCCCCGACGGCTGGGAGGCCAACCACGCGGTGCTGGCCCATCTCGCGGAGCACAAGGTGCGCTGGAAGCCGTAAGAGCCGGCCGGCGGAGCTCAGGCCCTGGGGCCCCCTTGCGCGGGGTTGGACAATGGAGGGTGGCCGTCCTGGCCGTGCGAGGGAGGAACAGCACATGACAGAGTCCGAGCGGAACGAACGGCAGCGGCTGCGCCCCGCGCCGCTGCTCTTCGAGCCGTCTCAGGCCACGGCGGACCCGGAGCACTTCTTCGACCTGGAGTCGCTGGAGGACCCCCGTGAGCTGCTGGCCCGGGCGACCGAGCTGACGCAGGCCTTCCGGGCGGCGACGGACCGGTCGGTGGAGTTCCAGGCGATGGCGGCGGCGCAGCTCGCCGACCCGCGCCGGTTCGACCGGCTGACCGCGGCGGACGTCGCGGAGCGCGCGGAGTGGACCGAGGACTACGCGAAGAAGATGATCGAGTTCGGCCGCTCCCTGCTGGACTCCCCGAGAGCCTGACGCGCTGGAGGGCCCGGAGCCTGACCGTACGACGCCTCCGGGGCCGATGTGGTCGGTGGGGCGGCCTGGACCGATGTGGCCCGTGGGGCGGCCGGGGCAGGTGCTGCGCCGTCAGGCCGGGGGTCAGGTCCCGTGGCATATTCAGGCGGGCAAGATACCCCTCCCCCTCCTCGCCTGTCCCGGTTTCCGGCAACTCTCGGAATCAGTTCCGTCACTCCCGGTAGACCTTGCTTCATGAGCGCATGGCTGAAAGACACAACGACCCTGCAGGCCGGTGCCGCCGTCGCGCACCACGGCGTCGACATCTTCGCCCTGCTGCGGGACCAGTCCGGATCCCAGGCCGCCCAGGTCACGGCGGCCGGCGCCGCCTGGCTGGCCGGGTCCACCCCCTATCCGCGCAGCACGCTCGCCCAGTGGGAGGAGCACCCCACGGCCCCCGGGGTGCTGCCCTGCGGCTCCGCTTTCGACGTGGTGAACGTACCGGCGCTGTTCGGGCGGCGCATGCTGGAGCAGCTCTGGGCGGAGGGGCCCGGCTCAGGTCCGGTCGCCACGCACCGGGGCCGGATGCTGCTGTTCGCGGCCCCCGGTACGGCCCAGCGGCTGCCCTCGCTGCTCGCCTGGGAGGAGTGGGGAACCGGCGGTTCCGAAGGGTCCGCAGGCTCCGGGGAGTCGCGCGGCCCGGTGCCGCCCCTGCTCTGCCACGGCACCGGTGACGCCGTGACCGTACCGCCGCTGACCTGCGCGTCGTCGGACGGTGGCCCGCGCTGGGTGGTGGCCCCCGACACCCGTAGGCCGTGGCTGCCGGGTCCCGATGTGCTGCTCTGGGCGTGTGTGCGGGTGAGCCGTTCCGCTTCCTCGCGGGGCCCCGCACATTCGATTTTTCCTCGGGCGGATCAGGGTGCTAATGTCTACGACGTCAGCAGGCGCCGTTAGCTCAGTTGGTTAGAGCAGCTGACTCTTAATCAGCGGGTCCGGGGTTCGAGTCCCTGACGGCGCACAGACAGAGGAAGCCCCTCGCGAAAGCGGGGGGCTTCTTCGTGTGCGGGGGCCGGCGAGCGGGTTTCAGACTCCGGCGGTGATCCGGACGGTCCAGGAGCCGGACGGGGTGCGGTCGGCGACCTCGATACGGGTCGCGTCGCCCGGGACGGTGAAGGTCTCGCCGACCCCGAGCGGGGCGTCGGCCAGCGGCGGGTAGACGGAGCGGTCCCAGCAGGCCCCGGTCTCCGGATGGGTGTCGACGACCTCGACGGGCCCGCCGCCGGAGGCCGTCTCGCTGCGGACGCGGTAGATCAGGATGCCCTCGGCGCAGGTGTCCCGGTCGTTGCCGGTGGCGCTGCGGGCCTCGATCGCCAGGGCGCTGTCGGTTCCGGTACGGACGACGGCGAGCCGGGTCCCGATCGAGCCGCCGGGCACCGGGGCGGCGGCGACCGGTTCGAGGGTGAGGTCGGCCGAGCCCTGGACGCAGACGACCTGCCGGCCGCCGAGCCAGCCGAGCTTCCACTTGTGCCAGCCGAACAGGTCGGGGGCGAGGCCGAACTGGCTGCCCATGACGTCCCAGTCACCGACGTACGTGTCCCAGTCGCCCTTGCCGTCGGTGGGCCGGTGGTAGAGGTCGGCGAGGTCGAAGACGTGCCCGGTCTCGTGGGCGAGGACGTTGCGGTCGGGCGGGTGCTGCTCGAAGACCGTGACGACGCGCCGGATGTCGTGGTCGTCGGCGCGCAGTGGCCGCTCGAAGTTGACGACCTTCGTGGCGTCGGAGTCGACGCCGGGGGCGTCCGGGTCGGCCACGAGGTAGACGACGTCGTACCGGGAGAAGTCCACGTCGTCGTCGGCGGCGGCGATGGCGTCCCGCAGATAGGCCGTGCGCCGCTCGGCGTTCCAGTCCCGCTCTATGGCGTACCAGCTGGAGTCGCGCGGCATCTGCGTCCAGCTCCGCTGCGGGTGCGGGCGCAGGGTGAACCGGCCGTAGCTGGCGCGCTCGAAGAAGCGGGTGGTGGCGGGGAAGTGGTCGGCGGTGAGTACCTCGGGGGTGAGGACCGGCTCGGAGTCCGGGAAGGACAGGAAGATCATGACCGCGTCGAGGTTCTGATCGGGGCGCGGGTAGGCCGCGTTCCAGGTGTTCAGGCCGAGCGAGTGGTGGGCCGCCGTCCGGGGCAGGGCGCAGGAGGTGGCGTCACCCGTGGCGGCCACGGCGGGGCCCGCGACGAGGGACATGGCGGCGAGCGCCAGGAGGGAGGTGGCGGCGGCGGCCAGACTGCGCAGGGGCGGCCGTTCCGCTCCCCCGGGTCCGCGACGGGACGGCACATCGACCTCCGGGTGGGGAAACACGGTCCATCCCGTCCACCCTGTGCCGCTTCACCACGCCACGCCCTGTTGTGCTGCCCCACACGGGTCAGCGGTCAGAATCGCCACCCACACCTTCACGGAACGTCACCGCTGGTCAGTCCAGCCGTCCGATGCAACAGATCCGCGCAGAAATGACCAGGACCGGGCAAAGCGGAACGCCTGCCCCCGCTCACTTCCGGCCGCGCGCGGTGGCCCGGACCGGACGGTGAGCTGGAACGGCCGACGCGGCACCCTCTATGCTTCACCACGCTTTCCCGCGTGGAACGGGCCCCTTCACGGGACGACCACCCGGTGGCCAGTCCGACCCCACCAGTTCACAACGACCTTCACAGCGGGAGCGAGCGGTGAGCGGAACCTCCGAAGGGCCGAGGGCCTCGGCAGGCACGGCGCCGGGCACGCCCGCCGCGCCGGTCACGGAGCGTCATACGACGGCCCCGGCCGAGAACGGTCCCGCCCGGACCGATTCCGCCCGGACCGGTCCTGCCGGGGCCGATCCCGCCGGGGGCGACGCCGGTTCCATCGCCTCCGAGCTGCGCGACTACCGGGCCGCGTTCAACGCCGCCACGCTCCCCATGGGCGTCGTCGACGGCCGGGGCCATGTCGTGCGGGCCAACGAGGCGCTCGGCGGGCTCCTGGGCACCCCGGCGGCGGTCCTCGCCGGGCGGCAGGCGTGCCAACTGCTCGACCTCGCCGGCGACGACCGCACCTGGCACGCGTACCGCGAGGTGCTCCTCGGCCGGCGTTCCCGGTTCCGCTGCACGCGCCGGCTCAAGCACCCCGACGGGCGCTCGCTGTGGGCCGAGATCACCGTCGTACCGATGACGGGGGCCTCGGCGGCGGAGTCCGCCCGGGTGCTGCTGACGGTCGCGGACGTCAGCGACCGGCGCGAGCTCCAGGAGCGGCTGCACCACCTCCAGATGCACGACCCGGTGACCCGGCTGCCCAACCGGACGCTGTTCTTCGAGCGCCTCGCCTCGGCCCTGGAGACCCCGCCGTACCAGGACGACTCCCTGCCGTCCCGGCAGCACGCCCGGATCGGCCTCTGCTACCTGGACCTGGACGGTTTCAAGGCGATCAACGACACCCTGGGCCACCGCACCGGGGACCGGCTGCTGGCCGCCGTCGCCGCGCGGCTCACCGACTGCGCCGAGAACGACGCCTCCCGCAACGCCGGGGGCAACCGGCTGGTGGCGCGCCTGGGCGGCGACGAGTTCGCGATCCTGGTCGAGGACTCGGCCGGCACCCAGGAGCTGACGGACCTGGCCCGCTCGGTCCTCGCCGCGCTCCAGCAGCCGTTCGACCTGGCGGGCCAGCGACTCTCGGTCTCCGCGTCGATCGGCGTGGTCGAGCGGACCGCGGCGGGCACCTCGCCCACCGGTCTGATGCAGGCCGCCGACACCACGCTGTACTGGGCGAAGGCGGACGGCCGGGCCCGCTGGACCCTGTTCGACCCCGAGCGCAACGCCCACCGCATGACCCGGCAGTCCCTCTCCTCGACGCTCCGGCCCGCCGTGGAGCGCGGCGAGTTCACGCTGGAGTACCAGCCGCTGGTCGGGATGGCGGACGGGGTGCTGCGCGGAGTGGAAGCGCTGGTGCGCTGGAACCACCCGCAGTTCGGCGTGCTGCCGCCGAATCGGTTCGTCCAGATCGCCGAGGAGGACGGTTCGATCGTCCAGCTCGGCCGGTGGGTGCTGCGCACCGCGTGCCGGCAGGCGCGGCGCTGGCAGCTCGACCACCCGGACGAGCCGCCGCTGTTCATCAGCGTCAACGTCGCCGTACGGCAGGTCTGGGACTCCGACCTGGTGGCCGACGTGGCGCAGATCCTGGCCGAGACCGGACTCGCCCCCGGGCTGCTGCAGCTGGAGCTGACCGAGTCGGCGGTGATGGGCTCCGGCGGTCGCCCGCTGAGAGCGCTCCAGGCGCTGAGCGACATGGGCGTACGGATCGCCATCGACGATTTCGGGACGGGTTATTCGAACCTCGCCTACCTCAGCCGGCTGCCCGTATCCGTACTGAAGCTGGACGGCGCGTTCGTGAAGGGCTTCCGGTACGAGGACGGTACGCATCCGAGCCCCGCTGACGAAACGATCGTGGAGGCCATGGTGCAGCTGGCGCACCGCCTGGGCCTGACCGTCACCGCGGAGTGCGTGGAGACGGCCGGACAGGCGGAGCGGCTGCGGCGGATCGGCTGCGACACGGGGCAGGGGTGGCTGTACTCACGGGCGGTGGCGCCGGAGCAGATCGCCGGGCTGATCGGGTCCCGGCCGCTGGAGGGCTGACGCGCCCCGGGGTGGCCCGGCCCCGGCCTCACCCCCGGCCGGCCGGGACCCCGCACGGTCTACGAGGCGTTCGGCAGGCCGTACGCGTCCGCGATCAGGTCGTAGCTGCGCAGCCGCACGTCCCCGCCGTGCGCGTTGGCGGTGATCATCAGCTCGTCGGCGCCGGTGCGCTTGGCCAGGTCGTCCAGGCCGGTGCGGACCTCGTCCGCTGTGCCGTGGATGACGTTGCCCAGCCAGCCGTCGACGAACTCCCGCTCCATCGGGGAGAAGTCGTACGCCTCCGCCTCCTGCGGGCTCGGGATCAGCCCGGGGCGGCCGGTGCGCAGCCGGACCATGGACAGGGCCCCGGTCAGCACCTGGCGGCGGGCCTCGCGCTCGTCGTCGGCGGCCAGCGCCGAGACCCCGATCAGGGCGTACGGGGCGTCCAGCACGGCGGAGGGCCGGAAGGACTCGCGGTACAGGTCGAGCGCCGGGACGGTGTTCTGCGCCGAGAAGTGGTGCGCGAAGGCGAACGGCAGCCCCAGCGTCCCGGCCAGCCGCGCGCTGAAGCCCGAGGAGCCCAGCAGCCAGACGGGCGGCCGGTGCGCGGACTGCACCCCGCCGGGGGACGTCGCCTGCACCGGGCCCGGCACGGCGTGGATCCGGCGGTACGGGTGCCCGTCCGGGAAGTCGTCGTCGAGGAAGCGGATCAGCTCCATGAGCTGCTGCGGAAAGTCGTCGGCCCCCTCGTTGAGCCGGTCCGTGCGCCGCAGCGCCGCCGCCGTCGCACCGTCCGTGCCGGGGGCCCGGCCGAGGCCGAGGTCGATCCGGCCCGGGGCCATCGCCTCCAGGGTGCCGAACTGCTCGGCGATCACCAGCGGGGCGTGGTTGGGCAGCATCACCCCGCCGGAGCCGAGGCGGATGCGCTCGGTGTGGGCGGCGATGTGCGCGAGGATCACGGCCGGGGAGGACGAGGCGACCCCGGGCATGGAGTGGTGCTCGGCGACCCAGAAACGGTGGAAGCCGCGGCTCTCGGTGAGCTTCGCGATCTCCACGCTCGTGCGCAGGGCCTGGGTCGCGGTGCGGCCCTGCCCCACGGTGACCAGGTCGAGGACGGACAGCGGAACGGTGGCCGTCCCGGCTGCGTCGCCCCGGATCCCGTCGCCGTCGGCCACTCGGCCGCCGGTGTCGCCGCTGGTCTCGTCGCCTCGGATGTCGTCCACGTGTCGGCCTCTCCCGGTGCTGCTGTCGTACGTCTGTGTATCGGAGGGACAACAGGAGGATGGCTCCGTTTTATTCCCGGCGAATCCGGTCCGACGCGGCTCGTTCCCGACGGTCCGGGCCCCGCGCCGCTCGCTACTCCCGCACCTCGATGCCCTTCGGCTCCAGCTGCCGCAGCACCGGCTCACGGGTGGCGAACAGGGTGCCGAGCGTGGGCGCCCAGGTCCGCCGGTCGGCGAGGCGCAGCCCCTCCCAGACGGTGACCTGGTTGGCGGTGAGCACGGGCTTGCCGAGCAGTTCCTCCAGCTCGGGGATGTACGCGGTGGTGTGCAGGGAGGTGTCCGGGACCAGCACCACCTCGGCGTCCGGGTGGTCCGCCTCCCGCACCAGCCGCTTCACCTCGTCCGGCCCCCAGGATCCGGCCTCGGCCGACGAACCGGCCCCGCCGGACACGGCGGCCACCACCTCCACGCCCGCCGACGCCAGGAACTCGGCGAAGAGCCCGGTGAGGTCGTCGGGGTAGGACGCGGCGACGGCGACCCGGCGGGCGCCCAGCTCCCGCACCGCGTGGCCGAAGCCGATGGAGGTGCTGGAGGCGGGCAGCCCGGCCGCCCGGGCGAGCGTGGCGATCTGCTCGTGGGCGCCCTCCCAGCCCTGCCCGAAGCTGCCGCCGCTGGAGGCCCAGATCAGCGCCTCGGCCCCGGCGAGGCGCAGCTCCTCGACGCCCTCGGCGATCCGGTCGGGGTCGCCCTGCTCGCGCAGCGCGTCGGCGCGGTAGACGTCCTCGCCGGTCTCGGTGGAGAACAGGGGCAGCCGGATGTCGGTGTCGAGCAGGATCTCGGTCCGTGGGAAGTCGTCCTCGGCGGCGTGGCCCGGGTAGAGAAGTCCTACGGTCGTCATGTCCACCCTTTCCTGTACGTCGACGGCTCGCCGCGCGGCGGGCGATCCCCTCGCGGGATCGCGGCGGGCGGCCCGTCACGGGGCCGCCGCGGCCCTCCGGACGCTCCGGCGGCCATGACCGCGCGACCGGTCACTCTTGCCCCGACTTGTTCCCAGTATTCCCCCGGGCGGTCGCCGGGGCGCGCGGCCGGGCGTCGTTGACGCGGGGGTGACCTGCTGCGAGCGTGGGCGGTCGATCTTGTCCGTTCCGTCGCGGAGGGCCGACCACCCATGCCGGATCCCGTCCTGCTCGTCCTCGACGCCGACCCCTCCCCGCGGCTCGGCCGGCTGACCGGCCGGGTGGATGTGCGGTACACGGACGCCGCCACGCTCGCCGAGCGGCTTCCGGCCGCCGATGTGCTGCTGGTGTGGGACTTCACGTCGGACGCCGTACGGGACGCCTGGCCGGGTCCGGGGCGGCGGCCGCGCTGGGTGCACACGGCGAGCGCGGGCGTGGACCGGCTGCTCTGCCCGGAGCTGGTCGCGTCCGACACCGTGCTGACCAACGCGCGGGGCGTCTTCGAGCGGCCGATCGCGGAGTACGTGGCGGGGCTGGTGCTGGCGATGGCCAAGGACCTCCCCGGCACCCTCGCCCTCCAGCGGGAGCGGCGCTGGCGCCACCGCGAGGGGCAGCAGGTGGCCGGTTCACGGGCGGTGGTGGTCGGCGCGGGCCCCATCGGCCGGGAGATCACCCGGCTGCTGCACGGCCTGGGGGTCACGGTGGCCCTGGTGGGGCGGACCGCCCGGCGCACCATCCACGGGGCGGCGGATCTGGACCGGCTGGCGGCGCGGGCGGACTGGGTGATCGCGGCGGCCCCGCTGACCGATGCGACGCGCGGGATGTTCGACTCCCGCTTCTTCGGTCTGCTCCAGCCGTCGGCGCGCTTCATCAACGTGGGGCGCGGGGCGAGCGTGGTCCAGGCCGACCTGGTGGACGCGCTGAACCGCCGCTGGTTCGCGGGCGCGGCGCTCGATGTGTTCGAGGACGAACCGCTGGGCGCGGAAAGCCCGTTGTGGGACGTACCGGGGCTGCTGGTCTCGCCGCATCTGAGCGGGGACACGGTGGGGTGGCGCGACCGGCTGGGCGAGCAGTTCGTCGCGCTGTACGAACGCTGGGCGCGGGGCGAGCCGTTGCCCAACGCGGTCGACAAGGAACGCGGTTACGTCCCCTCCGCCGACCTCGACGGGGTCGACGAGCCCAACGGGACCGACGGCCTCAACGGGTGAGCGGCGCGGCCCGGACGACGAACGCCTCGATGGCCTCCCTCGCCCGCGCGTCCAGCGTCTCGTGCTCGGCCTGCTCCTGGGCGGTCGAGACGTCCCGCGTGCACCGATAGGCCTCTTCCGCGGCGCCGACCACCTCCGGGTCGTCGGTGAGCAGTTTGACCCGGTAGAGCACCTGCCGGGTGGCGGTGCGCAGACGGTGGGCCTCGTCGCGCGCCTCGACGAACGCCTCGGAGACAGGACTCTGCCGCATGCGGTGCCAGCGGCCCGCCTGCCCGTGCCGGTACTCCTCCGCCGCGGCGGCGAACGCGCCGTAGGTGGCCGTGCGTTCCTGCCGAAGCGCCTCCGACCGGGAGAACCTCTCCGTGCGCGCGGCGGTGAGGCGTTGGAAGAGGTGCGTGACCACGGCTCCCAGGAGCGTGCCCCCGACCGCCACGACGCTTGTCCATATGGCAACCATGGCACCAGCTGATCACAGAAGTGACTGACGTGGAGTCATGAATCCTCCGTGACGGGGGAACACGCCCCGCGCACCCCTGGTCGCGCTCCGCCCCCGTTCGGGCACGGGAAGGTCACCTTCCGGCCACTGTTGGGTTACATGCCTCCGGCTACCCGCATAGACGTACGGGATCGGGCAGGCGCTCACCCTGTCCGGACTGTTCGACCTCCAGGAGATTGCGAACCATGGCTGAATTCCCGAACCTGTCCCGCCGGGGTTTCCTCAACGGAACGGCGGCCGTGGGCGGCCTCCTCGTCGTGCCCGGCCTCCTCACCGCGTGCAGCAAGACCGACGCCGGCTCCGCGACGGGCGAGGGCGCCCTGGAGAAGCTCCGCAAGCAGGGCTTCGTGCGGGTGGCGTACGCCAACGAGGCCCCGTACGGCTATCTGGAGGGCAAGGAGCTCAAGGGCGAGGCCCCGACGCTGCACCGGGAGATCTTCCAGGCCCTCGGGGTGGACGAGCTGAAGCCGACGCTCTCCGAGTGGGACGGACTGATCCCGGGGCTCCAGGCCGGGAAGTACGACGTGGTCAGCGCGGGCATGGCCATCACCCCGGAGCGCTGCGGCAACGCGATCTTCTCCGAGCCGGAGTTCATCTCGCCGACCGCGCTGATGGTGAAGAAGGGCAACCCGAAGAAGCTCACCGACCTGGACTCCGCCAAGGAGGCAGGGGTCACCATCGGTGTGATGTCCGGTGCGGTCGAGGGCAGTTACGCCAAGGGCGCGGGTATCGCCGAGGACAGGATCAAGACGCTGCAGAAGCCGCAGGACGGGGCCGACGCCGTCAAGGGCGGTCGGATCGACGCGTTCCTCCTCACCGGTATCTCGCTGCGCTGGCTGGCGAAGACCAACCCGGAGACCGAGGTCACCGAGGCGTTCGTGCCGAAGCTGGACGGCAAGGAGCAGTTCTCCCCGGGCGGCGCGGTGTTCCGCAAGGGCAACGAGGACCTGCGGGACTCCTTCAACCGCGAACTGAAGAAGATCGTCTCCGACCGCTCGCGCTATGTGCAGCTGCTGGAGCCGTACGGGTTCGGGGAGACGGAGATCCCGCCCGCCGACCTGAAGACGGCGGACCTGTGCAAGGGCTGACGGGGCGGGCGGGCGCGCGCGCATGAGTGACTTCTTCTCCCTCCTCGTCGAGGAGTTCCCCCGCGTCCGGTCGGGCCTGTGGGTGACGCTCCAGGCCACGGTCCTGGGCGCACTGCTGGCCGGGGTGCTGGCGTTCGCGCTCGGCCTGATGGCGGGCAGCCGGCTGCTTCTGGCACGCGGGGTCTCCCGGGTCGTCGTGGAGTTCTTCCGGGGCACATCCCTCTACGTCCAGCTGTTCTGGTTCTACTACGCGATGCCGCTGCTGACCGGCTACGAACTGGAGCCGTTGATCTGCGGGGTGGTCGCGTTCGGCCTCAACTTCGGTGCGTACGGCGCCGAAGTGGTGCGGGGGGCCATCAACTCCGTACCGCGCGGCCAGTACGAGGCGGCGATCGCCCTCAACCTGAGCCCGACCAGGCGGCTGTGGAAGGTGATCCTGCCGCAGGCGTGGGTGCAGATGATCCCGAGCTTCACCAACCTGCTGATCCAGCTGCTGAAGGCGACCCCGCTGCTGTGGCTGATCTCGGCCGCCGATCTGATGACGGTGGTGCAGCAGCTGCGCGACCGCACCGGTGAGACGGTGACCGCCTATCTGACCTTGCTGGCCGCCTACTTCGTGCTGGCGTACGCCCTGACGATGCTGATGAATCTGCTGGAGCGGAGCGCCAAGCGGCGGCTCGGCCTGGACACCGGCGCGAAGAGCCTGTTCAAGAGCCGCAGCGCGTCCACGACCGCCGTGGGAGGTGTCCGGTGAACGGCTTCGACTGGAACGCGGTCGGGGAGTCCCTGCCCGACCTGCTGAACGGATTCAGGATCACCCTGCTCGCGACCGTCCTCGGCACCCTGGTGGCGGCCGTGCTGGGGCTGGTCGTCGCGATGGCCGGGCGTGCGCCCAGCAGGTTCGTGACCGTCCCGGTCCGCACCGTCACGGAGTTCGTCCGCTCGACCCCGCTGCTGGTGCAACTGGTCGGCGCGGCGGCCCTGTTCAACACGGTGGAGCCGCTGTACATCGGCATCGCGGTGCTGGGGATCCACTACGCCGCGTACACCTCCGAGGTCTACCGGGCCGGGATCGACGGGGTGCCGAAGGGCCAGTGGGAGGCGTGCCGCGCGCTGTCGCTGTCGCCCCGGCGGACCTGGCAGGCCGTGATCCTGCCGCAGGCGGTGCGCAATGTGCTGCCCGCGCTCGGGAACTACGCGATCTCGATGTTCAAGGAGACGCCGTTCCTCGCCGTGATCACGGTGCAGGAGATGGTCTTCGAGGCCCGGAAGTACGGGGCCGACCACTTCGCGTACACCGAGGTGTTCACCCTCGCCGGCCTGATCTTCCTGGTCGCGAGCTACCCCACGTCGCTGTTGATGAGAAAGCTGGAGAAGCGCCTTGGCCACTGAACCCCTCCCCCTGAAGAAGACGGATTCACCCGGGCCGGCCGGCGCTCCCGAGGACGCCGTCCCCGCCTCGGCCCGTACGGGCGAGCCGCTGGTGCGGTTCGACAAGGTGGTCAAGCGCTACGGCGACCATGTGGTTCTGGACGAGCTGGACTTCACCGTGGACCGCGGCGAGCACGTCACCCTGATCGGGCCCAGCGGCTCGGGCAAGACCACGATCCTGCGGCTGCTGATGACGCTGGAGAAGGTCAGCGGCGGGGTGATCTGGGTGGACGGCGCCCCGCTGACCCACATCCGCACCCCGGACGGTTCGCTGAAGCCGGCGGGCGAGAAGCAGCTGCGCGAGTCCCGGAAGAAGATCGGGATGGTCTTCCAGCAGTTCAACCTCTTCCCGAACATGAAGGTGATCGAGAACATCACCGAGGCCCCGGTCAGCGTGCTCGGCCAGAGCCGGGAGGCGGCGGAGGTCCGGGCCCGGGAGCTGCTGGATCTGGTCGGGCTCTCGGCGAAGGTCGACGCCCACCCCTCCCAGCTCTCCGGCGGCCAGCAGCAGCGGGTGGCGATCGCGCGGGCGCTGGCGATGGAGCCGGAGATCCTGCTGCTCGACGAGGTGACCTCCGCGCTCGACCCGGAGCTGGTGGCCGGGGTGCTGGAGCTGCTCGGCGACATCGCCCGCAACACCGACATCACCATGGTCTGCGTGACCCACGAGATGAACTTCGCCCGGGACGTCTCGGAAAAGGTTCTGATGTTCGACGCGGGACGGGTCGTGGAGTCCGGATCCCCGGAAAAAATCTTCTCGGATCCGTCACACGAACGTACGCGCGAGTTCCTCAACGCGGTTCTGTGACCTCGCAGTTGATACGCAGCCCATGACAGCGGCATATGCCAGACGGGTGCGCCCCAGATGACAGCTCCGGGGCGCCCCTACTGACTCGTCAACTGCCGCCCCGCGGGGGCCTTCCGGCGGCTATCGTGGGGCGAAAGCTTGCGGTCACAACCTGGTAGGGGGACACCGTGGCGTTGAAGCCCGAGCCGACGGCGCCGTTCCACTCGGTGCAGTACGCCCTGCGCGTGCTCGAATCGGTCTCCAAGCACGGCAACGGGGTGACCGATGCCCAGATCTCCCGTGAGACCGGGCTGCCGACCGGCCACCTCACCTCCCTCCTCCTCACCCTGCGTCGCGAGGGCTATGTGGAGCAGGTCAGCGACGGCGCGTACGTCATCGGCGCATCCCTGCTGCTGCTCGGCTCCGGGGCGGCCCGCCGCCGGGCCCTGGAGGACCGCCTCCAGCTCACCCTGTCCGAGCTGCGCGACTCCGTCGGCGCGGCCGTCTATCTCAGCCGGTATGTGGACGGCGAGGTCAGCGTGACCCAGGTCGCGGACGGACCGCTCACCCCCGCGGTCAACGAGTGGGTGGACTTCCGCTCCTCGGCGCACGCCAGCGCGGTCGGCAAGTGCCTGCTGGCCCAGCTCGACCACGACGGGCGGCGCGACCACATCTCCCGGCACCGGACGGCCCGGCTCACCTCGCGGACGATCACCGACGAGAAGATCCTCTTCTCCCAGCTGGACGCCCAGTCCGCCACGGTCCCGGTGCTGGATCTCCAGGAGTACGCGGTGGGCACCGTCTGCGCGGCCGTGCCGCTGACGGCCGGCTCCGCCGCGGGCTGCCTCGCCCTGTCGCTGCCGATCGAGGACGCGCACCGGCTGCGGTCGGCGGCCGAGACGCTGAGCCGCCGGGCGGCGCCGGTCCTGCTGTCGCTGGCGCTGTAGCGGCCCGTGGGCCCCGGGGCGGGGCGGTCATCAGCACCCCTCGGGACCAGGTATTATTTTCGAGTCAGCAGGCGCCGTTAGCTCAGTTGGTTAGAGCAGCTGACTCTTAATCAGCGGGTCCGGGGTTCGAGTCCCTGACGGCGCACGACACGGGGTGGCGGTCTTCTTCACGGAGGCCGCCACTTCGCTTTTCCGGGGCACGGCTCACAGGGGCGTGCCGTGCTCCTCGTACTGCTCCAGCAGGGCCGCGAGCCCCTCACCCTCCAGCGGTACGTACGTGCCGTCGCCCTCCCGGTCCCACCAGACCGGGTCCGGGCAGCGGAAGCCCTCCCGGCGCAGGGCCACCCGGTGGATCTTGTTCGTCGCGGTGACCGGCATCCGGTCGAGGATCCGGACGAACCGGGGCGCCATCTTCGTCCCCAGGTCCGGCTGGGCACGCAGGAACGCGGCGAAGGCCGCCGGGTCGAAGGCCGCGCCCGCCCGGAGGGCGAGGGCGGCCATCACCTGGTCGCCGGTGACCGGGTCCGGGACCGCGTGGACCGCGGCGGCCGCCGCCTCCTCCCAGCGGGCGAGGATGTTCTCGATCGTCGCGGCCGCCAGGTTCTCGCTGTCGACGCGGAGCCGGTCGTCGGTGCGGCCCGCGAAGTAGAGGAAGCCCTCGGCGTCCCGGTAGAAGAGGTCGCCGGTCCAGTACCAGCCACGCCGGGCCCGCTCCGCGTCCGCCGCCGGGTTGCGCCAGTAGCCCTCGAAGGGCGTCGGGCCCCGGTTGACCAGCTCGCCGATGGCCTGGTCCCCGTTGAGCAGCCGCCCGCCCGGGCCGAACCGGGCCGTGGCCCGCTCCTCGCCGCTCTCCGGGTCGACGACGGCGAGGTCGTCGCCCGGGGCGGCCCGGCCGATCGCGCCCGGCGGGGTGCCCGGGGTGTGCTGGACAGCCGCGCCGCCCTCGGAGGAGCCGTACCCCTCCACCAGCCGCACCCCGAACCGCTCCCGGAAACGGGCGGCGTCCACCGCCCCGGCCTCGGTGCCGAAGCCCAGGCGCAGCGGATGATCCTGGTCGTCGGGGCGCTCGGGGGTGGCCAGCAGGTACTGCACGGCGCGCCCCACATAGGTGAAGTACGTCGCCCCGTAGCCGCGCACGTCGTCGAGGAAGGCGGAGGCGGAGAAGCGGGGGCGCAGCGCTATGGCGGCCCCGGCGACGAGGGCGGGTGCCCAGTCGGCGAGGACGGCGTTGCCGTGGAACATCGGCATGCAGATGTAGTGGGTGTCGGAGGGCCGTACGCCGAAGTGCCCGGCGAGGGAGGTGCCCGCTCCGGCGAGCCGGCCCTGGGTGCAGATCGCGGCCTTGGGCGCGCCGGTGGAGCCGGAGGTGAAGTAGAGGAGCATGCGGCTGCCGGGGCCGACCGGGGCGAGCACGACGTCGCCGGGGCGAGCGCCCGCGTACGGGGCGAGCAGGGCGGCGTACGCCTCGGTGTCGGTGACCAGGACCCGTACGCCCGGCAGCTCCAGACCGGCGAGGAGCGGCAGGTGGGCGCGCTCGGTGATCAGGAGGGGGGCCTCGGTGTGCAGGATGTCGCGGGCCAGCTCGGGGCCGCGCCGGGTGGGGTTGATCCCCGCGACGGCGGCCCCGGCCAGGGCCGCCGCGCTGAGCCACAGCGGGAACTCAGGGGTGTTGTCGAGCAGGACGCCGAGGTGCGGTTCGCCGCCGCGTGGCAGCAGATCCGCGAGGAGCGCCGCCCGTGCGGCGGCGCCCTCGACCACCTGGTGATGACTGAGCACGGTGGGGCCGTGCTTCAGGGCGGGCCGGTGGTCCCCCCATTGACGTCGTACGAGCTCCGCGACGGTGCCGGTACTCCTCATGGCGCCGCACGATAACTGATGGAGCGTCAGAACTTGACGTCGGAGCAGGCGTAGAACGCGTTGGTGGTGTCCGCGACGTTCCACACGGCGAGGATGATGTGCTTGCCGGTCTTCTGGGTGGGGATCGTGCCCTGGTGGGTCAGGGTGGCCGGCGGCTGCTGGTTGCCGTAGGGCACGGTCATGAAGGGCTGCGATTCGAGGGCGGCCCGGGTGAGCGGCTTGGTGGAGTCCCAGCCGTTCTTGGTGATGTAGTAGCGGAAGTCGCTGGTGGAGTGGCGGGCGGTGAACTGCCAGCGGAAGCTGTAACCCTGTCCGCCGGTGACCTGCGTGGCGGGCCAGTTGCCGCCTCGGGGGTCGTCGAGCTGGGCGAACTGCCCGTTGCCGCCGGAGCAGATCTTGCCGTCCGCCGGTCCTGCCGCCGGGAAGCCCTTGGGGCCCTCGACGCTCTGCGGCTCCCACTGGATGTTGCCGCAGCCGGTCACCGTGCCGTTGGCACAGAGCTTCTGACGACTGATCGGGGAGTCCGTGTAGCCGTGGCTGCTGGCGCTGGTGGTCGCGAGCACCGAGACGCCCGCTATCGCCAGGCCGATCACGGCCGCGCTTGCCTTTTTCCGCATGGGCTGTCGCTCCTCTAGAACGTGGGGGAGGTTCCATGAGCATTGCTCGACTGCTGCGCGCTTGGTACGGAGTGCTGTGCGTGACGCGGATGCTGCGGTCTAGACCAAGTCTTAGATTATTGACGCGGCGTGAACATGTCCAGACCAATGAGCGTCATATTCCGGCGGCCCTCCGAGCCGGCCCGGAACCGCCCCGGAACCTCCCCCGGGCCCTCAGGCCCCGTCCCCTCCCCCGCTGCGGCCGGTGTAGAAGGCAACCGTCAAGTCCTTCACGAG
>NZ_QWFA01000183.1 GCF_003501885.1 Streptomyces globisporus
GTCCCCCGCCCGGCCCCCCGCCGGAGACGGACCCCCACAGCAGCCGCCCTGGCGGCTTCCCTCGCCCTGGTGGTGATCGCCCCCGCGGTCGCCACGGCGCAGCCCTCCTCGCCGGACCGGAAGCCCTCCGGCGACCGGACGTTCACCACCTCCTTCGAGGCGGACGAGAAGCAGCCGGACTGGCGCAACACCGTCGAGGAGGGCCCCGACGGCAAGAAGCGGGCCTCCGGTGTCGACGGGGGCTTCTCGTCCGGCATACCGGGCAATGTCACCGACCGGGTGACGGAGGTGCGCGCGAGCGCCGAGAACACCGCGGGCGGCGAGGTCAAGGAGAACCTCGTCGACGTCGAACCGGGCTCCAAGTGGCTGACGTTCGCGAAGACCGGCTGGGTCGAGTTCGATCTGGACGAACCGGTCAAGGTCGTGACGTACGCGCTCACTTCGGCCAACGACCACGCCGAACGGGACCCGAAGAACTGGACGCTCAAGGGCTCGGCGGACGGCAAGGAGTGGACCGACCTCGACACCCGCACCGGCGAGACCTTCGCCAAGCGGCACGAGACGAAGACGTACGACTTCAAGGGCGACACCCCCTACAAGCACTTCCGGCTGGACATCACGGCGAACGGCGGCGCGGACGCGCTCCAACTCGCCGACGTTCAGTTCTCGAACGGTGACACCGCGACCCCGGTGCCCGACGAGATGCGCAGCCAGCCCGACCGCGGCCCCTCCGGCTCCCCCACCGCGAAGTCGGGCGCGGGATTCACCGGAAAGAAGGCACTGCGTTACGCGGGCACGCACACGCCCGACGGACGGGCGTACTCGTACAACAAGATCTTCGACGTGAACACGGCCGTCACCAAGGACACCGAGCTGTCCTATCTCGTCTACCCGCAGATGGGGGAGACGGACCTGAACTACCCGGCCACGCACGTCGCGGTGGACCTCGCCTTCACCGACGGCACGTACCTGAGCGATCTGAAGGCCACCGACAGCCACGGCGGGCTGCTGACCCCGCAGGGCCAGGCGGACGCCAAGCGCCTCTACGTCAACCAGTGGAACAAGGTCGCCGCCCGGCTCGGCACGGTCGCCGCGGGCAAGACGGTCGACCGGATCCTGGTGGCGTACGACTCCCCCAAGGGGAAGGCGAAGTTCCAGGGCTGGATCGACGACATCTCGATCGCCCCGAAGAAGCCCGAGAAGCGCAAGGCGCATCTGTCGGACTACGCGCTCACCACGCGCGGCACCAACTCCTCCGGCGGCTTCTCACGCGGCAACAACATTCCGGCCACGGCGGTCCCCCATGGCTTCAACTTCTGGACGCCGGTGACCAACGCCGGTTCGCTGAGCTGGCTGTACGACTACCACCGGGGCAACAACGCGGACAACCTCCCCACGCTCCAGGCGTTCGGCGCGAGCCACGAGCCGAGCCCGTGGATGGGCGACCGGCAGACCTTCCAGCTGATGCCCTCGGCCGCGAGCGGCACCCCGGACGCGTCCCGGACCGCCCGCGCGCTGCCGTTCCGGCACGAGAACGAGACGGCGAAGCCGCACTACTACGGCGTCACGTTCGAGAACGGCCTCAAGGCCGAGATGACGCCGACCGACCACGCGGCCCGGATGCGGTTCACCTATCCGGGCAAGGACGCCAGTCTGATCTTCGACAACGTCTCGAACGCCGGCGGCATCACGCTGGACCCGGAGACCAGCTCCTTCTCCGGTTACACGGACGTCAAGAGCGGCCTGTCCACCGGCGCTACACGGATGTTCGTGTACGGCGTCTTCGACGCGCCGGTCACCGACAGCGGCAAGCTGAAGGGCGGTGGGGGCGACGACGTCACCGGCTTCTTCCGCTTCGACGCGGGCAAGGACCGCACGGTCAACCTGCGGCTGGCGACCTCGCTGATCGGCGTCGACCAGGCGAAGCAGAACCTGGCGATGGAGATCCCGGAGTCGACCTCCTTCGACCGGGTGCAGCGCAAGGCGCAGGGCGCCTGGGACGACGTCCTCGGGACGGTCGAGGTCGAGGGCGCGAACGCCGACCAGCTGACGACGCTCTACTCCAGCCTCTACCGGCTCTACCTCTACCCGAACTCCGGCCACGAGAAGGTGAAGAGCAAGAACAAGTACGCCAGCCCCTTCTCCAAGGCGACCGGTGAGAACACCCCGACGCAGACCGGCGCGAAGATCGTCGACGGCGAGGTGTACGTCAACAACGGCTTCTGGGACACCTACCGCACGACCTGGCCCGCGTACTCCTTCTTCTCCCCGAAGAAGGCCGGCGAGCTGGTGGACGGCTTCGTCCAGCACTACAAGGACGGCGGCTGGACCTCGCGCTGGTCCTCCCCCGGCTACGCGGACCTGATGACCGGAACCAGCTCGGACGTGGCGTTCGCCGACGCGTACGTCAAGGGCGTGAAGTTCGACGCCGAGGCGGCCTACGACGCGGCGCTCAAGAACGCCACCGTGGCCCCGCCGTCCTCGGGCGTCGGCCGCAAGGGCCTGGAGACCTCGGTCTTCAAGGGCTACGCCAACACCGCCACCCACGAGGGCCTGTCCTGGTCCCTGGAGGGTTACGTCAACGACTACGGCATCGCCCGCATGGGCCAGGAGCTGTACAAGAAGACGAAGAAGGCGCGGTACAAGGAAGAGTCCGAGTACTTCATGAACCGGGCGCAGAAGTACGTCAAGCTCTTCGACGACAAGGCCGGGTTCTTCCAGGGCAAGAAGCCGAACGGCGACTGGCGCCTGCCCTCGGACAGTTACGACCCGCGCGTCTGGGGCTACGACTACACCGAGACCAACGGCTGGGGTTACGCCTTCACCGCCCCGCAGGACAGCCGGGGCCTGGCCAACCTGTACGGCGGCCGCGCGGGCCTGGGCAAGAAGCTGGACACGTACTTCTCGACGCCGGAGACGGCGGGCCCGGAGTTCGTCGGCAGCTACGGGGGGGTCATCCACGAGATGACCGAGGCGCGTGACGTGCGGATGGGCCAGTACGGGCACAGCAACCAGGTCGCCCACCACGCCACGTACATGTACAACGCGGCCTCGCAGCCGTACAAGACGCAGGAGAAGGTCCGCGAGGTACTGGGCCGGCTGTACGTCGGCAGCGAGATCGGGCAGGGCATCCACGGCGACGAGGACAACGGCGAGCAGTCGGCCTGGTTCCTCTTCTCCTCGCTCGGCTTCTACCCGCTGGTGATGGGCAGCGGGGAGTACGCGATCGGCTCGCCGCTCTTCAGAGAGGTCACCGTCCGCATGGACAACGGCCGCAAGCTGGTCGTGAAGGCCCCGAAGAACAGCGACAGGAACATCTACGTGCAGGGCGTGAAGGTCAACGGCAAGAAGTGGACCTCCACGGCGCTCCCCCACGACGTCCTGGCCAAGGGCGGCACGCTGGAGTTCGACATGGGCCCGAAGCCGTCGGCCTGGGGCACGGGCAAGGACGCGGCCCCGGTCTCCGTGCAGAAGGACGACAAGGTCCCGACGCCCAAGGGCGACGCGCTGAAGGGTGACGGCGCGCTGTTCGACGACACCTCGGCCACGTCGGCGACGGTGGAGTCGGTGGAGCTGCCGGTGTCCTCGGCCACGAAGGGCGTCCAGTACACGCTGACCTCGGCGGCGGCGGACAAGGCCCCGGAGGGGTGGACGCTCCAGGGTTCGACGGACGGCAAGGAGTGGAAGGACGTCGACCGCCGCTCGGGCCAGTCGTTCGCCTGGGACAAGCAGACCCGGGTGTTCTCGGTGGCGAAGCCCGGCTCGTACACGCAGTACCGGCTGGTGCTGACGGGTTCGGCGACGCTCGCGGAGGTGGAGCTGCTGTCCTGAGCGTGACGCGGTGAGCGCGGTCGGCCGGTACCCCGGAAGGACGGGGTGCCGGCCGTCGGCGTGTCGGCGGTCGTGGCTCGGCGGCACCGGAGGCTCTCGGGCAGGCCCGCCGAGCGCGGCTCACTCCGGCTGGAGGCTCTCGGGCAGGCCCGCCGAGCGCGGCTCACTCCGGCTGGAGGCTCTCGGGCAGGNGGCTCTCGCCGGGGTGCTCGTCGGAGCCGGGGTCGACGCCGTCGGTCCACAGGTTCCAGAAGGGGCGGGTGCGGCGGATCTCCCGGGTGGTGATGCCCTCGTACCCGCCGTAGTCCCATTCCCGCAGCTCGGGGGTGACCCGGGGCGCGGGGAGCCCGGCCAGTTCGGCGGTGCGGCGGGCCCGGATCGACGGGCTGACGAGGGTGAGCCCGATGGTGCGGTCCGCCAGCAGCGGGACGAGGGCGCGGGCCTGGCGCTCCCCGACGTCGGTGAGAGGGAGGTCGGTCCAGCTCGTGTGCTGTCCGGAGCGGGACCATTCGGTCTCGCCGTGCCGGATGAGGATCAGCTCGCCCATGGTGGTCCGTTCGCTTTCTGTACAGGTGGTGCGGGTGGGGCTGATGGGGCCACGTACGGTAAGCCCCTCAGCTGATCACTTTCCCGTGGGGGGACCGCATGTCCGACAACTTTCCGCCTCCGCCGCCCGAACAGCCGCAGCCGGAGCACCGGCCTCCGGCGCAGCCTTCGCCGTGGGCCGCGCCCGCGGGGCCGCCGCAGAAGCAGCGTACGGGGCTGGTCGTGTCGCTCGCCGTGGGCGGCGGGCTCATCGTGGCGGGAGCCGTGGTGGCGCTCGTCTACTCGGCGATGAACTCGGTCCAGGACTCCATCGCGCTGCCGCCGCGGTCGGACACGCCCTACTCGGAGCCGTACGAGGAAGAGCCGTACGGGGAAGAGCCGTCCGCCGAGGAGCCGGTGGAGCCCGCGCCGGAGCCCACCGTGTCCGAACCGGACGTGAAGAAGGACGTCACGATCACCGCGTGTGCGCGCGATCCGCAGATCGGTTGGCAGTCGGCGAAGGTGAGGGTCGTGAACGGCTCGTCCACGACGGCGAGCTACCACATAGGCGTCGAGTTCCTCGACAAGGACGGCACCAAGGTCGCGGACGGTGTCACCGGAGTGGTCGACCTCGGGCCCGGCAAGAGCGTGGTGGAGGAGATCCACGGACTCGGCGAGGTGCCGCGCGGCACGACGTGCCGACTTGTCGACCTGATGCGGACGCCGACGGGGGACTGACGCGCCTGAGTCCACGGCCGCGGAAACGGCGCGAGGGCCGCGTCCCGGGGATTCCCGGGACGCGGCCCTCGCGTTGTGCGCGTCCGATCAGCTGCGGATCAGGCTGCGGAGCACATACTGCAGGATGCCGCCGTTGCGGTAGTAGTCGGCCTCGCCGGGGGTGTCGATGCGGACGACCGCGTCGAACTCCACACCGGTGTCGGTGGTGACCTTGACCGTACGGGGGGTGGTGCCGTTGTTCAGCTCGGTGACGCCGGTGAAGGAGAAGGCCTCCTCGCCGGTGAGACCGAGGGTCTCGGCGTTCTGGCCCTCGGGGAACTGCAGCGGGAGGACGCCCATGCCGATGAGGTTCGAGCGGTGGATGCGCTCGTAGGACTCGGCGATGACGGCCTTGACGCCGAGGAGCGCGGTGCCCTTGGCGGCCCAGTCGCGGGACGAGCCGGAGCCGTACTCCTTGCCCGCGAGGATCGCGAGCGGGGTGCCGGCGGCCTGGTAGTTCTGCGAGGCGTCGTAGATGAACGACACCGGTCCGTCGGCCTGGGTGAAGTCGCGGGTGTAGCCGCCCTCGGTGCCCGGCGCGATCTGGTTGCGCAGGCGGATGTTGGCGAACGTGCCGCGGATCATGACCTCGTGGTTGCCACGGCGCGAGCCGTAGGAGTTGAAGTCACGGCGCTCGATGCCGTGCTCCGTGAGGTACTTGCCGGCCGGGGTGTCGGCCTTGATGGCGCCGGCCGGGGAGATGTGGTCGGTGGTGACCGAGTCGCCGAGCTTGGCGAGGACGCGGGCGCCGGTGATGTCCTCGACCGGGGTCGTCTCCATCGTCATGCCCTCGAAGTACGGGGGCTTGCGCACGTAGGTGGACTCGGAGTCCCACTCGAAGGTGTTGCCGGTCGGGATCGGCAGCGCCTGCCACTGGGCGTCGCCCGCGAAGACGTCCTGGTAGGACTTGTTGAACATGTCCTCGCCGATGGCGTTCGCCACGACGTCGTTGACCTCGGCCTCGGTCGGCCAGATGTCGGCCAGGAAGACCGGCTTGCCGTCCTGGTCGACGCCGAGGGCGTCCTTGGTGATGTCGACCTTCATCGAACCGGCGATGGCGTACGCGACGACCAGCGGCGGGGACGCCAGGTAGTTCATCTTGACGTCGGGGTTGATGCGGCCCTCGAAGTTACGGTTGCCGGAGAGGACCGACGTGACCGCGAGGTCGTTGTCGTTGACGGCCTTGGAGACCTCCTCCGGCAGCGGGCCGGAGTTGCCGATGCAGGTGGTGCAGCCGTAGCCGACGAGGTTGAAGCCGACCTTGTCGAGGTACGGGGTCAGACCCGCCTTGTCGAAGTAGTCGGTGACGACCTTCGAGCCGGGGGCGAGGGTGGTCTTGACCCACGGCTTGCGGGTCAGGCCCTTCTCGACCGCCTTCTTCGCCACGAGCGCGGCGGCGACCATGACGTAGGGGTTCGAGGTGTTGGTGCAGGAGGTGATCGCGGCGACGGTGACGGCGCCGTGGTCGATCTCGTACGTCGAGCCGTCGGGGGCCGTCACGGTGGTCGGCTTCGACGGGACGCCGTTGGAGGAGGCCGGGGAGTCGGAGGCCGGGAAGGACTCCTTGCCCGCCTCCTCGTCGTCCGAGACGTAGTTGCGGACGTCCTGGGCGAACTGCTGCGCGGCGTTGGCGAGGACGATGCGGTCCTGCGGGCGCTTCGGGCCGGCGATGGAGGGGACGACCGTGGCGAGGTCGAGCTCCAGCTTCTCGGAGAAGTCGGGCTCGGCGGCCGGGTCCAGCCAGAGGCCCTGCTCCTTGGCGTACGCCTCGACGAGGGCGACCTGCTGCTCGTCGCGGCCGGTCAGACGCAGGTACTTCAGCGTCTCGTCGTCGATCGGGAAGATCGCGGCGGTGGAGCCGAACTCCGGCGACATGTTGCCGATGGTGGCGCGGTTGGCCAGCGAGGTGGCGGCGACGCCCTCACCGTAGAACTCGACGAACTTGCCGACGACACCGTGCTTGCGGAGCATCTCGGTGATGGTCAGCACGAGGTCGGTGGCGGTGGTGCCGGCCGGGAGCTCGCCGGTCAGCTTGAAGCCGACGACGCGCGGGATGAGCATGGAGACCGGCTGGCCGAGCATCGCGGCCTCGGCCTCGATGCCGCCGACACCCCAGCCGAGCACACCGAGGCCGTTGACCATGGTGGTGTGCGAGTCGGTGCCGACGAGGGTGTCGGGGTACGCCTGGCCGCCCCGGACCATGACGGTGCGGGCCAGGTGCTCGATGTTCACCTGGTGGACGATGCCGGTGCCCGGGGGGACGACCTTGAACTCGTCGAAGGCGGTCTGGCCCCAGCGCAGGAACTGGTAGCGCTCCTTGTTGCGGCCGTACTCCAGCTCGACGTTCTGGCCGAAGGCTTCCTTGGTGCCGAACTTGTCGGCGATGACGGAGTGGTCGATGACCAGCTCGGCCGGGGCCAGCGGGTTGATCTTCGCCGGGTCGCCGCCCAGCTCCTTGACGGCCTCACGCATGGTGGCGAGGTCCACGACACACGGGACGCCGGTGAAGTCCTGCATGATCACGCGGGCCGGCGTGAACTGGATCTCCTGGCTGGGCTGCGCCTGGGAGTCCCAGCCGCCGATGGCCCGGATGTGGTCGGCGGTGATGTTCGCGCCGTCCTCGGTACGGAGCAGGTTCTCCAGCAGGACCTTCAGGCTGTACGGGAGGCGCGCGGAGCCCTCTACCTTGTCCAGCTTGAAGATCTCGTACGACTCGTCGCCCACGCGCAGCGTGCTGCGGGCGTCGAAGCTGTTCGCCGACACGACAGTCTCCTTCTTCAATGTGCGCGTCTACCGCGCCGCGCCTCATTGGCAGCCGGCGCCGCGTTTTGCCACCTACGGCTCCGGCCATCCGCTAAGGTAAGGCTTAGTTAGGTAACCCTTACTGGCGGCGGCTGTGGTGCGCCTCGGCAGATATCTCGATGTCGAGATAACTCTAGTACATAGCCGCCGCTCGGTCATGCCCAGGTGCCCTGTGACCGCGCCGACACACGGACCGCTTGACGCGGCACCGCCCGAAGGCATGGAGCGACGACGCCTTGACCTTCCAGTCGGGTGGAAGGTTTACGGTCGGCGGCATGACCTCCATGCGGATCTCCCGGCTCGCCGAGCGCAGCGGGGTGCCGGCCACGACCCTGCGGTTCCACGAGAGCGCGGGGCTGATGTTCGCAGACCGGACCCCCGCCGGGTACCGGATGTACGGCGAGGACGCGGTCGACCGGCCGGCGTTCATCGGCGCGGCCAAGCATCTGGGGCTTGCACTGGAGGAGATCGGCGAACTGGTCGGGGTGTGGGAGGCCGGCGCCTGCCGCGACGTGAAGGCCGATCTGCGCCCCCTGATCTCCGCCCGGCTCGCCGAGGCCGAGGTCCGGGCGGCCGAGCTGGCGGCCTTCACCGATTCCCTGCGCGGCGCCCTGGCCGACCTGGACGCACTGCCGGACCGGGCGGGGCGGTGCGACCCGGAGTGCGGGTTCCTGGCACCGGGCCAGGGGCCGGGCTCGGGATCGGCGCCTGCCCGGGCTGCAGGGTCGGCCCCAGGGCCGGGCTCGTCAGTCCCGGGGCCGGCCCCCGTCGCCGGCGGGGCCCATGGCGGACAGCCGGTCGATGTCGCCCTGTCGCCCGGCCGAGAGGTCGCCGAACAGGAGACGGAGCGGTGGCGTGCCGCGCCGGTGGCGTGCTCCCTGAGCGGCGACGGGCTGCGCGAGCGCACCGCCCGGTGGCGCGAGGCCGTCGCCGGCGCGACCCGGGCCGCCGTGCCCGAAGGGCTGCGGCTGACCCTGCCCGTCGGCCGGGTCACGCGCGTCGCCGGGCTGGCGGCCGCGGAGCAGGAGTGCTGCCCGTTCTTCGACTTCCGCCTCCACCTCGACGGCCCGTATCTGCACCTGGAGGTCCGCGCGCCCGCCGACGGGGGCGCGCTGCTCACGGATCTCTTCGGCTCCGCCGACTGAGGCCCCTGTCCTGTCCCGTTCCGTCCAGCCCTGCCCGGCCCTGCCCCAGCCACCTCTCACCAGAAAGCCCTCCCCGTGCTCGTCACCCGTTCCATCGCCCTGTTCGTCGTCGCCGCGCTGTTCGAGATCGGGGGAGCCTGGCTGGTCTGGCAGGGCCTGCGGGAGCACAAGGGCTGGGTGTGGGTCGGCGCCGGCGTCATCGCGCTCGGTCTGTACGGCGTGGTCGCCACCTTCCAGAGCGACGACAACTTCGGCCGCATCCTCGCCGCGTACGGCGGCATCTTCGTCGCCGGATCGATCGCCTGGGGCATGGTCGCCGACGGCTACCGCCCGGACCGCTTCGACATCATCGGGGCCCTGGTGTGTTTGGCCGGAATGGCCGTGATCATGTATGCGCCGCGCGGCCACTAATCTGGGCGCATCACTTGGGGGGCCGATGACAACAGCCGATGCACCGCCCATCGTCTTCGTGCACGGAACACGTTTCAGCGCGGGACAGTGGAGCACACAACTCGCCGCCCTCCGACAGGAGTTCCCCGCGGTCGCCATCGACCTGCCGGGCCACGGAGCGCGCTCGGCGCAGCCCTGGAGCATGACCGCCGCGACGGAGGTCATCGCCGCCGCGGTGGACTCGCTCGGCGGGGGACCGGCCCTGGTCGTCGGGCATTCGCTCGGCGGTTACGTGTCGTTGGAGTTCGCGCGGCGCTGCCCGGAACAGCTGCGCGGGCTGGTTCTCGCGGGCGCCAGCGCGTCCACCCGCGGCCCCTGGGCCACGCCCTACCGGTGGATCACCGGCCTGGTCCCCCGCATCCCGGCGGACCGGCTGACCCGGTGGAACGACCGGCTGCTGCTGCGGCAGTATCCACGGGACGTGGTGGAGGCGACCATCCGCTCCGGCTACGCCTTCCACACCCTGCCCGCCGCCTGGGGCGAGGTACTGGGCCGGTTCGACACGGATGCGCTGCGCCCTGTGGCGGCGCCGGTACTGATCCTGAACGGCGAGAAGGACACCGTCTTCCGGTCCGGCGAGGCCGACTTCGCCCGCGCGCATTCGGATGCCCGCATCGAGCTGATCCCACGGGCCGGCCATCTCGCGAACTTCGACGCCCCGGACGCCTTCACCGACGCCGTCCGCCGCTTCGCCCGCGGGCTCCCTGCCGCCGGCTGAGCGTCCGGTCGCGCACGCCGCCGTACCCTGCGCACGGTCACCCCACGTCGGTGCCGAGAACGCGATCGAGCGCCGCCCGGCCCGCGGGTCCCCAGGCAGGCTTGCCGCCGGGAAGCCCCCGCTCTCCGTTGCCGCCCATGAGCATGAGAAACAGGCTCTTCAGCACGGCCAGCCCACGGGCGCGCCGGCTCGTCGCCCCGTCCGCGTGCGCGTACGCGTCGAAGAACCGGGCGGCCCCGCCCCGGGGAAGGACGACCCAGGCGGCCGCGAGGTCCCACGCCGGGTCCCCGGCGAACAGGTCGCCGAAGTCGATCACGCCCGAGAGCGTCCCGTCCGACACGACGACGTTCGCGGGGTGGAGGTCACCGTGCACCCAGACCGGCGGGCCCTCCCACGCGGGAGCGGCGACCGCGTCGGCCCAGACGGCCCGGACCTCGTCGGCCCTGCCGTCGAGGGCGACGGACCGGAAGAAGTGGTCGAAGCCCTCGGTGTACGCGCCCGGGTGAGCGCCCCGGTCCACCACGCCCGGCGCCTCGGCCGGCGCCGCCACGTGGAGCGCCCTCAGGAAGTCCGCCAGTGTGTCCGCCGCGTGGTCGCCCCGGCTGATCGAGGTGCGGTCCAGCGGCTCGCCGGGAACCCACGTCATGATCGTCCACCGCTTCGGGAAGCGTGCGGACGGCTCCCCGACCCGCACCGGGCGCGGGACGGGGAGCGGCAGCCCCGGAGCGATGTGGGGCAGCCAACGGCACTCCTTGCGCTGGAGTTCCGGGGCGCGTTCCGTACGCGGCATGCGGACGGCCAACTCGTCCCCGAGGCGCCACTGCTGGTTGTCCCAGCCGCCCGCGACCTCGCGGACGGCCAGCTCCGCCAGGTCGGGATGCTGCTCCCGGAGGAGGTCACGGACCAGGTCCGCCGTGATCTCGATCTCGGCGGCGGTGTCGGAGTCGGAGTCGGTCATGCCGAGCCACGGTACCGGGGCGGGCCCGGCCGGTCAGTCGAGGCAGAACTCGTTGCCCTCGATGTCCTGCATCACGAGGCAGGACTCGTTCTCCTCGTCGGCGAGGAGCAGCCGTACGCGCTTCGCGCCGAGCAGCAGAAGCCGCGCGCACTCGGCCTCCAGCGCGGCGAGGCGCTCCTCCCCCACGAGCCCGGTGCCGACCCGCACGCACAGATGCACCCGGTTCTTGACGACCTTGGCCTCGGGAACGCGCTGGAAGTACATCCGCGGGCCCACCCCCGTGGGGTCCTGGCAGACGAACCCGGCGTCCCGCTTCTCCGGCGGCAGGGAGAGGGCGTAATCGTCCCAACTGGCGAACCCCTCCGGCGGCGGTGGAACGACGTACCCCAACACCTCGCACCAGAAGTGGGCGACGCGCGTGGGCGACGCGCAGTCGAAGGTGATCTGGACCTGCCTGATCGACGTCATCGGGCCACCGTAGGGGGGCGCCGTTCGACGGGCATCCGAATTTCCCCGCCGGACGGGTCACTGCACGAGTCGCCACGCGGAACGCCGTGCGAGACGCCGTGCAAAAGGAGGGGCGGAATCCGGAGCGCGCTGAAAGGATCACCCCCGTACGCACCCAGCACGCGACGCCCCACCCCGCAGGAGACGCACCCACCGTGACCCGCACCAGCGCCGTTTCGCTGATCCGTTCCCGTAGCCTCTCCGGCATCGCCGAGTACGCCTACGCGGCCACGGCGCCCGCCGGGTCCCGGCTGATCTTCCTCGCCGGTGCGTGCCCACTCGACGAGCACGGCGGGACCGTGGCCGTCGAGGACTACGCCGGCCAGGCGGCGCAGGCCGTGGCGAACCTGAGGACCGCGCTCGCCGACGCCGGTGCCTCGGTCCAGGACGTCATCAGCACCCGGGTCCTCGTGGCATCGGCGCGGCAGGAGGATCTCGTGGCCGCCTGGCAGGTGGTCCGGGATTTCTTCGGCGACCACGACGTGCCCAGCACCCTGATGGGCGTCACCGTGCTCGGCTACGCCGATCAGCTCGTCGAGATCGAAGCCGTGGCCGCCGTCCTCGACGAGCCGGAGCCCGAAGGACCGGCTTGCCCGCCGTCGGCGTAATGACGGGGTGAGCCCCGTCGCCCCCTCACCCTGAGGCGGGTGAGCGATGCCCGAGCCGCCGACGAGAAGGCCGACGAGAAGAACGCGGACCGTCTGACGACCCTGTCCGACGGGATCTTCGCCATCGCGATGACCCTGCTGGTCCTGGACCTCCATGTCGAACCGGGCCTGGACAAGGACGCGTTCACCGATGCCGTGCGCCAGGCGCTGCCCGACCTCGGCGCGTACGCCCTGAGTTTCACGATCCTGGCCGGGTTCTGGCGCGATCACCGGCTGATCGTGCGCCTCGTCCCGCGCTTCGAGGGGGTGGCGCTGCGGTTCGCGCTGATGTGGCTGGGCGCCATCGCTCTCGTCCCGTTCCCAACGGCGCTGCTCTCCGAATACGCCGCGCGCCCGCTGGCTGTGGCTGTCTACGCGGGCATGGTCGCCGTCACGAACCTGCTGGAGCTGGCGATGTTCCTTGCGGGCCGGCGGCAGACGGAGCATGCGACGGAGGCCTCCCGCAGCGAAGTGGGCCGGGCGGTCACCGCCGATCTGGCCTCGACCGCCGCGCTCTTCGCCGCGACGGTTCCGGTCGCCTATCTCGTCTCTCCTCCCGCGGCCATGTGGTGCTGGCTCGCGCTGATCCCGGTCAAGCTCACCCACCGGAAGCGCGCCTCCGCGCGCCGGCACGGCCGGGCGAGCTGAACACCGGCAGGGGCGGGCCCGGCCCCGTCCCCGTACGGACGCACCGCCCGCGCCGTCTCCCGCCGCGCGGGCGACGATGGGGAGACCCGGCCGCGCGGAGCCGGTACACACCTGTCACTCGAACGGCACACCCCCACAGCATCCTCATCTCATATCTGAGATAGCCTGCCGACATGTCAGACGACTACCTCGTACGTATCGGCAAGCTCATCCGTGACGCCCGTCAGCATCGGGGCTGGACACAGACGCAGTTGGCCGAGGCTCTCGGCACCAGCCAGAGCGCCGTCAACCGCATCGAGCGCGGTAACCAGAACATCAGCCTTGAGATGATCGCCCGCATCGGCGAAGCCCTCGACAGCGAGATCGTGTCGCTCGGGTATGCCGGACCCATGCATCTGCGGGTCGTCGGCGGCCGGCGGCTCTCCGGCGCCATCGACGTCAAGACCAGCAAGAACGCCTGCGTGGCGCTGCTGTGCGCGTCGCTCCTCAACAAGGGGCGTACGGTCCTGCGCCGGGTGGCCCGGATCGAGGAGGTGTTCCGGCTCCTGGAGGTGCTGAACTCCATCGGGGTCCGCACCCGCTGGGTCAACGACGGCGTGGACCTGGAGATCGTGCCGCCCGCGCAGCTGGACCTGGCGGCGATCGACGCCGACGCCGCGCGCCGCACCCGCTCGATCATCATGTTCCTGGGGCCGCTGCTGCACCGGACGGAGCAGTTCACCCTGCCGTACGCGGGCGGCTGCGACCTGGGCACCCGCACGATCGAGCCGCACATGATCGCGCTGCGCCGCTTCGGCCTGGAGATCGCCGCGACGGAGGGCCTGTACCACGCGCAGGTCGACCGCACCGTCGCCCCGGACCGGCCCATCGTGCTGACCGAGCGCGGCGACACGGTGACCGAGAACGCCCTGCTGGCCGCCGCCCGCCACGACGGCACGACGGTCATCCGTAACGCCTCGTCCAACTACATGGTCCAGGACCTGTGCTTCTTCCTGGAGGCCCTGGGCGTACGGGTCGACGGGGTCGGCACGACGACGCTCACCGTCCACGGCGTCCCGCAGATCGACGTGGACGTGGACTACTCCCCCTCCGAGGACCCGGTCGAGGCGATGAGCCTGCTGGCCGCCGCCGTGGTGACCGAGTCCGAACTCACCATCCGCCGGGTGCCGATCGAGTTCCTGGAGATCGAGCTCGCCGTCCTGGAGGAGATGGGCGTCGACTGCGACCGCACCCCGGAGTACGCGGCCGACAACGCGCGCACCCGCCTGGTGGACCTGACGGTGCGGCCCTCCAAGCTGGAGGCCCCGATCGACAAGATCCACCCGATGCCGTTCCCCGGCCTCAACATCGACAACGTCCCGTTCTTCGCGGCGATCGCCGCTGCGGCGCACGGCCAGACCCTGATCCACGACTGGGTCTACGACAACCGCGCGATCTACCTCACCGACCTCAACCGCCTCGGCGGCCGCCTCCAACTCCTCGACCCCCACCGGGTCCTGGTCGAGGGCCCGACCCGCTGGCGCGCCGCCGAGATGATGTGCCCGCCCGCCCTGCGGCCCGCCGTGGTGGTGCTGCTGGCGATGATGGCGGCCGAAGGCACCTCCGTACTCCGCAACGTCTATGTGATCAACCGGGGTTACGAGGAACTGGCCGAGCGGCTCAACTCGGTGGGCGCGCAGATCGAGATCTTCCGGGACATCTGACGGGCGGGGTGTCGTGTCACTTGGCCGCAAGGGGCACGACACCGCAGCATGCCATCTGACCTGCGAATACTTGCCTCCGTAGCCCTTCGCTGATCACTGTTGCTTTTCAGCACCTTGTGCAACGCGTGTGCAAGATGATCTTGAATGACTGACTGGACGCCAGGAAGAGCTGAGTACCCGTCACCCCTTACGGAAGGTTGCCGCCGAATAGGCCTCGCAAAAATCCGATGCGGGTCGGGCCACGCCGACCGCACCGGCGGACGTGATCTGCAACTCGCCGCCCCTCCTCCGCCCGGCGGGAAGGTGTCTCCCACCCGCCCGGGCAAGTGCGTGAGACTTTGAACCGCGAGCGAAGGCCTCTGAGTGCCGCGCTCTTCATGTGCTGGGTCTCGGAACAGGTCTCAGGAGCGAGAAGGTGGCGACGGCAGAGGAGGATGAGCCTCCGGGCCCGACGGACAGCATCCATGGCGGCACACGTACACGCCGCGACGCGGAGCATACATAGAGGACAAGCGGCGAAATATGCGACGCGTTTAGGAAACGTTAAGTAAATTATGTTGTCCGCTGGCAATGGGGGGCGACGCGAACCGTTGACGAGAACGGCAGGTTCCGCCACCTTCATGACGTCGAGCATTTCCGCTCCGTCACGAAAGCAGGGATGCCAGTGAGAAAGACACGACGCTTTGCCACCTCCGCTTTGACAGCCGCAGCCGTATTCACGGCAGCATTCGTTTGGCCGGCGGCGGAGTCCGCACAGGCTTTTCCCGCGACCCCCCAGCAGAACGTGGTGAACTATCTGCGCTCCATCTCCGGAACCAGCATCGTTTCCGGGCAGCACAACAAGGAGCCCGCTTCGGCTCCCGGGCAGTACACGCAGCAGGTCAAGGACGTCACCGGTCAGTACCCGGGCCTGTGGGGCGGGGACCTGATGTTCAATGCTGCGGACGTGGCGAACCGCCAACGCGTGATCGATCAGGCGAAGACCGAGTGGGCCAACGGGTCGCTGGTGTCCCTGACCTGGCACGTCTGTCCGCCGACCGGTGGAAGCACCTGCCCGTTCGAGGGCGGTGTGAAGTCGAACATATCGAACGCGCAATTCTCGCAGATCCTCACCAACGGCAGCGCACTGAACAACGCCTGGAAGCGCCGTCTCGACGAGGTCGTCCCCTACCTCCAGCAGTTGAAGAATGCGGGAGTCCCCGTGCTCTTCCGACCGTTCCACGAGATGAACGAATCGTGGAACTGGTGGGGCAACCGGCCAGGAACCAACGGAAGTGCTCGGCTCTTCCAGATCACGCGCGACTACCTCACGGGAACGAAGGGCCTGGACAATCTCATCTGGGTGTGGAACGTGCAGGACAACCCGGCCGGCGGATGGAGCAACTACTACCCGGGAAATCAGTACGCCGACGTCGTGTCGCTCGACGTCTGGTACAAGAGCCACCCCAGTTCCGCCGATTACCAGCAGATGAGGAACATCGCCGGGACGAAGCCCATGGCCATCGGGGAAATCGGCAAGATGCCGACCGCCGCGATGCTGCAGAGTCAGCCGCAGTGGGCATGGTTCATGATGTGGTCCGAACATCTGCGGGGGAACAACACCAACGCCGAGATCCAAGCGGCGTACTTCCATCCCCGCGTTCTGAACCAGGGTGAAGTCAACCTCCCCTGAGTGGTCGGGTGTGGTCACAGCCATCCGGACAGCCCGTACAGGAAGCCGGTGGGGTCGTCACGGTGGACGGTGTGTCCCGCACCGTCCACCGTCCGCGTGTGCCAGCCCCGGCTGCGCAGTGTCGCGGCCGGGGCCGGTGGAATCCGTTCGCTGGGGTCGGCGAGCAGTACCAGGGAAGGCACGGCCGGGGCGGCGGTGGGCAGGCCGGGCAGGTGCGCCAGGGCGTCGACGGAGTCTGGGTCCCACGTCGTCAGCGCCCGGTGCTCGGCGGTGATGTCCTCGTCATGCCAAAGCGGGTGCTCGGCCCTCAGCTCCCGCCAGGTGGCGTACTTTACGGCGCGCAGGGCGGCCAGGTCCCGGGGTCGGTTCACCCACGCGGGGTCGCAGTGGATGGCGCGGGCACAGCGCAATCGGGGCAGGGCAAGCAGCAGTGCGGCTGAGCCGAGTGAGTGGCCGATGGCGAGGTCGGGGGCTGGAGGCAGGGTTTCGAGCAGGTCGGCGGCCAGGACGGCGGGCGTGTAGGGCGCGCCGTGGCCACTTGCGCCGTGACCACGCAGGTCGACGGCGATGACCCGGTAACCGCGGTCAGCGACAGGCGGTGCGACACGGTTCCACGTGTGTGAGTCCGTCATGATGCCGTGCACGAGGACGGCTGTGCGGGGGCCGGTGCCCCACACTCTGGTCGCGAGCCTCATGGAGCGGCGCGCAGGGGTACTCGGGCGCGGTAGAGCACCGCCCCCGCGCCCGGCCAACCCGCCCGGTGGGAGTGGGCCGCATGATCGCGGGCCCCATCGGAACGCAGTCCACGATGTCGGCCAGCTGCGCGATGTCGACGTGCTTGTCGGTCAGGCCGCAGCGCAGCACGTTGTCAGAGTTGGCCATGATCTCCACGCCGGTCCCCCGCAGATAGGCGTGCGGCACGCCTGCCCCCAGGTACAGGGCCTCTCCTGCGTCGAGACGGACGTGGTTGAGGAGCAGTGCTGCGAGAATGCCGGGGTCGCCGGGGTAGTCCTCCGCGACGGTTGTGTATGCGGCGCCGGCGTTGCTCCAAGGGCCTGGGGACGCGGTCAGCCGGGGCAGGGCTGCGGACACGGTGTGCACGAGCCGCTCGCGAGCGCACAGGGCCGCGCGCAGCGTGCGGCTGAGGGCTTCGCGCGCAGGCCGCGAACGAAGAACGGCTGACCAGCGGCGGAGTTCGGGCACCGCCAGCGCATCGAGCAGCTCGGCTGTGCGGGCCGGCTCCCGGAAGCCGCAGAGCGCCTCGAACGGCTCGAGTGCGCACAGCAGTTCCGGCTTGGGGTTGCGGTCCTTGAAGGCGCGGTGCGGGGCGTCGAGCGGCACTCCCGCCGCTTCCTCTCGGTCATGGCCGTTCTGCGCCTGCCGGCGTGTGGGGTGCACCTGCACCGACAGTGCCCGCTCGGCTGCGAGCAACTTGAGCAGGAAGGGGAGTTCGGGGCCGTGAGCGGCCAGGCTCGCCTCCCCCAGTTCCAGGGCCGGGTCGGCGGTGATGGCTGCTGCCAGATCGGGGCGGCCGGGCCGGTCGGGGAGAAGCGACGGGGCGGCGCGATGCGCGCCGAACCAGAGCTCGGCCTGCGGTTCGCCGTCGGCTTGCTGCCCGAGAAGAGCGGGGATCGCGGTGCGTGAGCCCCAGGGGTAGTTACGCACTGCGGGGCTGAGGAGGGAGGGTGCGGTCACGAGGTCCTCCGGGGAGAGGGGGCGGGGCATGGG
>NZ_QWFA01000184.1 GCF_003501885.1 Streptomyces globisporus
CCCCCGCACCCCAGGCCGCCCCCGCCCCGCAGGCCGCCTCTCCGGAGGCCCTGGACGCGGTGCGCGCGGTGCTCGTGGAGGGCGGTGCCCCCGAAGCACTGGCCAGCCCGGCCGTCGGCGCGCTGGGCGAGCCGGCGGCCGAGCTGCTGCGCACCGACCCCTGGCAGCTGCTGGCCGTGCCCGGTGTGCGGCCGGAGCAGGCCGACGGCTTCGCCCGGGCCCTGCTGGGCGCCGACTGCGGCCCGGACGACGGCCGCCGGACGGCCGCCCTGGTCGGCTGGGTGCTGGAGCGCGCCGCCCTCCAGGGCCACACGGCCCTGGACGCCGAGGCCGTCCGGGCGGCGCTCGCCGAGCGTGCGGTGAGCGACCCGGGCGCGGCGGTCCGCGAGGCCGTCGAGGAAGGTGTCGCCCTGCTGTTCCAGGAGGGCGGGGACGAGGAGCCGGACGAGACCGAGGCGGACGCGGACGGGACGGATGAGGGCGACCTCGCGCCGGACGCCGATACGCCCCGGGAGCCGGTCCGGATCCTGCTGGGTCTCGACCGCTACGCCCTGGCCGAGGAGAGTCTCGCCGACGGTCTGGCCCGGCTGGTCAACACCTGCGAGAAGGCCGCCGACTGGGCGGAGGCCGCTGCCGCCGCCCCGAGCCCGTCGGCCGCCGAGCTGATCCGTACGACCGCCGCCGCCGGACTGGTCACGCACAGCGGCGGTGAGGCGGCGCGGGCCGAGCCCGCCGCGCTGATCGCCGCGGCACGGGGTCTGGGGCTGCGGGCCTTCGGCGCGGCTCACAGCGAGGACGGGCGGCGGCGGCTCGCCGAGGCCGTCGGCGAGCCGGACACGGCGGTCACGCTGGTCGGCCTGCTCTCCGGCGCACAGGGCCCCGGCCGGGACGAGGACGGGGCGCTCGCCCTGGACCTGCTGGTCGTGCTGGACGCCCCGCAGCTGGACGTGGAGGGCGCGGCGGTCCTGGTCGAGGCGCTGGCCGACGGCGCCCGGCTGGTGCTGAGCGGTGACCCGGGCGTGCTGGGCTCTGCGGGCGCCGGGCGGGTGTTCGCCGATGTGCTGGCCGCCCGCACCTGCCCGCAGGTCGTCTCCCGCACCCCGGACCCCGGCCCGATCGGCGAGCTGGTCTCCGGCATCGGCATCGGCGAGCTGAACCAGGTCGACACCCCGGGCAAGGAGGTGGTGATCGTCCCCGTCCGGGACGCGGGCGAGGCCGTCCACCGCACCGTGCAGCTGGTCGCCGACTCGGTGCCCCGGGCCTTCTCCATCCCTGCCGACGAGACCCAGGTGATCACGGTGGGCCATGGCGGGGCCGCCGGGACCAGGGTGCTCAACGAGGCGCTGAAGCAGCGGCTCAACCCGGGCCCCGGCCGATTCGGCGGTTTCGACCCGGGCGACCGGGTGGTCCACGTGCCCGCACCCGGCCGGGCCGTGCCCGGGGTGGTGCGCTTCGCCGACGCCGAGGGGCTGCACCTTGACTGCGGGGGCGTCCCCGTCGTCGTACCGCAGGAGCGGGTGGAGCCGTCGGTGCGGCACGGCTGGGCCCTCAGCGCCCACCAGGCGGCCGGGATGCGCTGGCCCGCCGCGGTGGTCGTGCTGCCGGGCGACGCGGCGCAGGGGCTGAGCCGACCCTGGGTCTACACCGCGTTCGGCCGGGGCGAGCGGCATCTGTCCGTGGTGCACGGGGTGGACCAGGCGCTCTCCCACGCGGTGGCGCAGGTCCCGGCCCAGGAGCGGACGACCCGGCTGCGCCCGCTGCTGGAGGCGCTCCCGACGCCCGACGCGGCTTCCTGAGCGGCACGGCGCGGACAGCGGTGGGCCCCGGCGCGATGCGCGCCGGGGCCCACTGTCACGTCCGGTGCGGGGCGGGGCGGGAACAGGCTCCGGTCAGGCGCCGCCCACCGCCGGTCCGGCGAAGTCCTCGTCCGACTCGTCCTCCTCGTCGAAGACCGCGCTGACGTCGAAGCGGCAGACCACCAGTTCGGGATCGGCGTCCTCGAAGGGGGCGCCGAGCCACTCCCCCGGTTCCGGTGCCGCTTCCCCGGCCGAGACCCAGAGGGTGGAGTCGCCCTCCTCCAGGCCGAACTCCTTGTGCCGGGAGGCGATCTCGTCCGGTTCGTACTCGCCGAAGAGGACGCCGAGCGCGGCGTGGACGCTGGTGCCGACCACCGGGGTCGTGTCCTCGGCGCCCGGCCCAGCGTCGACGTCGGCGAGGCGCTGGGCCTGGGCGAGGAGGCGCTCGGGCTCGGCGACCACGTAGTCGCGGCGGATCAGGACACTGAGCGCGCTGGGCTCCGCGGGACCGGCGTAGGGCGGCAGGGAGTCGTCCGCACCGGGGATCTCGAAGGGGGTGACTTCGTCGTAGCGGTCGTAGAGGAGTTCGTCGTAGACCTCGGCGGCAGCGGCCAGGGCGTTGAACGCGTCGTAGACGGCGGCGTCGTCGTCCCCGGTACGGCGTTCGACCGCGTCGAGGTGACGGTCGATCGCGGCTTTGACCGCTTCGGCGGCGGCACGTACCTCGGCAGCGGTGGGCTGCGCAGCATCAGACATAGTGCAGACGCTATCCGTAGCGGGGCTCTGCCCGCACAATAGATGCGATGCCGGAATACGAATTCATCGACGTGTACGTGCCGCGCGGGGTCTCCCGCAAGGATGCGGCCCGACTCCTGACCGACCACGCCGAGTACGGACACTGGGAGCTGGACCGCCTGACGCTCCGCAGGGACGGCAGCCGCAGAGTGCGGCTGCGCCGACGGATCATCCGTCAGCTGCGGGCGACCTGGTGACATGGAGCGGGCCCCGCGGTGGCGGGGCCCGCTCTCTTTCGTGCGGTGTGCCGTGCTGTACGCGCCCGGATCAGGCAGCGCTGCGCGAGCGGCGGTAGAGCACCGATCCGGCGCCGGCGAACAGCAGTCCGGCGCTGGCCGGGATGAGCAGTTCGAGCCCGTCACCACCGGTCTGTGCGAGCTGCTCGCGGGGAACGTTCCGGGTCTCGGGGGCGTTCGGCTCGGGCGGCTGGCTGACCGGCGGGTCGACCGGCTTCTCGGGCGTGACCGGGGGCTTCTCCGGCTGCTCGGGCGGCGGGGGCGGAACCTCGGCGTCGTTGGAGCAGCTGTTGCCGAAGACGGGGTTCAGCAGTCCGCCGATGGTGACGCTGTTCCCGCAGAGGTTCACGGGGATGTCGATCGGCGCCTGTACCGAGTTGCCTGAGAGGATGCCGGGCGAGCCCTGGGCGGTCCCTTCGGCGGTGGCGCCGCCGTCCGGAGCCCGGTGGCGGCCCGTGCCGGGCTCGGAGGTGCGGTCCGAGGCCGTGGTGTCGCCGGCCTGGGCGCCGTTCCCGGAGCCGCCGGGGACCGAGCGGTCCTGGGCGCCGCCGGAGCGGTCGGACGCGGATCGGTCGGACTGCGCGGACCGGTCGGATCCTGCTGATCCGTTTCCGCAGTCGTTCCCACTGGCGGGGTTGAGCAGTCCGCCGACGCTGACGGAATTTCCGCAGACGTTGACCGGGATGTCGATCGGGACCTGGACCGAGTTGCCGGACAGCACGCCCGGCGAGCCGGAGGCGGTGCTCGCCGCTCCGGAGTCGGCGTGGGCGTATCCACCGCTCAGCGCGAGCACTCCGCCCGCAGCCGCCATGGTGATCAGGCCTTTACGAGTGACCTGTCGCATAGGTTCGTTTCCTGCCTTCTGGCTTCCGAAAAACCCCCGGACATGACCGTGCGGGAGCCGAATGCCGAACGGTCCCGGAGTGCATGGAGTGCACTCCGGGACCGGTCGAGCTCAAACCCTTACGGGTTGACGTTCAACGATCAGGCGTTGACGCAGGTGTTGCCGAAGGCGGGGTTCAGCAGACCGATCACGGAGACCGTGTTGCCGCACACGTTGACCGGCACGTGGACCGGAACCTGGACGACGTTGCCGGAGAGCACGCCGGGGCTGCCGATGGCCGCACCCTGGGCGCCCGCGTCGGCGGAAGCCATGCCCGCACCCGCGAGAACGAGGCCACCGGTGGCAGCCGCAACTGCGACGACCTTCTTGATCATGATTCCTCCTAGTTGGAAAATGCGGTCCCAGCCGCGGACCGCAAACCTTGTAACGAGGAGGAATTCGCGGGGCTACGTGTGAACGGCTCGTTTCACCCGTTCGGACATGTCCGCACAGGTGGCCGAATCGGCGGCGAATCGGTCATGGACCGGTCAGGAGTGGTCGATGAACCGGTCGAGCACCCGCACGCCGAACTGAAGCCCGTCGACCGGGACCCGCTCGTCGACGCCGTGGAACATCCCGGCGAAGTCCAGCTCCGGCGGCAGCTTCAGCGGGGCGAAGCCGAAGCCGCGGATGCCCAGGTCGTCGAAGGACTTGGCGTCGGTGCCGGCCGACAGCATGTACGGCACGGCCCGGGCGATCGGGTCCTCGGCGACCAGCGCGGTCTGCATCGCGTCGACCAGGGCCCCGTCGAACGTGGTCTCCAGGGCCTTGTCCGCGTGCACGTCCTCGCGCCGGACGTTGGGGCCGAGGATCCGGTCCAGGTCGGCGAGGAACTCCTCCTCGTACCCCGGCAGGTACCGGCCGTCGACATGGGCGGTCGCCTGGCCCGGGATGACGTTGACCTTGTAGCCGGCGCCGAGCTGGGTGGGGTTGGCGGTGTTCTGGAGCGAGGCGCCGATGAGCTTGGCGATGCCGCCGAGCTTGGCGAGCGTCTCGTCCATGTTCTCCGGGTCCAGCTCGGTACCGAGCGCGTCGGAGAGCTCGTCCAGGAAGTGCCGCAGCGTCTTGGTGACCCGCACCGGGAACTTGTGCCGGCCCAGCCGCCCGACCGCCTCGGACAGCTCGGTGATGGCGTTGTCCTTGTGGATCATCGAGCCGTGTCCGGCGGTGCCGTCCACGGTCAGCTTCATCCAGTGCATGCCCTTCTGGGCCGTCTCCACCAGATACAGCCGCAGGTTCTCGTTGACGGTGAAGGAGAAGCCGCCGACCTCGCTGATCGCCTCGGTGACGCCCTCGAAGAGGCCCGGGTGGTTGTCCACGAGATAGCGGGCCCCGTACGTGCCGCCCGCCTCCTCGTCCGCGAGGAAGGCGAGCACGATGTCGCGCGGGGGCTTGCGGCCGCTGCGCATCCGCTCCCGTACGACCGCGAGGGTCATCGCGTCCATGTCCTTCATGTCGACCGCGCCCCGGCCCCAGACGCAGCCGTCCGCGATCTCCCCGGAGAACGGGTCGTGCGTCCAGTCCGCCGCGTTGGCCGGGACGACGTCGGTGTGCCCGTGGATGAGGAGCGCCGGACGGGAGGGGTCCTCGCCCTCGATCCGGGCGACGGTGGAGGCGCGGCCCTTGTGCGACTCGAAGATCTGCGGCTCCAGGCCGACCTCCGCGAGCTTCTCCGCGACGTACTCGGCGGCAAGCCGCTCGCCGGGACCCGAGTGGTCTCCGTAGTTGCTGGTGTCGATCCGGATCAGGTCACGACAGAGGTCGACGACCTCCTGCTCGGCCCTGCCGGTGCCGGCCTTGCCCGTGCTGCTCTCACTCACGCTGGTTCCCTCCACTGTCGCTGTGGTGCTCCTTCCCATCCTCCCGCGCCCACGGCGTACGCCCAAGGCCGCACACCCCCCGTCACGCACCGTTCACAGCCATCGGGGCGTGATCGAGCACCCTCGAATGTTTGCTATGGTTTTCCACGTCGGAACGGGCACGGCCCGCGAGACAGACACCTTGTCCGGGTGGCGGAATGGCAGACGCGCTAGCTTGAGGTGCTAGTGCCCTTTATCGGGCGTGGGGGTTCAAGTCCCCCCTCGGACACCAGCAGGAGCCTCACTTCGGTGGGGCTCTTTTGCGTCACCGGGCGATCACGGAGAGGGGCGAGGATGCGGGGTCGCAGAAGGCCGCCCGCCGCCCCTCTTCCCCAGCGGGACGGAATCGATGCCGTACGGGTGCGGCTTCCGGAGGATCCCGAAGGGTTGTGGGCCACCATCGGGGAGCATCTGGTCGGCCGTTTCGGCGGGGCGATCGGGACGGACCGGGTGGCCGGGATGCTGGACGCCGGGCGGTTCGTGGGGGCCGACGGGGTCGCCGTGCGGGGCTCGGAGCCGTACGCCGCCGGGCGGTATCTCTGGTTCCACCGGGACTTCGCGCCCGAGGAGCCGGTGCCCTTCCCGGTCGGGGTGGTGTACCGGGACGAGCGGATCGTGGTCGCGGACAAGCCGCACTTCCTGGCGACGATGCCCCGGGGGCGGCACATCACCGAGACCGCGGTGGCTCGGCTGCGGCGGGAGCTGGAGCTGCCCGCCCTCCAGCCCGCGCACCGGCTGGACCGGCTGACGGCGGGGCTGGTGCTGTTCGTGGTGCGGCCGGAGGACCGGGGTGCGTATCAGACGCTGTTCCGGGACCGGTTGGTGCGGAAGGAGTACGAGGCGCTGGCCCCGTACGACCCCTCGGTGGCGCTCCCCCGGACCGTACGCAGCCGGATCGTGAAGGAGCGCGGGGTGCTCGCCGCCCGGGAGGAACCGGGCGAGGCGAACAGTGAGAGCCGGGTGGAGCTGGTGGAGCACCGGGGCGGGATCGGGCGGTACCGACTCCTGCCGGCGACGGGGCGGACGCATCAGCTGCGGGTCCATATGAACGCCTTGGGGCTGCCGATCGTCCACGATCCGCTGTATCCGGTGGTGGTGCCGGAGGGAGCGGTGGAGGACGGGGAACGGCCCTTGCAGTTGCTGGCGCGGGTGCTGGAGTTCACCGATCCGGTCGGCGGGGAGCCGCGTCGCTTCACGAGCGGGCTGCGGCTCTCCGCCTGGCCGGAGGGGTGACGTACGCGCTCAGTGGCCGCGCTTGATCCACTCGTCGAGCTGCGGGGCCTCCGCGCCGATGGTGGTGGGGTCGCCGTGGCCGGTGCGGACCTTGGTGTCGCCCGGGAGCGTGAGCAGCCGGTCCCGGATCGAGTCGATGATCGTGGGGAACGACGAGAAGGACCGGCCGGTGGCGCCGGGGCCGCCCTGGAAGAGGGTGTCGCCGGTGAAGACGGTTCCCAGCTCGGGTGCGTACAGGCAGACCGCGCCGGGGGCGTGGCCCGGGGTGTGCAGGACCGTGAGCGTGGTGCCCGCCACGGTGAGTTCCTGACCGTCGGTGAGGGCGCCGTCGGGGGTGTGCTCCGGGTGGGTCTGCAGCCAGAGCGGCAGGTCGTCCGGGTGGAGCAGGATCGGGGCACCGGTGGCCGCCGCGAGGGCGGGAGCGGCGTCGATGTGGTCGTTGTGCGCGTGGGTGCAGACGATGGCGCGCAGCGTACGGCCGCCGAGCGCGGCCTCGATGGCGGCGGCGTCGTGGGCGGCGTCGATGACCAGGTGGTCGATGCGGGCGGTCATCAGAAGACCACCACCGAGCGGAGGACGTCACCGTCGTGCATGCGGGCGAAGGCCTGCTCGATGTCGCCGAGTCCGATGGTCTCGGTGACGAAGGCGGCGAGGTCGAGGCGGCCCTGCTGGTGGAGGTCGACGAGCATCGGGAAGTCACGGGAGGGCAGGCAGTCGCCGTACCAGGAGGACTTGAGGGAGCCGCCGCGGCCGAAGACGTCCAGGAGCGGCAGTTCGAGCTTCATGTCGGGGGTGGGGACGCCGACGAGGACGACCGTTCCGGCGAGGTCACGGGCGTAGAAGGCCTGTTCGTAGGTCTCCGGGCGGCCGACGGCCTCGATGACGACGTCGGCGCCGTTGCGGTGCGGGAGTTGACGGTGTGGGTGGCGCCCATCTTCTTCGCCGTCTCCAGCTTGCGGTCGTCGATGTCGACCGCGATGATCTTCGCCGCGCCGGCCAGCCGGGATCCGGCGATGGCCGCGTCGCCGACGCCGCCGCAGCCGATGACGGCGACGGAGTCGCCGCGGCCGACCTGGCCGGTGTTGATGGCGGCGCCGATGCCCGCCATGACGCCGCAGCCGAGGAGTCCGGCGACCTCGGGGGCGACCTCGGGGTCGACCTTGGTGCACTGGCCGGAGGCGACGAGGGTCTTCTCGGCGAACGCGCCGATGCCGAGGGCGGGCGACAGCTCCGTGCCGTCGAGCAGCGCCATCTTCTGCTGGGCGTTGTGGGTGTCGAAGCAGTACCAGGGGCGGCCGCGCAGACAGGCGCGGCACTGGCCGCACACCGCACGCCAGTTGAGGATGACGAAGTCGCCGGGGGCGACGTCCGTGACGCCTTCGCCGACCGACTCCACGACACCGGCGGCCTCGTGGCCGAGGAGGAAGGGGAACTCGTCGTTGATGCCGCCCTGCTTGTAGTGCAGGTCGGTGTGGCAGACCCCGCACGCCTGGATCTTCACGACGGCCTCGCCGGGGCCGGGGTCCGGGATCACGATCGTCTCGACCCTGACCGGCTCGTTCTTGCCCGGTGCGATGACCGCTTGCACCTGCTGTGCCATAACCGTGCTCTCCCTGCTCCCGCGCTTCGCGAAGATCGAACGCGGACCACCGTACGCCTCGGGGACCCCTCTACGGGGCGAGGACGTCCAGTTCGTGCAGGGCGCCGACCGCGATCTCCTTGGTGATCCGCTCGGCGGCCTCCGGGTCTGGGTGCGGCCCGCGAGGACCTCGGCGACGACGTCCCCGAGGCGGGCGAACATCTCGTTGCCGGAGGCGTTGAGGACGATGCGGTGGAAGGCGATGTCGTGTTCGAGGTAGCCCTCCAGCTGCTGGCCGCGCGAGGTGGCGACCATGCCGAGGGCGCGTTCGGTGAGCTCGGCGCACTGTTCGGCGGTGGCGTTGCGGGCGGCGAGGCCCGCCGCGACCGGCTCGATGGCGGAGCGCAGCACGGTGAGGGAGCGCAGCTGGCGGGGGCGGTCGGCGCCGGCCAGGCGCCAGCGGATGACCTGGGGGTCGTACACGTTCCAGGTCTCGGTGGGGCGGACCGTCACGCCGACGCGGCGGCGGGACTCGACCAGGTGCATCGATTCCAGGACCCGGATGACTTCGCGGATCACCGTACGGGAGACGTCGAAGCGCTGGGCGAGCTCGTCGGTGCGCAGCACGCTGCCGGGCGGGCACTGGCCGGAGGAGATCTCCAGACCCAGGGTGTCCAGCACATGTGTATGCAGCCCCTGGCTCTGTGTGGTCATGGGTCAAGCCTACGGGGCAAGCCACGGGAATAATAAGTACGACGTTTACGTCACAGGGTCTTGAATAAGTCGTACCTAATAGGTTTCAGTAGCGCGACGGACCGATGTCGAAGAAGACAGCGAGACACCCCTATGAACACCGCACCCCGCAGCACCCCGCACGTCGTCGTGGTGATGGGCGTAGCAGGAACCGGCAAGACCACGATCGGTCCCCTGCTCGCCGCCGAACTCGGCGTTCCGTACGCCGAGGGCGACGATTTCCATCCCCCGGCGAACATCGCCAAGATGTCGGCCGGCACCCCGCTGAACGACGACGACCGCCGGCCCTGGCTGGACGCCATCGGCGAGTGGGCGCACGGGCGGGCGGGGCTCGGCGGGGTCGTCTCCAGCTCCGCGCTCAAGCGGGTCTACCGGGACCGGCTGCGGGACGGGGCGCCGGACGCCCTCTTCCTGCATCTGACCGGTGACCGGGCGCTGATCGAGGAGCGGATGGCGGACCGCAAGGGCCACTTCATGCCCACCGCGCTGCTCGACTCGCAGTTCGCGACACTGCAGCCGCTCCAGGCCGACGAGGCCGGGGTGAGTGTCGACGTGTCCGGAACCCCCGAGGAAATCACCCAGCGAGCCGTCGCCGCGCTGCGCCGGCTCGACAGTTAAGGACCATCACCGTGACCAGTCTCAGCGTCGAGATGCTGGCAGCGGACGCCGCCGAACCGATCACCTCGGCAGGCAACGCTCAGTTGGGTATCGCCGTCCTGGCGGGTATCGCCGTCATCGTTCTCCTCATCACCAAGCTCAAGATGCACGCGTTCCTGGCGCTGACCATCGGTTCGCTGGCGCTCGGCTCCTTCGCCGGAGCCGCCCCGGGCGACACGATTCTCAGCTTCACCGCGGGCCTCGGCTCCACCGTCTCGGGCGTGGGCGTCCTGATCGCGCTCGGCGCGATCCTCGGCAAGCTGCTCGCCGACTCCGGCGGGGCCGACCAGGTCGTCGACACCATCCTGGCGAAGGCCGGCGGCCGGGCGATGCCCTGGGCGATGGTCCTCATCGCCTCGATCATCGGGCTGCCGCTGTTCTTCGAGGTCGGGATCGTGCTGATGATCCCGGTCGTGCTGCTCGTCGCCAAGCGCGGCAACTACTCCCTGATGCGGATCGGCATCCCCGCGCTCGCCGGGCTCTCGGTGATGCACGGGCTGATCCCGCCGCACCCCGGCCCGCTGGTCGCGATCGACGCCCTGGACGCCAACCTCGGTGTGACGCTGGCGCTCGGTGTGCTGGTCGCCATCCCGACGGTGATCATCGCCGGTCCGGTCTTCTCCCGTTACGCCGCGCGCTGGGTGGACATCAAGCCGCCGGAGAACATGATCCCGCAGCGGCCCTCGGAGGAGCTGGACCGCCGTCCGAGCTTCGGCGCCACCCTGGCGACGATCCTGCTCCCGGTCGTCCTGATGCTGCTGAACGCGCTCGTCGAGATCGTCGTCGACAACCCGGAGAACGGCCTCCAGAAGGTCACCATGGTCCTCGGTTCGCCGCTGATCGCGCTGCTCGCGGCCGTCCTGGTCGGGATGTTCACGCTCGGCCGGGCCGCCGGATTCACCAAGGACCGGATCGCCGGCACCGTGGAGAAGTCCCTCGCCCCGATCGCCGGGATCCTGCTCATCGTCGGCGCGGGCGGCGGCTTCAAGCAGACGCTGATCGACGCCGGGGTGGGCCAGATGATCCTGGACTTCTCCGAGAACTGGTCGATCCCCGCCCTGCTGCTGGGCTGGCTGATCGCCGTCGCGATCCGCCTCGCCACCGGCTCGGCCACGGTCGCCACCATCTCGGCCGCCGGTCTGGTCGCCCCGCTGGCCGCCGACATGTCGACCTCGCAGGCAGCGCTGCTGCTGGAGCCGGGTTCCGTCCAAACGGCCATGAATGACGGACGCCCGCCCCGGGGTACGCAACCGGGGCGGGCGTTCGCGTGCGTACGTCGCGCGTACGGAGGTGCGTCAGCGGCGGGACGCCTCGCTCTCGGCCGCCTTCTCCAGCTGGAACGCCTCGTTGCCGAGGCCGATCCGGGCGTGCACCTCGGGCTTGGCCTTGCGCAGCACCGCCCCGTACACCAGGCCGCCGGCGAGGGCGAGGATGATCACGCCGGGCAGCAGCCAGTTGAGGGCCGAGCCGGGGCCGGAGCCGACGAGGACGTCGAAGTCGCGGACGGTGAAGACGGCGATCGCCAGGAGGGCGAGTCCGGCGAGGGCGGAGGCGACCAGGCGCGGGGCCTGCGCACGGCCCGCGCCGCGCTTGACGAAGAAGGCGATGACGGCGAAGGAGGCGGCGGCCATCAGCAGGATGACGCCGAGCGCGCCGACGTTGCCCATCCAGGTGAAGAGCCGCAGGACAGGGGCAGTGGGGTCGCCGACCGGGTTGTCGTCGGTGAACGCGAACGCCGCGATGATCACGACGGAGACGGCGGACTGGAGCAGCGAACCGGTGCCGGGAGCGCCGCTTGCCCGGTTGGTGCGGCCGAAACTTGCGGGCAGCAGACCCTCACGGCCCATCGCGAACGCGTAGCGGGCGACGACGTTGTGGAAGCTGAGGAGCGCCGCGAACATCCCGGTGACGAAGAGGATGTGCAGCACGTCGGTGAACGTCGAGCCCAGCCGCTCCTCGGTGAGGCCGAACAGCATGCCGGGGCCCTCCTTGAGGGAGGTGTCGGCGATGGAGCCGGGTCCGGCGGCGACGGTCAGGGCCCAGGAGCTGATGGCCAGGAACAGCGCGGCGTAGCCGACCGCGAGGAACATCACGCGGGAGACCACGATCTGCGGACGACTGGTCTCCTCCGCGTACACGGGGGCCTGCTCGAAGCCGACGAAGGCGGCGATGCAGAAGCAGAGCGCGGTGCCGAGCCCGGCGCCGGCGAGGGTCTCGGGGTTGAAGGCGTGCAGCGACAGGCCCTCGGGGCCCGGCTTGCTCACGGCGGCGATGTCGAAGATCACGACGAGGGCGCACTCGATGACCAGGAGGACACCGAGGACCTTGGCGTTGAGGTCGATCTTCAGCCAGCCGAGGACGCCGACGACGGCCGCCGAGACCAGGGCCGGTATCCACCACGCCGGCTCGATGTCGAGGTAGGTGGCGAAGATGCCGGAGACCTCGAAGCCGAGGATGCCGTAGATGCCGACCTGCATGGCGCTGTACGCCACCAGTGCCACGAGCGACGCCCCGGCGCCGGCGGTAGGGCCGAGCCCCCGGGCGATGTACGCGTAGAACGCCCCGGCGTTGTGGACGTGCCGGCTCATCTCCGCGTAACCGACGCTGAACAGCATCAGGACGATGCCCAGGATGATGTAGAGCAGCGGCTGGCCGACGATGCCCATCACGCCGAAGACCGTGGGCATCACTCCGGCGACCACCATCAGCGGGGCGCTGGCCGCGACCACCGAGAGCAGGAGGCCGGGGGTGCCGAGCCGGTCGGCGCGCAGGGCGCGTTCCTCGCCCTTGTAGGTGTTGATCCCGCCGGTATCGGCCGTCCCCCTGGTGGTGCCGGTCTCGCTGGAAAATGAACTGCCGGTCGACATGGCGGGATGGGTCCCTTTCTCGTGGTTCCTGGTGGTGGGGTGGTGCCCTTCGTGCTGCGTTCCGTGCTGTGTTTCGTGCTTCACGGGGTGCCGAGCGCGTAGGCGCGTGCGGTGGTGAACGCCCCATGGGGTTCCCGGCCGGAGTACGACCAGGGGGCCGGGGTGGCGTAGGAGCCGATGCGGTGGAAGAGGGCGGCGGCCTCGGCGGGCCGGCCCTCGCAGACCTTGGCGTGGGCCAGGAAGTTCAGGTCCAGGCGGTGGCGCGGGTGGTCGTCGCGCTCCCACTCCAGCCACCAGTCGAAGGCGGCCTTCATCACCTGGCGGGCCCGGCGGCCGGACCAGTGCTCGGAGCGCGCCGGGTCCTCGGGCTCGACGCCGGCGGCGACCAGGACGCGGTAGCGCTCGGCGTGGGCGACGACCGGGAGCACGGCCAGCGGGGAGTCCGCGGGGGCCAGCTCGGCGGCCCAGGCGGCGAAGTCGTACACCTCGTGGAGCGGGTCGTGGCCGCTGGCGGGGTTGCTCTCGGCCAGCAGCGCGGTCATCACATGGTGGGCGTGGTGGTGGTCGGGGTGGCGGGAGCGCACCTCCTCGAAGAGCCTGCCGGTCTCGTCCGCGCCGTCGTCGCGGCCCCGGTCCAGGAGGAGCAGCGCGAGCCACGGGGTGGGGTCGTCGGGGGTGAGGCGGGCGGCGGCCAGGCAGGCTTCCCGGGCGCGGGCGGCGTCGTTCGCCCTGGCCTTGGGCCGCAGAGCGCGAACGACCCGGGCGCAGGCGAGGAGGACGGCGGCGTCGGCGCTCTCGGGTTCGACGAGCAGCCAGTCACCGGCCCAGTCCTCGGCGGACGAGGTCTCGGCGAGAGCGAGTACGCGATGTCCGCGGCGGTCCCAGTCCCGTCCGGTGGCCACCAGCAGGGTGCGCGCATCGGACCATCTGCCCTGGACGAACTGTCCGCGTGCGGCGATGAGTTCGTCGTCGTCGAGGGCCGGGTCGAAGACGTGGTCCGAGCGGCTGCCCCGACGACGGGAGCGACCCAGGGGCGGCGGGGGCGGGGGCATGCCGCGGGCTTCTTTCGATGCGGTGTGCGAGCAGATGATCGCGCACAGCAAAGCGGCAGGCCATGCCCCACGTCAAGGGGCCCCTTGCGGCAACTGCTTCGGTGTCTTGGCCAGTTGGCCGGATCTGATCGGCCGTCGGCCGTATCGGCGCAGCGTGCGGGTGGGTCGGGCGGGGCGGGGGGGACGCCTGACACACTGCGTGCATGGAGCCTCGTGAACCCCTCGCCCCCTTCCTTCTCGCCTTTCCCGGGCCGTTGCGCGACCGGTTGGTGGCGGCGGTCCTGTCCGGCGAGAAGGTGTCCACCACCGGTTTGCTGTGCGAGTACGAGCTGGAGCAGGAGGAGTTGCCTCCGGTGGGCGAACGCTCCGCGCTGATCGACTCGGACGGCCGGGAGGTGGCGGTGGTGGAGGTGACCGAGGTACGGGTGCTGCCGCTGGGGGCCGTCGATCTGCAGCACGCGCTGGACGAGGGTGAGGGGTACACGTCGGTGGCGGAGTGGCGGGCGGGGCACGAGCGGTTCTGGCACAGCGAGGAGATGCGGGAGGCGTTGGGGGATTCGTCGTTCACGGTGGACGACGGGACGATGATCGTCGCGGAGCGGTTTCGGGTGGTGGAGCGCTTGGGGTGAACGCCGGGGCTCCGCCCCGGACATCGCTCCTCAATCGCCGGAGGGGCTTGACATGCGGGCCCGGTCCGCGGCGCTCAGGAAGGGCTCGGCGCGCCGGAGCTACGAGGCGACCGCTTCTGCCGCTGCCCTGCCCGCTGCCCTGCCCGAGAAGATGCAGCCGCCCAGGAACGTGCCCTCCAGGGATCGGTAGCCGTGGACTCCGCCGCCGCCGAAGCCCGCCGCCTCGCCCGCCGCGTACAGGCCGGGGAGCGGGGTGCCCTCGGCGGTCAGGACGCGGGAGGACAGGTCCGTCTCCAGGCCGCCCAAAGACTTGCGGGTGAGGATGTTGAGGCGGACGGCGATCAGCGGGCCCGCCGCCGGGTCCAGGATCCGGTGCGGCTTCGCCGTGCGGATGAGGCGGTCGCCCAGGTAGGCGCGGGCCCCGTGGATCGCGGTGACCTGGAGGTCCTTGGTGAACGGGTTGGCGATCTCGCGGTCCCGGGCGGTGATCTCGCGGCGCAGCTCGGCCGCGTCGATCAGGCCGTCGCCCGTCACCGCGTTCATGCCCCGGACGAGGGCGTCGAGATCCTTCTCCACGACGAAGTCCGCGCCGTTGTCCATGAACGCCTTCACCGGTGCGGGCACGTCCGCGCGGGCCCGGCCGATCACGTCGCGGACGGACTTGCCGGTCAGGTCCGGGTTCTGCTCGGAGCCGGAGAGCGCGAACTCCTTGCCGATGATCCGCTGGTTGAGCACGAACCAGGTGTACCCGTGGCCCGAGCCCATGATGTGTTCGAGGGTGCCGAGCGTGTCGAAACCGGGGAAGAGCGGGACCGGCAGCCGCTTGCCGCGCGCGTCCAGCCAGAGGGACGAGGGGCCGGGCAGGATCCGGATGCCGTGCCGGGACCAGATCGGGTTCCAGTTCTCGATGCCCTCGGTGTAGTGCCACATCCGGTCGCGGTTGATGTGGTGCGCGCCCGCCTTCTCGGCGATGCCCAGCATCAATCCGTCGACGTGGGCGGGGACGCCGGAGAGCATCTTCTCGGGCGGGGTGCCGAGCCGCTCGGGCCACTGGGCGCGGACCAGGTCGTGGTTGCCGCCGATGCCGCCGGAGGTGACGATCACCGCCTGGGCCTTCAGTTCGAAGGTGTCGGTGGTCTCCCGGCTGCTCGCGGTGCCGCGTTCGGCGGCGCTGGGCTCCAGGATCTCGCCGGTGACCGTGTCGAGCGCCCCGGCCGTGCGGGCGAGGCCGGTGACCCGGTGGCGGAACCGCAGCTGGACGAGCCCCTTGGCGACGCCCTCGCGGACGCGGCGCTCGAAGGGGGCGACGACGCCGGGTCCTGTGCCCCAGGTGATGTGGAAGCGGGGCACGGAGTTGCCGTGGCCGGTCGCGTCGTACCCGCCGCGTTCGGCCCAGCCGACGACCGGGAAGATCCGCAGCCCCTGCTGGTGCAGCCAGGAACGCTTCTCACCGGCGGCGAAGTCGACGTACGCCTCGGCCCATTTGCGCGGCCAGCGGTCCTCCTCCTCGCGGTCGAAACCCGCCGTGCCGAACCAGTCCTGGAGGGCCAGTTCCCGGCTGTCCTTGATCCGCATCCGGCGCTGTTCGGGCGAGTCCACGAAGAAGAGCCCGCCGAAGGACCAGTGCGCCTGGCCGCCGATGGACTGCTCGGGCTCCTGGTCGAGGAGGATCACGGAACGGCCGGCGTCGACCAGTTCGGCGGTGGCCACGAGCCCGGCGAGTCCCGCCCCGATCACGATCACATCAGCGTCGTACGCCATGGGTTCCATCCTGTCGGGGAGGGCGGGGCGGGAGACAAGTTACCCGTGCGTCAGATCTTGGATACCGGCCGCTGCCACGTCAACCGTCCGGGTGCTGTTGGATGAAACGCATGACGCCCTCTGACGAGATTCTGGACATCGTCGACGAGAACGACGAGGTCATCGGGCAGGCCCCCCGCGGCGAGGCGACCGCGCGGGGCCTGCGGCACCGCTGTGTGTTCATCGAGGCGCGGGACGCGGAGGGCCGGACCTTCGTCCACCGGCGTACGGCCACGAAGCTGGTCTTCCCCTCGCACTACGACATGTTCGTCGGCGGGGTCGTCGGTGCGGGCGAGTCGTACGAGGAGGCGGCACTGCGCGAGGCGGAGGAGGAGCTGGGCGTTTCGGGGCTTCCGCAGCCCGAACCGCTGTTCCGGTTCCTCTACGCCGATGGGGAGCACACCTGGTGGTCGGCCGTCTACCAGGTGCGGTGCGAGCTGCCGGTCTCCCCGCAGGTGGAGGAGGTCGCCTGGCACGCGTTCCTGGACGACGCCGAGCTGGAGCGGCGGCTCGACGAGTGGCCCTGGGTGCCCGACGGACTTGAGGCGTACCGGCGGCTGCGGGAGCTTCGGGCGGGCTGATCGGGCCCGTGCCGCGCGCACGGCCTAGGGTTTCCCGTGTGAAAAAGATCGCGCAGGGAGTACGGCTGTGGTTCGCGCCGCAGCGGATCCGGGAGGAGGGGGACACCCCCGACTACCGGTTCTCGCTGGCCAACGAGCGGACCTTCCTCGCCTGGATCCGGACGGCTCTGGCCCTGATCGGCGGGGGTTTCGCCGTCGATCAGTTCCTGCCGGAGCTGGTGTGGGGCGTCCGGGCCGGGCTCGCGCTCGGGCTGCTGGCCGCCGGGGTGCTCTGCGCGCTGCGGGCGGTCAACCACTGGGTGCGGTGCGAGCGGGCGATGCGGCGGGGCGAGGACCTGCCGGTGTCCCGGTTTCCGACCCTGCTGAGTCTGGTGGTCGCCGTCGTCGCCGTGGCGATGGTGGTGGTGGTCCTCTTCGGCTGGGAGGGCGTGTGACGGCGACGGCGGACCGGGATCCGGGGCTGCAGCCGGAGCGGACGCGGCTGGCCTGGCGGCGGACGACGCTGACCGCCACGGTGGTCGCGCTGCTCGCGGGGCGGCAGGCTCTGCACAGCGGGGCGACTCCGGCGGCGCTGGTCGCGGTGGCGCTGAGCGCGCTGACCTGGCTGGGGTTCCTGATGGTCGCCCACCGCAGGGTGAGCGTGCTGGGAGTGGCGCGGCCCGAGCGGTTCGCGCCGCGCGGGGCGCTGACGGCGGCTCTGTGCACGGTGGCGCTGGCGGTGTTCGCGGCGGCGATGCTGTTCTGAAACCGGCCGAGCAGCGCGCCTATGCGTCCCAGTCCACCGTGACCACGATCTTGCCGCGCGTCCGCCCCTCCTGGTTCAGCCGGTACGCCTCGGCGGCCTCCTCCAGCGGGAACACCCGGTCCACGTGCACGGTGACGATCCCCCGCTCAGCCAGCTCCGCTACCTGGGCCAGGTCCGCAGCGTCGGGGCGCACGAAGGCGTAGCGGCCGCCGTAGGAGAAGACCTCGTGGTCCGCGATGGAGGCGAGCCGGCCGCCCGGGGCGAGGGTCTCGGCGGAGGCTTTCAGGGCGTCGCCGCCCACCGTGTCGAAGGAGGCGTCGAAGCCCTCGGGGGCCAGTTCCCGCAGCCGTTCGACGAGGCCCTCGCCGTACTCCACGGGCTCCGCGCCCAGGCTGCGCAGGTGTTCGTGGTTGCGGGGGCTCGCGGTGCCGACGACCCGGCAGCCGGTGTGCCGGGCGATCTGGACGGCGAGCGATCCGACGCCCCCGGCCGCCGCGTGGATCAGGACCGTGTCGCCCTCGCGGATCTTCAGGGTGCGGTGCAGCACCTGGTACGCGGTCAGCCCGGCCAGCGGCAGACCCGCCGACTCCTCGAAGCTCAGGCTCAGGGGCTTGCGGGCGAGGGTGCGCACGGGGGCGGCGACGTACTCGGCGAACGTACCGCGTGAGAGGAAGTCTTCGCGTACGTAGCCGATGACCTCGTCGCCCACCGCGAACTCGTCGACGGCGACGCCCGGTTGCACGACGACCCCGGAGACGTCCCAGCCCGGGATCACCGGGAAGACGGCGTCGAGGGCGCCTTGGAGGTAGCCCTCGCGGGCCTTCCAGTCGACCGGGTTCACTGCTGCCGCCCGCACCTTCACCAGGACGCTGTCGGGGCCGACCTTGGGGTCGGGCCGCTCGCCGTACTCCATGACGTCGGCGGAGCCGTACGCGTTGTAGCTGATCGCCTTCATCCCTCGACCTTCCGCGCAGGTCAGGGTCGCCGCAACTCAGGCGGTACGGCCGTGGGCCCCGCCCTCACCAGCGCGGGACCGCCGGCGTCGTCCAGTCCGGGTCGGCGACGCGCATCGCCGCCGCGTCGTCGCGTTCGCGGTGGGTCCCGTCGTCCTTGAGCCAGCGGCGGTGCAGGGCGGCGAGGCGGTCGCGGTCCAGTTCGACGCCGAGGCCGGGGGCGTCGGAGACCGTCAGCCGGCCACCGGTGAAGGTGTGGCGCTCGGTGATGACGTCCTCGGTCTGCCAGGGGTAGTGGCTGTCGCAGGCGTACGCGAGGTCCGGCACGGTGGCGGCGACGTGGGTCATCGCGGCGAGGCTGATGCCGAGGTGGGTGTTGGAGTGCATGGAGAGTCCGACACCGAACGTGCGGCAGATGCCCGCCAGTTCCCGGGTGCGGTGCAGTCCGCCCCAGTAGTGGTGGTCGCTCAGGACGATGCGGACGGCGTCGCGGGCGAACGCCTCGGGGATCTCGGCCAGGGTGGTGACGCACATGTTGGTGGCGAGCGGGACGTCGGTGGAGGCGGCGACGGCGGCCATACCGTCCGTGCCGCTGGTGGGGTCCTCCAGGTATTCGAGGACGTCCTTCAGTTGGTCGGCGACGTACAGCGAGGTGGGGACGGACCAGGCGCCGTTCGGGTCCAGGCGCAGCGGGCGGCCGGGGAACGCCTCGGCCAGGGCGCGGATCGCGGCGATCTCCCGGTCGGGCTCGAAGACGCCGCCCTTGAGCTTGAAGGAGTCGAAGCCGTGGGTGTCGGCGAAGCGCCGGGCCTGGGCGACCACGCCGGCCGGGTCGAGCGCCGCGCCCCAGTCGTCGCGTTCGCCGGAGGCAGGGTGGGCGGCCCAGCGGTAGAAGAGGTACGCGCTGTACTCGACGCTGTCGCGGACTTTGCCGCCCAGCAGCGCGTGCACGGGCAGGCCCTGCGCCTTGCCGAGGGCGTCCAGGCAGGCGACCTCGAAGGCGGAGACGACCGAGAGCCGGATCTTCCCGGCGCTCCTGACCCCGCGCAGCCCTCCGGCGTCGACCCGGTCGTCGGCGGCGTGCGATGCGTCGCACACCTCGTCGGCCAGGGCGAACAGCCCGTTCACGTCGGTGACAGCCCTGCCGGGGAGCGCCTCGGCGAGCGAGCGTGCGGGCTCCAGATAGGCGCCGTCGCCGTAGGTCTCCCCCACGCCGGTGGTTCCGTCCCGGGTGACGACCTCCACGATGAGGCGCGGGGTGTACGGCTGGTGGACGCCCTGCGTGTTCAGCAGGGGCGGATCGGACACCAGGATCGGGGTGAGCCGGACGTCTTCGATCACCAGGGCTGTATTCATACATGAACTGTATTCAAGGATGCGTTTCATCACCAGAGTGCGGGCGACTTCCGGGGTGGCAGATCCCGAAGGGCACTGGACGACATACCGACTGGTCGGCATCATGGTACCGACCAGTCCGCAGTCGCCCGGAGGTACGCACCATGAGCTCAGTCCCCCCACCAGGTCTCGACCCGGAACTGCTGCGCGGCCATCTCGACCGCGAGCGACCGGGGCTGGTGAGCGGACCCCTCGAAGCGCGGCTGATCGAGGGCGGCCGCTCGAACCTGACGTACGTCGTCGGCGACGGGAGAGGACAGTGGGTGGTGCGCAGGCCGCCGCTCGGCCATGTGCTGGCCACCGCGCACGACATGACGCGCGAGTACCGCGTGATCAGCGGCCTGCACCCGACCGCCGTCCCCGTGCCGGAGCCGCTGCTGCTCTGCGAGGACGACTCGGTGCTCGGCGCGCCGTTCTACGTGATGGAGTACGTCGAGGGCACTCCGTACCGCACCGCCGAGCAGCTCGCCCCGCTGGGCCCCGAGCGCACCCGGGCGGCGGTCCTCGGGCTCGTCGACACCCTGGTCGACCTGCACGCCGTGGACCCGGAGGCGGTCGGGCTCGGGGACTTCGGGCGGCCCGAGGGGTTCCTGGACCGGCAGTTGCGGCGCTGGGGCAAGCAGTTGGACGCCTCCCGCAACCGTGACCTGGCGGGCATCGACGAGCTGCACGCCGCGCTCGGCCGTGCCCTGCCCTCCTCCCCCGCGCCCACCGTCGTCCACGGCGACTACCGCCTGGACAACGTCCTGATCGGCTCCGACGACCGGATCAAGGCCGTCCTCGACTGGGAGATGTCCACCCTCGGCGACCCGCTGACCGACCTCGGGCTGCTCGTGATGTACAGCTCCGACCTCGGTCTGCCGAAGTCGCCCGTCTCCACGACCAGCGGGGCGGCCGGGCACCCGTCCCCCGCCGAGCTGATCGAGCGCTACGCGGCCCGCTCCGGCCGGGACACCTCCGCCATCTCCTGGTACACCGCGTTCGCCTGGTTCAAGCTCGCCGTGATCCTGGAGGGCATCCACTACCGCTACACCCTCGGCCAGACCGTCGGCGCGGGCTTCGACCGGATCGGCGAGCTGGTCCCCGTCTTCATCGCGCACGGCCTCACCACCCTCCAGGAAGGCTGAACCCCCATGGACTTCGCATTCGACGCCCGTACCGAGGAGCTGCGTTCCCGCCTGCTCGCGTTCATGGACGAGCACGTGTATCCGGCCGAGCAGGTCGCCGAGGAGCAGCGGACGCGGCTCGCCTCGCCGTGGGACACCCCGGCGGTCGTCGGGGAGCTGAAGGCCGAGGCCAAGCGGCAGGGCCTGTGGAACCTCTTCCTGCCCGACGCCGAGTACGGGGCCGGGCTGACGAACCTCCAGTACGCGCCGCTCGCGGAGATCACCGGACGCTCCCCGCACCTCGCGCCGACCGCGACGAACTGCGCCGCCCCGGACACCGGGAACATGGAGGTGCTGTTCCAGTTCGCCACCGAGGCGCAGAAGAAGCAGTGGCTGGAGCCGCTGCTCGCCGGGGAGATCCGCTCCGCGTTCGCGATGACGGAGCCGGACGTGGCGTCGTCGGACGCGACGAACATCGAGACGCGGATGATCCGGGACGGCGATGACTATGTCATCAATGGGCGGAAGTGGTACATCTCCGGGGCGATGAACCCGGACTGCGCGGTCTTCATCGTGATGGGCAAGACCGACCCGGACGGCGAGGACATCCGCCGCCAGCAGTCGATGATCCTGGTCCCCCGCGACACCCCGGGCGTCGAGGTGCGGCGCGCGATGCAGGTGTACGGGTACGAGGACCACTCGCACGGCGGCCACGCCGAGGTGGTCTTCCACGACGTACGGGTGCCCGCGGCGAACCTGATCGGCGAGGAGGGCGGCGGATTCGCCATCGCGCAGGCGCGGCTGGGTCCGGGCCGGATCCACCACTGCATGCGGCTGATCGGGATGGCGGAGCGGGCCATCGAGCTGATGTGCCGGCGGGCGGTGGCGCGTACGGCGTTCGGCAAGCCGCTGGCCGCACAGGGCGTCGTGCAGAACTGGATCGCGGACGCCCGGGTGACGGTGGAGCAGCTGCGCCTGCTGGTGCTGAAGACGGCCTGGCTGATGGACACCGTGGGCAACAAGGGCGCGCACACCGAGATCCAGGCCATCAAGATCGCCACCCCGCGCGCGGTGGTGGACATCCTGGACTCCGCGGTGCAGCTGTACGGCGCGGGCGGGGTGAGCCAGGACTTCCCGCTGGCCGAGCTGTGGGCCTCGGCGCGCACGCTGCGGCTGGCGGACGGTCCCGACGAGGTGCACCAGCGGTCGCTGGCCCGGCGGGAGATCAAGAAGTACGTGTGAGGCACGCGGTGCGGCCCCCTCCCGAGGTGCTCGTCGGGAGGGGGCCGCCCCCTTACGCGTACGCGTACTCGTACGACAGGACTCAGAAGGTGAGCTTCCAGCTGTCGATGTAGCCCGTGTCCTGGCGGGCCACGTCCTGGACGCGGAGCTTCCAGGAGCCGTTGGCCACCTCGCTGGAGGCATTGACCGTGTACGTCGTGATGACGTTGTCGGCCGAGTCGCCGCTGCTGGAGTTCTTCAGCCGGTACGCGCTGCCGTCCGGGGCGAGCAGGTCCACCACGAGGTCGCCGCGGTAGGTGTGCTTGATGTCGACGCCGACCTGAAGTGCGGCCGGGGCGTTGCCCGTTCGTCCGGTGACCGCGACCGAGGAGGTCACCGCCGCTCCGGCGTCCGGGATCGCCACGTCGGTGGTGTTGCTGAACACGCCCTCGCCGGTGGGCGGTTCACCGGTGCCGGAGGACAGGGTCCAGATCGCGTGGGCGGCGGCGTCGCTGTTGCGGTCCAGGGCCGTGTCGTTGATGTTGCTCAGGTTGTCGCACGAGGAGTGGTAGCAGCGGTCGAACGCCTGGCCCGCCGTTCCGCCCCACTTCTGCGCCTGGGCCGCGGACTTCGTGTAGCCCGCGCCGGTGAAGAGCCCGCCGACGGGGACGCCGACGTTCTTGAACGGGGCGTGGTCGGAGCGGCCGTCGCCCTCGGTCTCGATCTCGGTGGGGACGTTCAGACCCGCGAAGTAGTCCTTGAAGGTCTTCTCGATGACCGGGTCGTCGTCGTAGACGAAGTAACCGGCGTTGGGCGAGCCGATCATGTCGAAGTTGAGGTAGCCGGAGAGCTTGGAACGCTCGGCGGACGGCAGGTTGTTGACGTAGTACTTCGAGCCGATCAGGCCCAGCTCCTCCGCGCCCCACCAGGCGAACCGCAGATGCTTGTCGGGCTGGCACCCGGCGCGGGAGACGGCGAGCGCGGTCTCCAGCACGGCGGCCGAGCCGGAGCCGTTGTCGTTGATGCCGGCGCCGGAGGAGACCGAGTCGAGGTGGGCCCCGGCCATCAGAACCTTGTTCGGGTCGCCGCCGGGCCAGTCGGCTATCAGGTTGTAGCCGGTGGCGCCGTTGGAGGTGAACTGCTGGAGCGTGGTGGTGTATCCGGCCGCGTCCAGCTTGGCCTTCACATAGTCGACGGACGCCTTGTAGCCGGGGCGGCCGTGGGCGCGGTTGCCGCCGTTGTTCGCGGCGATCGTCGAGAACTGCGAGAGATGGGCCTTGACGTTGGCCACGGGGATGTCGGGGGCTGCCGCGGCGGCCGCCTCCGGTGTCGGCGCTCCGGCGGCCTGCGCGCCGGGCGCGGCGGTCGCGAGAAGTGCCGCGAGGGCTACGGCGGCGACGGCCGCCGGGGATCTGCGCAGGGTGGAACGGTTCGGTCTCATTCACGGGCTCCGGATTCCGTTGGGGACTGACGGAACGTGCGGGGGGTCCCCGGCCGCGCGGTGATCCGGCCGGGTCCTGGAGCATGGGCCTGGACAAGCGGCCCAGAGGTGCGCAATGCGTGACCGATGCTCAAGGAAATGACAGTGCTCCGTCAAGAGCGGAAACCGGACAGGTCCGTTCTATTAACGAACGGATCTCTCCCCGCGAACGCTGGCGCCCCCGGTGGAGGCCGGACATACCTCATACATCCAGATTCGCCCCGCCCGGCGGGGCGGGCCACTGGATCACTCCGTGACTCGAGCCCTACGGGCGCAGGGCCCGCAGCAGCAGGTCCGCGAGGTGGTCGGCGACCTCCTGGCGGGTGAGCGGGCCGTCCGGGCGGTACCAGGTGGAGAGGTGGTGGACCGAACCGAAGTGGTAGTCGACGACCAGGTCGGCGGGGGTGGCGGAGGAGAACACGCCGCTGTTCTGCCCCTCCTCGATCAGCGCCCGGAAGCGCTCGTGGTAGCGGCGGCGCTCGACGCGTACCTGCTTGTTCTTCTCGGGGCTCAGGTGGTGCATGGAGCGGAAGAAGATCGCGGCGTCGTCCAGGTTGTCGATGGTCGTGACCACCACGTCGGCCGCCGCGTCGCGCAGCCGTTGCTCGACGGGGGCCTCGGCGTCCGCGAAGGCGTCCAGGCGCTCCTGCTGGAGCCGCAGCACCCGGGCGTAGACCTCCTGGAGCAGGTCCTCCTTGGAGCCGAAGTAGTGGTAGAGCGCCCCCTTGGTGACGCCCGCCGCCTCGACGATCTCCTGGACCGAGGTGCGGTCGTACCCGCGCTCGGCGAAGAGCCGGGTGGCGGCGGCCAGCAGCCTCTGGGGGACGGGAGTGCCGTTCTGGTCCGTCGCCTTGGCCATGAGCCGCCACCTTCCTTTCGTACTGTGCATGTGCTGTTTCGACGCTGTTCTAACGGGGGTAGCGCAGTTCCCGCCTGAGGATCTTCCCACTCGCCGTCTTCGGCAACTCGGTCAGGACCTCCACCTCGCGCGGATACTTGTACGCGGCGAGCCGTTCCTTGCAGTACGCACCCAGCTCACCGGGTTCCACCGAGGCCCCCGGGCGCAGACTCACGTACGCCCGGACGGTCTCCCCCCGGTAGGCGTCGGGGACGCCGACCACGGCCGCCTCCCGCACCGCCGGGTGGGCGTAGAGGACATCCTCCACCTCGCGGGGCCACACCTTGAACCCGGAAGCGTTGATCATGTCCTTCTTGCGGTCGACGACGTACAGCCACCCGGCCGCGTCCATGAACCCGATGTCACCGGTGCGCAGCTCGCCGTCCGGGAAGGCGGCGGCGGTGGCCTCGGGGAGGTTCCAGTAGCCGGAGACGACCTGGGGGCCGCGCACCGCGATCTCACCCTGCTCCCCGAAGGGCACCTCCCGCCCCTCCTCGTCGAGGATCCGGACGACGGTGTCGGGCCCGGGGACGCCGACGGAGAGCGTGCCGGAGACCGGGTCGACGGGGGCCTCCCGCTCGGGCGGGACCGAGGCGCAGGGTGCGGTGCACTCGGTGAGCCCGTAACCGTTGCGGATGTACGGGCCGAAGCCCGTGCGGAACTTCTCCACCAGCGCGGGCGGCAGGGGCGCGCCGCCGGAGGAGATCACCCGGAACGAGGCGAAGTGGTCCGGGGTGACGTCCGGGTGCGCGGCAAGCGCCATGAAGGCGGTGGACGGGCCGACGGTGTAGGCGGGGCGGTGAGCGGCGAAGGCCTCCAGGACGACGCCCGCGTCGAAGCGGTAGGCCAGGACGAGGGTGCCCGCGTTGGCGATGCAGGCGGAGAGCTGGCAGACCATGCCGGTGATGTGGAAGAGCGGGGCGAGCGCGAAGTAGACGGAACCCTCGGCGATCGGATGGCCGGTGCGCTGGCGTTCGGCGTTGACCATGATGTTGCCGTGGGCGTTCATCGCGCCCTTGGGGGTGCCGCTGGTGCCGGAGGTGTAGCTGATCAGCGCCACGTCCTCGGCGGTGAGACCGCGGTCCGCCGGGGCCGGGTTCCCGGCGCGGGCGGCGGCCAGCAGATCGTCCGCGAGGTCGTCGGGGCCGGGGGCCGGGAGCCGTTCGAAGCCGAGGACGCGTTGGTCGTTCACGCTCTGGAAGTCCAGCTCACAGGCGGTCAGCGCGATACGGACGTCGGGGGCGGCCGCCGCGGTGTCCCGGAGATACGTCTCCCACGCCCGGTCCGAGCAGATCAGCGCGGTGACCCCGGCGTCCGCGAGGACGTGGCCGACCTCGCCCCCCTTGTACATCGGGTTGAGCGGTACGACGGTGGCCCCCGCCTTCCAGGCGCCCAGCAGCGCGAGGACGAAGTGCGGGCTGTTCTGGAGCATGATCGCGACCCGGTCGCCGCGGCGCAGCCCCCGGGCGGCGAGGTGCCCGGCCACCGAGTCGGACAGCTCGTCGGTCTCGCGGTAGCTGAGCCGGCCGTCGAAGTAGGCCAGGGCCGGGTGGTCCGGGGCCCGGCCCACGGCCGCCCGCCAGGCGTGGAGCACGGTCGGGGGCGGGGTGACGGGGGCGCGCTGGGCCTCGCTGAGCAGGGCGAGCCAGGGCTGGGCGGCGTAGACCGAGCCGGTGGGGGC
>NZ_QWFA01000185.1 GCF_003501885.1 Streptomyces globisporus
CCCCCCGTCCGGGGGAGAGCGACCCCGTACCGGATCCCACCCCCAGCCGCCCGGCCGAGGGGCTGCCGCCCACCGCGCGGGACAAGATCGACGCCCTCACCGAGAAGCGGCGCGAAGCCCTGGAGGACGACCCGGGCAGCTGCCCGATCGAGATCCCGCCCGAGTGGGTGATGACCACCGCCGAGACCTACGCGGCCGGCTACGCGAATGCCGCCAAGCTGGACGGCGCGGCGGCGCTGGGGCCCGCGTTCATGAAGGTGGTGCTCAACAAGCGCTACATCAACGACTCCTGCGCCTCCACCGTCGACGTCAGCTCCGAAGTCGACTTCGACTACGAGGGGAAGCGCCAACTCCCCCCGACGAAGGCGACGTTCCTCAGCTACGGGTTCATGCCGACCACCGCCACCATGACGCTGGAGCAGGTGGGCCCCCCGGCCGCGATCCACACCCACACGGTCACCAACACGCCGACCTACCCGGAGGAGACCACGGTCACGGCCCAGCTCGTGATGCGGCTCTCCGACGTCGAGGTGAACGGCGTGCCCCTGGACGTGGGCCCCGACTGCCGCACCGAACGCCCCTTCGAGCAGGTGCTGAAGGGGTACGGCCAGAGCTATCCGCCGGCCGGCTACCTCGTGGCGTACGGCGGCACCCTGACCGGATACGCCCACATCCCGCCGTTCGAGGGGTGCGGCGCCACCGAGGATCTCGACCCGATCTTCACCTCGGCCATCTCCAGCCCCGGCAGGAAGGCCGACAACTACACCAAGATGACCCAGGCGCCCCTGTGCGTGGCCACGAACCCGGAGGGCCCCGACTGCCCGCCGAGGAAGCCGAAGCCCGAGCGGTGACCTGAAAGGCCTCCGAGCCCTTCCGGTTCCACGGGACCGGAAGGGCCCTTTCATGCCCGCCGGGCCGGCCCGCCGACCGTGCGTTTCCTCATCATCCGACAGGTTTGACGGGCGGATTGCTCACCCGGCAACAATTCTTCGCTCCACATGAATTCTTGCCGAGGAAAATCTGTACCCAGTATTGCAAAGTCAGGTTACCGGCCCGTAGCGTCCCAGACGTGCCGATCGGGAACGCCCGGCTGCATGCGCAGATTCCGACAAGATCACAGACCGACCTTGTCACCGAATGACAAGTGATCCGATCACCGCCCCCCGTTCGTCGAAATCCGCTGTTCAACGGCTTGCCCTGGCGGTTTCGGCGGACATAACGTGCGCCCCCTGGTGCATGCGTGACGAGCCGCCATCGCCTTTCTCAGAGCCGGAGCGTCAACCGATGAAAACGTTCACCGCCACTTCGAGGGAGGGTCGATGGGAATCGAAGTAGTCGTCGAGGGCCTGACGAAATCCTTCGGCAAGCAGAACATCTGGCAGGACGTCAGCCTCACCCTGCCCGCCGGTGAAGTGAGCGTCATGCTCGGTCCTTCCGGAACCGGGAAGACCGTTTTCCTGAAATCCATCATCGGGCTTCTCAAGCCCGAACAGGGACGCGTCCTCATCAACGGCGTCGACATGGTGAACAGCCCGGAACGCGACATCATGGAGACCCGGAAACTCTTCGGCCTCATGTTCCAGGACGGGGCCCTTTTCGGCTCGATGTCGCTCTTCGACAACATCGCCTTCCCGCTGCGCGAGCACACCCGCAAGAAGGAATCCGAGATCCGTCGCATCGTGATGGAACGCATCGACATCGTCGGTCTCCTCGGCGCCGAGGGAAAGCTGCCGGGCGAGATATCCGGCGGTATGCGCAAGCGGGCCGGCCTCGCCCGCGCCCTCGTCCTGGACCCCCAGATCATCCTCTGCGACGAACCGGACTCCGGCCTCGACCCGGTCCGCACCGCCTACCTCTCGCAGCTCCTCATCGACCTCAACGCGCAGATCGACGCGACGATGCTCATCGTCACCCACAACCTCGACATCGCGGCGACCGTCCCCGACAACATGGGCATGCTGTTCTGCCGCAACCTCGTCACCTTCGGCCCGCGCGAGGTGCTGCTCACCAGCGACACCCCGGTCGTCTCCCAGTTCCTCGCCGGACGCCGCGAAGGACCCATCGGTATGTCCGAGGAGAAGGACGCCGCCACCCTCGCCGCCGAGCAGCTGGCCGACACCGTCCCGCTGCCCACCGGCCCCCGCACCGTCGTCCCCCAGCTGGAGCCCTCGCCGGGGATGCCCGTACGCCAGGGAGCGCTGCGCCGCCGGGAGCGGGTCATGTCGATGATGGGCCAGCTGCCGGAGGCCGCCCGTACGGCGATCCTCGACAGCTACGCCCCGGCGGCGGGAGGTGCGCGCGCGTGACCGCCCCGATGCCGGTGCGGCAGCCCGAGCCGCCCGAGAAGCCCCCGCCGGCCACCTCCGAGAAGGCCCCCGGCCAGGTCCGCCCGTCCCGGCTGCTCGCGCCGCTCCGCGAGACCGGGAAGCTGTTCGCGCTCGCCGTCGCCGTGGCCCGCGCCATCTTCCGCAGACCGTTCCAGGTAAGGGAGTTCATCGAGCAGTTCTGGTTCGTCGCGAGCGTCACCATCCTGCCCGCCGCCCTCGTCTCCATCCCGTTCGGCGCGGTCATCGCCCTCCAGGTCGGCTCCCTCACCCAGCAGCTCGGCGCCCAGTCCTTCACCGGCGGCGCCAGCGTCCTCGCGGTGATCCAGCAGGCCAGCCCGCTCATCGTGGCGCTGCTGATCTCCGGCGCCGCCGGCTCCGCGATCTGCGCCGACCTCGGCTCCCGCAAGATCCGCGAGGAACTCGACGCGATGGAGGTCATGGGCGTCTCGCCCATCCAGCGCCTCGTCGTCCCCCGGGTGCTCGCCACCATGCTGGTCGCCGTCCTGCTCAACGGCCTGATCTCGGTGGTCGGCACGCTCGGCGGCTACTTCTTCAACGTGATCATGCAGGACGGCACTCCGGGCGCCTACCTCGCGAGCTTCTCCGCCCTCGCCCAGCTGCCCGACCTCTACATCAGCGAGTTCAAGGCCCTGATCTTCGGCTTCATCGCCGGCATCGTCGCCGCCTACCGCGGCCTCAACCCCCGCGGCGGCCCCAAGGGCGTCGGCGACGCGGTCAACCAGTCCGTCGTCATCACCTTCATGCTGCTGTTCTTCGTGAACATGGTCCTCACGGCGATCTACCTCCAGATCGTCCCCGCGAAGGGGAGCTGACCGATGGCCATGCTGAACCGGCTCGACCGGGCGGGCGACCAACTCACCTTCTACGTACGGGCACTCCTCTGGATCCCGCGCACCCTGCGCCGCTATCTGCGCGAGGTCCAGCGACTCCTGGCGGAGGTCTCCTTCGGCAGCGGCGGACTCGGTGTCATCGGCGGCACCATCGGTGTGATGGTCGCCATGACCCTGTTCACCGGCACCGTCGTCGGACTCCAGGGCTACGCCGCCCTCAACCAGATCGGCACCTCGGCCTTCACCGGGTTCGTCTCCGCCTACTTCAACACCCGGGAGATCGCCCCCCTGGTCGCCGGGCTCGCCCTCTCCGCCACCGTCGGAGCGGGCTTCACCGCCCAGCTCGGCGCGATGCGGATCAACGAGGAGGTCGACGCCCTGGAGGCGATGGGCGTCCGCTCCATGCCCTACCTCGTCACCACCCGGATCATCGCCGGAGTCGTCGCGATCATCCCGCTGTACGCGATCGGGCTGCTCTCCTCGTACGTCGCCTCCCGCTGGATCACCATCTTCTTCAACGGCCAGTCGGCGGGTACCTACGACCACTACTTCAATCTCTTCCTCTCCCCGCAGGACGTCCTGCTGTCGGTGCTCAAGGTGCTGATCTTCAGCGTGCTGGTGATCCTCGCCCACTGCTACTACGGCTTCCACGCCGGCGGCGGCCCGGCCGGTGTGGGCGTGGCGGTCGGCCGCTCGGTGCGCAACGCCATCGTGCTCATCAGCGTCACCGACTTCTTCCTCTCGCTCGCCATCTGGGGCGCCACGACGACGGTGAAGGTGGCCGGCTGATGCGCACATCCAGCACACGCACGGTCCGCCGACGCCTGGCCGGAGTCGCCTTCCTGCTGGTCCCCGCCGTCCTCGTGTGGGTCTCGGTCTCCGTGTACGAGAAGGACTTCTCCGACGACGCCACGGTCACCGTCCGCACCGGATCGGTCGGCAACGAGATGCACACCAACGCCGATGTGAAGCTCCGCGGCGTCGTCATCGGGCAGGTCCGCTCCATCGCCACCGACGGCGACGGGGCCCGCCTCACCCTGGCCATCGACCGCGACGAGCTCGGCCGGGTCCCGGCCGACGTCACCGCCCAGATGCTGCCGACCACCCTCTTCGGCGCACGGTTCGTCGCGCTCGTCCCGCCCCGCATCCCCACGGCCACCACCCTGCGGGCCGGGGCCGTCATCCCGCAGGACCGCTCCAGCAACGCCATCGAGCTGGAACAGGTCCTCGGCAACGTCCTGCCGCTGCTGACCGCTGTGAAGCCCGAGAAGCTCTCCGCCACCCTCAACGCCGTCTCCCAGGCGCTGGAGGGACGCGGTGAACGCCTGGGCGAGACGCTGACCACGCTGGATCACCACCTGAAGAAGTTCAACCCCCAACTCCCCACCCTCAACGCCGACATCAAGGAACTCGTCAAGGTGAGCACGCTGTACGCGGACGCCGCGCCGGACGTCCTCGACGCGCTGCGGGACGCCACGGTCACCAGCTCCACCCTCGCCGACGAGGAGGCGCGGCTCGCCGCTCTCCACGGCACCACCACGGCTGCCGCGCAGGACGTCACCTCCTTCCTGCGGGAGAACAAGGACAACCTCATCCGACTCTCCGCCGCGAGCAGGCCGTCCCTCGAACTCCTCGCGGAATACGCCGAGTCGTTCCCCTGCACCCTGCGCACCATGGCCGGCTTCGTGCCCGCCATGGACAAGGCCCTCGGCAAGGGAACCGACGAGCCGGGGCTGCACGTGTCGGTCAAGTCCGTTCCCTCGAAGGGCAAATACGTCCCCGGCAGGGACGCCCCGGTCTACAACGCCACGGGCGGCCCGAAGTGCTACTCGGTGCCGTACGTCGGCAAGCACGCCCCGACCGCCGACACCCGCCGATCCACCGACCGCACCGGACCCCCGGCCACTCGGGGCGGCGCCGACGACGGCACCGACACCGGGCTCGGACTGCCCAACTCGCCCCAGGAGTCCCAGCTCGTGAACGAACTGGTCGCCCCCTCGCTGAAGGTCCGGCCGGCGGACCTGCCCGACTGGAGCAGCGTGCTCATCGGCCCGGCCTTCCGAGGTGCGGAGGTGAAGCTCAAGTGAAACGCCGCTCGCTCGCGGGACCGATCGCCAAGTCCCTCGTCTTCATCGTCGTCACCGTCCTGGCCACCACCGTCCTCGGGCTCTCCATCGCCAACACGGGCGTCGGCGACACCACCACGTACAAGGCGCGGTTCACCGACGCCACCGGCCTCATCCCCGGCGACAGCGTCCGGATCGCCGGGGTGAAGGTCGGCCAGGTCGAATCCGTGCGGGTCGCCGACCGGCGCGTCGCCGAGGTCTCCTTCGCCGTACGCAAGGGCCGGGACCTCCCCGCCTCGGTGACGGCGTCCATCAAATACCTCAACATGGTCGGCCAGCGGTACGTCGACCTCGACCGGGGCGCCGGACCCGTCGGCCGGACCTTCGCGCCCGGGGGCACCATCCCGCTCTCCCGCACCACCCCGGCCCTCGACCTCACCCAGCTCTTCAACGGCTTCCAGCCCCTCTTCGAAGGGCTGTCGCCGCCCGACGTCAACCAGCTCGCCGGCTCCATCGTCCAGGTCCTCCAGGGCGAGGGCGGCACCGTCGACAGCATCCTGCGGCACGTCGGCTCGCTCACCACGACCGTCGCGGCGAAAGACAAGGTGATCGGCGAGGTGATCACGAACCTCAACACGGTCCTCAAGACGGTCAACGACCGCGAGGAGGGCTTCGACGACCTCGTCGTCACCCTCCAGAAGCTCGTCACCGGATTCTCCGGCGACCGGAAACCGCTCGGCGAGGCCATCACCGCGATGGGAGCGCTCACCACCGTCACCGCCGACCTCTTCCAGGACGGCAGGAAGCCCCTCAAGGACGACATTCGCCAACTCGGGCGCCTCAGCGGCCAGTTGGAGAAGGGCACCCCGCAGATCGAGAACTTCCTCCAGAAGACCCCGGCCAAGATGGCGGCCATCAGCCGGCTGACGTCCTACGGATCGTGGCTCAACCTCTACCTCTGCGAAGCGAAGGTCAGCGGCGTCACCCACGACGACGGCAGCAAGCCGCCCACCGGCATCGCGATCACCCAACCGAGGTGCCTGGCATGAGAATCACCCCCATCCGGGAACGCAACCCGGTCGCCGTCGCCGTCGTCGGGCTCCTCGTCCTGGCCCTCGTCGGTCTCACCGCCTGGCGCGCCGACTCGCTGCCCTTCGTCGACAACGGGACGTCCTACAGCGCCGACTTCACCGAATCCGCCGGACTCGACGACGGTGACGAGGTGCGCATCGCCGGAGTGAAGGTCGGCGAGGTCACCGGCGTCTCCCTCGACGGCGCGAAGGTCCGGGTCGACTTCCGGGTGAAGGACGCCTGGATCGGCGACTCCTCCACCGTCGGCATCGCCATCAAGACCCTGCTCGGCGAGAAGTACCTCGCCGTCGACCCCCTCGGCGACGCCCCGCAGGACCCCGGCTCCCGTATCACCGCGAGCCGCACCACCTCCCCGTACGACGTCACCCAGGCGTTCAACGGGCTCGGCGAGACCATCGGCGAGATCGACACCGACCAGCTCGCCAAGAGCTTCGAGACGATCTCCGCCACCTTCAAGGACTCCCCGCCCCACGTCCGCAGCGCCGCCGAGGGGCTCTCCGCCCTCTCCCGTACGGTCTCCGAACGCGACGCCCAGCTCGCCACCCTGCTCAGCAGCAGCAAGAAGCTGACCCGGACCCTCGACGGGAAGAAGAGCAGCTTCGAAACGCTCCTGGAGGACGGAAACCTCCTGCTCGGCGAGATCCGGGCCCGCCGCGACTCCATCCATCTGCTGCTCACCGGCACCCGCGACCTCGGCACCCAGCTCACCGGACTCGTCAAGGACAACGACAAGCAGCTCGGGCCGACCCTGGCCTCCCTCGGCCGGGTCACCGCCGTCCTGGTGAAGAACCGCAAGAGCCTGGACAAGGTCCTCGCCACGACCGGCTCCTACAGCCGGCTCGTCGGCAACACCCTCGGCAGCGGGCGCTGGTTCGACAACTACGTCTGCGGTGTCGTGCCGAAGAACTACCTCCCCGCCGGCACACCCCCGGCGACCGGATGCATGCCACCCCGGCAGCAAGGGGGCCGCTGACATGAGACGCACCCGCATCACCGGCATCGGCGCCGGACTCGCCCTCGTCGCCGTCGTGGCCGCCACCGGCGTGAGCGCCCTGGAGGAGGACGGCAAGACCACCGTCATCGCCTACTTCGACCGGGCCACCGGCGTGTACGCCGGATCCGACCTGCGGATCCTCGGCGTGAAGGTCGGCACCGTCGACTCCGTCGAGCCGCGCGGCAAGGAGGTGAAGGTCGTGCTCCGCCTGGACCAGGGCATCGACGTCCCCCGGGACGCCCACGCCGTCGTCGTCGCCCCCAGCCTCGTCGCCGACCGCTACATCCAGCTCGCCCCGGCCTACGACGGCGGGCCCCGGCTCGCCGCCGGCGCGGTGCTGCCCGCCGCCCGCAACGCCACCCCCGTCGAGGTCGACGAGCTGTACGCCTCCATCACCGAACTCTCCACCGCGCTCGGCCCCAACGGGGCCAACGCCAATGGGGCGTTGGCCCGGCTTCTGGACACCGGGGCGAAGAACCTCGACGGCAACGGCAAGGCCATCGGGGACTCCATCGAACAGTTCGGCAAGGCCACCAAGACGCTCGACAAGAGCAGCGGAGACCTGTTCGACACCCTGAAGTACCTCCAGGGCTTCACCACGATGCTCAAGAAGAACGACGGCAACGTCCGCAGCGCCGAGCAGCAGCTGAACACGGTCACCACCTTCCTCGCCGACGACAAGAAGAACCTCAGCGCCGCCCTCAAGGAACTCGGCACCGCCCTCGGCCAGGTCAAGACCTTCATCGCCAAGAACCGCGGCTCGCTCAAGAAGAACGTCGAGGCCCTCGTGCCGATCACCCAGACGCTCGTCGACCAGCGCGCCTCGCTCGCCGAGGCGATGGACACCCTGCCGCTCGCCGCCGGCAATGTCCTCAACGCCTACGACCCGGCAAACCGCACCCTCAACGGGCGGACCAACCTCAACGAACTGTCCATGGGCGGACCGCTCGTGGAGCCCGGGGCCGCGGCCGCGGTGAGCCGGCTCACCGGCCTCGCCCCCGTCGACGCGACCCGCCGCAAGGCGCTGCCCGTCCTGCCGCTGCCCGAGGTCGGCACGGTCTACGGCACCCCCGAGAAGCAACCCGGCAAGCCGGGCGGGGCCGGAAAGGCGGGCACGTCCGGCGGGACCGACCAGGAGAAGGGGGCCGAGCGATGAACGACGAGATCCGGCGCAGACCCGCCGCACGGGCGGCCGTCGGCGCGGTCGCCCTGCTCGCCACCGGAGCGCTGATCGCCCTGGTCGTGGTCCGCCCCGACGCCCCCTCCTTCACCGGCATCGGCCAGTTCCCGCTGCCCGGCGGCGCGGACCTCGGCGACCGGCCGTACGAGGTCACCGCCGAGTTCGGCGACGTCCTCAGCCTCGCCCCGCAGTCCTCGGTCAAGGTCAACGACGTCTCCGTGGGGCGGGTCACGAAGATCGCGCTCGCCCCGGACGGCTGGCGGGCCCGGGTCACCATGCAGGTCAACGGCAAGGTCGAGCTTCCCGCCAACGCCTACGCCCGGCTCGAACAGTCCAGCCTGCTCGGCGAGAAGTTCATCCAGCTCGCCCCGCCCCCCGAGGGCACCGCCCACGGATCGCTCGCGAGCGGCGGCCGCATCCCCGTCTCCCGCACCAACAGGAACCCCGAGGTCGAAGAGGTCTTCGGCGCCCTGTCCATGCTCCTCAACGGGGGCGGCGTCAACCAGCTCAAGACCATCACCACCGAGCTGAACAAGGCGCTCGCCGGACAGGAACCGCAGATCCGCTCCGTGCTCAACCGGGTCGACACCCTCGTGACCGACCTGGACGAGAACAAGGGCGACATCACCCAGGCCCTCGACGGCGTCAACCGGCTCGCCACCACCCTCGCCACCCGTAAACAGGACGTCGGCACGGTCCTCACCGGGCTCAGTCCCGGGCTCAAGGTCCTGGAGAAGCAGCGCGGCTCCCTGCTGACCATGCTGCGCTCCCTCGACACCCTGTCCACGGTCGCCGTCGACACCATCAACCGGAGCAAGGCCGACATGATCGCCGACCTCAAGGCGCTCGCCCCGACCCTCAAGGCGCTCGCCGACTCCGGCCAGGACCTCCCGAACTCGCTCCAGGTGCTGCTGACCTACCCCTTCACGGACGAGGTGCTGCGCGGCGTCAAGGGCGACTACCTCAACGTCTACCTGGACGTGACGGCCATGCCCGGCACGCAGATCATCCCGGCCCTCACCCCGGACCCGCCGGGTATTCCCCAGCCCCCGGCCGAGGGCGAGGAACCGGCCGCGTCGACCAAGGGCGCGCTGCCGCTCCCGCTCCCGCTGCCCGCCGTGTCGGGCACGCCGAAGACCACGAAGGAGGCGACACCGTGATCACCCTCGCCGTCCGGCTGAAGAACCTCGCCTTCCTCGTCATCGCCGTCCTCGTCCTCGGCTACCTGGGCGTCCGCTACGCCGATCTCGGCCATTACGTCGGACTGCGCAGCTACTACACCGTCACGGTCCAACTCCCGCAGACGGGCGGCCTGTACACCCACTCCAACGTCACCTACCGTGGCGTCTCCGTGGGCCGCGTCGGCCCCATCGAGCTGACCGAGGACGGCGTCGAGGCCGAGCTGCGGATCGAGAAGGACGCCCCGCGCATCCCGGACAGCCTCACGGCCGTCGTCGCGAACCTCTCGGCGGTCGGCGAGCAGTACGTCGACCTGCGGCCCACCCGCACGGAAGGCCCCTTCCTGGGCAACGGCTCGGTCATCGACGAAGCCGACACCACCATTCCCGCGCCCCCCACAGACGTCCTCACCAGCGTCGACGACCTGGCGAGCTCGGTGAACCTGGAGAGCCTGCGGACCGTCGTCGAGGAGTTCGGGGCCGCCTTCGAAGGGCGCGGCGACGACCTCCAGGTCCTGCTGGACACCAGCGGCGACTTCATCGAGACCGCGGACAAGGCCCTGCCGGTCACCACCCGGCTGATGGCCGACGGCGAGCAGGTCCTGCGCACCCAGGCCGAACAGGGCAAGGCCCTCAAGGGCTTTGCCAAGGGGGCCAAGGAACTGGCCGCCGAACTCAAGGGATCCGACGGCGACCTGCGCCGCCTCATCGCGACCACCCCGGACGCCGCCGTCCAGATCAGCGGACTGCTGCGCGACGTCGACCCGGCCTTCGGCGTCGTCGTCGCCAACCTCCTCACCACATCCGACGTGGCCGTCACCCGCCAACGAGGCCTGGAGGAACTCCTCGTGAAACTCCCCGCCGTCGCCGCCGCCGGGGCGAGCGCGGTCGACGAGGACGGCGCCCGGTTCGGGATGTCCGTCACCTTCTTCGAACCGCTGCCCTGCACCGCCGGCTACGGCGGCACGCTCTACCGCAACGGGCTCGACACCTCGGCCGGGCCCGCCGTGAACACCGCCGCCCGCTGCACGTCCTCGCCCGGCACCGGCATCAACGTCCGGGGCAGCGGCAACGCCCCCAAGGGCGGCCCGCTGCCGAAACCGGCCGTCCCGGGCTCGATGAAGCTCCCCGGAGCCGTGGACGGCGCAGCCGCGACCGCGCAGCCGCCGACCGAGGGCGTGGCCGGGCTGCTGGGCCTGGGAGGCGGCTCATGACCCCCCGCACCCGGCACCTGGGCGGCTGGGCCGTGCTGCTCGTCGCCGCCCTGGTCTGTAACCTGGGGGCCTGGTCGTACGGGCAGGCGCGCGGCGACCGCTCCCTCTCCTACGCCAAGGCCCGCGACACGGCCCTGGCCGAGGGCGAACGGCACCTCGCGACACTGAACAGCCTGGACGGCGAGAGCGCGCAGCGGGTCGACGACGGGTTACGGGCCTGGCTGGACTCCTCCACCGGTCCGCTCCACGACGAGCTGGAGCGGACCCGGAAGGAGGAGGCGAAGTCCCTCACGGCGGCGGGCGACACGGCCCGGGGCAAGGTCACGTCGGCGGCGCTCACCGCCCTGGACGAGCGCACCGGTACGGCGGAGCTGATCGCCACCGTGGACGTCGAGGTCACCCCGCGTACCGGCGCGCCCGGCACCCAGCGCAAGCGGTTCGGGGCGACCCTCGCCCGTACGGCCGACGGCTGGAAGGTCAAGGCGCTCACGGCGATCGGGACGGGCGGCGGCCGATGAGTGCGAGCGTGAGAACGAGCGGAGGAACGGCGACGGTGAGCAGCGAAGGTGCCACGGACATCGGCCCCGGGACCGAGGCCGATGTCGCCCTGGACCCCGGCCACGGATCCGAGGAGGCCGAAACGAGGGCGCCGGACCCGGAAGACGGCGCGGACGTGTCCCGCCGCCGTTGGCCGCGCGTCCTCGGCGCCCTGCTGACGGTCGCCCTGATCGCCACGGGCGGCGCCCTGTACGCCGAGGGACGCCAGCTGCGCGACACCCCGGCCACGGCGAACCTGGCGCTCACCGACGCGGAGGCGACGACCCGCGTCACCGGCGATGTCAGCAGCGCGCTCAGCAAGGTCTTCTCGTACGGTCCCGGGGCCACCGCGACCACGAGGGCGGCGGCAACAGAGGTCCTGGCGGGCAAGGCGCTCCAGCAGTACGCGACGCTGTTCGGCCAGGTCGAGCGGCAGTCCGCCGACCAGAAGCTGACGCTCACCACCGAGGTCGTCCGGGCCGGTGTGACCCGGCTGACCGACGACAGCGCACACCTCCTGGTCTTCCTCGACCAGGTCTACGAACGCCGGGGCCGTGCACCCACCACCGCCTCCGCGCAACTCACGGTGGTCGCCGAACTGCGCGAAGGACGCTGGTGGATCGTCGAGATCGGATCCACGTGACGGCGGCCCGAAGGCGATGGCGCACGGGTCCGGTTCGGCAGGCAGGGGAGAGGCAGCACATGGCACGGCGGCGGACGACGACAGCGAACACCGAGACGAGTGGGACCACCGGGAGGAGGAACCCGCTGCTGCTCGCCGCCCTGGCCCTGGTGGTCTGCGCGGCCGGAGCGGCGGGCTGGGGCGGCTGGCAGCGGTACGAGGCCTCGCACGACGACGCGGCGTCCTTCGCGCGGGCGCGGGACGACGCGCTCGCGGCGGGGGAGCAGGCGGTGCAGAACATGAACACCCTGGACCACAAGGCGCTGGAGCAGGGGCTCGACAGCTGGGAGCAGTCCACCACCGGCGACCTCCACCGCCAACTCGTCGACGGTCGCGACGATTTCGCCAGGCAGATCGCCGAGGCGAAGACGGTGAGCACGGCGAAGGTCCTCTCCGGCGCGGTGACCGAACTGGACCAACGGGCGGGCCGGGCAGGGGTGATGGTCGCGCTACGGGTGACGGTCACCGCGCCCAGGGGCGAACCGGCGGTGAAGGAAAGCCGGTTGCTCGGCACCCTCACCCGGACGTCCGGGGGGTGGAAGCTCAGCGCGCTGGGCCAGGCGCCCGTCGGCTCCACGGCCGGCTGACCTCCGCCGCCGCACCCCGCCCATCCCGCACGCCCCGGAGAGGACCTACCCATGTCGACGACCCGTCACCTCGTCAACCGCCGCCGCCGGCTGGCCACGACACCCTCGCGCGCGGCGGGAGCCGAGACGGAACCGGCCTACGGGCAGCCCGAAGCCGACCGGGAACCGGAGGCAAGCGCCGCCCCGGAAACCGCAACCGCCCCCGAACCCGAGCCGGACACGGCCGACGACACCCCTCCAGACGCCGCCGACGACGGCCCCACGGCAGACG
>NZ_QWFA01000186.1 GCF_003501885.1 Streptomyces globisporus
CTGCCGTCGTGCCTGAGCGGCGGGCAGCTGCCCGCCCAGGAATTCCCCGGCCAGTACACCGTGCAGATCGTCGCGGCGAACGGCGACTACTGCACGGCCCCCAACACGACGCCCGTCCCCGCGCAGCCCAGCGACATCGCGGTGGCGGCGGGGCGGGAGACCGACGCCCTGCACACGACCGAGAACGAGCGCGGGGAGGACATGCGGGTCTACACCCGCAAACTGCCGCCGGTGGTCAGCTCCGGCCAGGCCAACAACGAGCTCGCCGTCTCGGTGGCCCGCCCGCTCAGCGAGATCGACGCGCCGCTGTCCACGCTCGCGTGGGTGCTGGCCCTGGTCGGCGGCATCGGCGTCGTCGGCGCGGGCGCGGCCGGGCTGTGGGTGGCGCGGGCGGGGCTGCGCCCGGTGGACGAGCTGACGGAGGCGGTCGAACACGTCGCGCGCACGGAGGACTTGACCGTCCGCATCCCCGTCGACGGCGAGGACGAGATCGCCCGGCTGTCGAACTCCTTCAACTCGATGGCCGCCCAGCTCGCCTCTTCCCGCGACCGCCAGTCCCAGTTGATCGCGGACGCGGGCCACGAGCTGCGCACCCCGCTGACCTCGCTGCGGACGAACGTGGAGCTGCTGGCGCGGAGCGACGAGACGGGCCGGGTGATCCCGCCGGAGGACCGCAAGGCGCTGATGGCCTCGGTGAAGGCCCAGATGACGGAGCTGGCCGCGCTGATCGGCGACCTCCAGGAGCTGGCCCGCCCCGACGCGGCCGAGCCGGGCCCGCTCCAGGTGGTGGCCCTGCACGAGATCACCCGCACCGCCCTGCGCCGCGCCCGCCTGCGCGGCCCGGAGCTGACGATCACGGAGGACCTGGCCCCCTGGTACGTACGTGCGGAGCCGGCCGCACTGGAGCGGGCGATCGTCAACGTCCTGGACAACGCGGTGAAGTTCAGCCCGCCGCGCGCCACGGTCGACGTGCGGCTGCACCGGGGCGAGCTGGCGGTACGGGACCGGGGCCCCGGCATCCCCGCCGAGGAACTCCCCCACGTCTTCGAACGCTTCTGGCGCTCCCCGACCGCCCGCCAGCTCCCCGGCTCGGGCCTGGGCCTCTCCATCGTGGCCCGTACGGTGCACCAGGCGGGCGGCACGATCACCCTGCGCCCGGCCCCGGACGACGGCCCCGGCACGGTGGCGGCGCTGACGCTGCCGGGAGCGCCGACGCCGCCGCCGGAGATGTGAGGGGCGGGGCTCACCCCACCGGGTTGTGCCGGATCAGTGACTCGACGAGCCCGGACCGCTGGTTCGGGTAGTCCAGCGGGACGATGCCGAGCCCGGTCCACCCGGCGGTCTCCGCGCGCTCCAGGAAGGAGTGCACCTGCGGGTTGAGCCGGTCGGCGTTCCAGCGGGGCGGCATCAGGGCGGCCGTGGAGACGTAGTTCATGTAGAACTTGCCGGGCTGCGCCGCCGCCTTGCGGAACTGAGCCTCGATCTTGAGGTACTTGGCGAACGGCTCCGCCATGTAGTCGTCCTGGATGTCGAAGAGCGCCGGGTCCGCGTACCGCACCCCGGGCAGCCCGCCGTTGTCCGCGAGCAGCACCACCTTGCCGCGGGCCCCGCCGAGGTCGGGGAGGGTGGAGTCGAGGCGGAACAGGGACCGCCAGCCCCGCCGGTCCAGGTAGTCGTCGAAGACCGCCCGGAACGCGGTGTCGCTCTCGGAGGAGTACTCCTGCTTGACCCGCATCAGCACGGTCTCGGTCGGGCGGGTGGCGAGGAAGTCCCGGCAGGCGATGAGGACATCGCCGAACATCATGTTCTGGAACGACGCCCCGTGGTGGATCGCGAACGAGCCGTCGATGAGCCGGCACCGTACGTCGAGGAAGCGGATGCCGCTGGTCAACTGGTGGGCGGTCGTGGTGTTCTGGCACTCCGACCAGGGCCCGCCGAACCGGGCGCCCGAGTCGTGCGTCCCCGGGATGGTCAGCCGCTGGAGCGCGGTGCCGTCGGGCAGGGCGGCCATCCAGTCCTGCGTCCCCCGGACCGCCCGGGCCTTCTCCCGGGTGGCGGCGACGGCGGGTGCCGTGCCCACGATCGCGGTGGCGGATACGGCGAGGGCACCGGCCAGAAAGCCTCTGCGGGAGGGCCGGGACGGGGACGCGGACTCGGGCGTGCGCGCGGGGGTGGACATGCGGGTGCCTCCAAGGGCCGTGGGGGGTCGGACCGGGCGGTAACCCTTGGATTCTGTCGGGTGCACGTCACGCAGGAAAGAGGACGTACGCCGCTGTCCGGCGGCAGAGAGCCGCGTCCAGGTGAACGGAATACCTCGGAACGGAATATTCACCATGTCGCCGAACGGAATTACCGAAGCCCCATAAAAAGATTGCCGGAAATAACGAAAAACCCTTATTCTGGGCCCACTTGACCGGTCCATTCGACCGGCACCGCCGCGGAGAAAAGGCGTTTTCCGGCAAGCCCCCGAGCAGCGCCCGACGCCTTCATTTCTCTCCGTCGCGGAATCCATCGACACCTTGCGAGGAAGACCTGTGCGACGTATGACCTCCGCGCTGCTTTCCCTGAGCGCCCTGCTGGCCGCCTCCGCCCTTGCCGTCCCCGCGGCGGGCGCCGCACCGAGGAACGACAAGCCGGCCGCCGCGCCCGCGGGGTGGGAGACGGTGGACGGGCCCGAACTGGCGAGATTCGCCGGGGCCGACGGAAGAGCCCAAGCCCCGGCCGCCACGGGCCGCAGCGCCTCCGCGCGGGCGGACGACTCCGGAACGTTCGCCCTCAAGTCGGTCCGCAACGGAAAGTTCACGGCCACCGAGAAGAACTACGCCGCCCCCAACACCGGTGTCCTGCGGGCGCGTTCCGCCGCGGTGACCGGCGCCTGGGAGGGCTTCGCCTTCGAATGGCACGAGGCCACCCAGACGTACGCGCTGAAGTCCCTGGCGAACAACCGCTATGTCGCGGTCGAGGGGAACTACACCGGCAACGCGCAGAACGTCCTGCGCGCCCGTTCGACCGGCGCGGGCACCTGGGAGCGGTTCACGCTCTACTACAACGAGGACGTGGACCGCTGGGCGCTCCAGTCCGCACTGAACGGCCGCTTCGTCGCCATGGAGAACAGCTACACGGGTTCGCTCCAGTACGCGCTGCGCGCCCGGTCCCTCGAAGTCACCGGCTCCTGGGAGCAGTTCGAGCTCTTCGAGATCACCGGCTGACACCACGGGGCCCCTCAGGCAGCGGTCCCCGCGAGCGGCCCGACCCCGGCCCGTCCAGGTCGTCGAGCGCCACCCGGCGGCCGGACACGGCCAGCAGCAGGGAAAGGGCGGGACCGGCCACTTCCGCCCCCTCCCCGATCGACAGGTCGGCGTCCGTCGCCGTCAGCCGGACGGACGCCACCGCCTCCTTCGCCCCGCCGAACGACGCCGGAGTCCGCACCTGGAGGCGCAGCGCCCGGACCACCGCCTCCTGCGGACAGGAGCGGACCAGGCCCACCGCCCGCCGGATGTCCTCACCGTGCACGACCTCCTCGACCAGCCGGGTGTCGAGGGAGGCCGGAGGCGTGGTCGTCCGCGACACCACCCGTCGCAGCCGCTCCAGCGTCTCCGCGGGCGACGCCCCGCGCCGGAGCTCCACGCCGCGCGCGTTCTGCAGATCGAAGTCGAACCGCGCCCGTACGAGTCCGGCGACGAAGCCCGTACGGGTCGTGAGCGCGGTGTCCACGAGATGGGCGGCCACATCGTGCGTCACTCCCGGGGCCGGGACCCGGGTCGGGGCCGGGTCCCGGTGGATGAAGGCGCCCCCGGGGCTGCGGCGCGTCACCGGGCCTCGTGGGCACCGCCGCCGGGACACGGGCTCCGGGAAGGTCCGGCGTGACGTAACGGGGCGGAAGATCGGGGGTGACCAGGGAGCGTGCGGTCATGGGTCCCACCTGCCGTCCGAGGGGAGCCGGTCGGTCTCTCATGAGTGATTCGTAGCCGCACGCCCGGAGGATTGGGCCCGCCGCGGCCGTCCGGTCCCCTGTTCCGGGCGGGCGGGGCGGGCCCCGGGCTCGGGCAGCCAGGTGCTGGGGCGCCGGGCTGAGACGCACAGGCACCCCTGGCGCTCAGGCTCCCGGCTCAGACGCCAACGCCCTCACGCACTCAGGCCCTCACGCACTCACGCACTCTCAGCGAGATCCCCAGCATCCGCGCCCCCTTCTCCGTACGCGGGCGATGTTCACTGCCCGGCGCGAACACGACGTACGCCCCCGGCCCATGGCGCTCGCCGCCATCGATGACCTCGCCGCTCAGGACGAAGTACCGCTCCTCCGTGGCGTGTTCGTCGACCTCGGGCCACTCCGTGCCCGCGGCGAAGTCGATCAGCCAGCCCCGGGCGTACGCGGTGGCCGGCAGCCTCCGGCGCACGATGCCCGGAGCCACCTCGTGCGCCTCGACGTCGTCGACCTGAACGACGGTCTTCAGGTGGCCCGTCCGGCCCGCCTCGTTCATTCGCGTGTCCTCGCTCATGACTCCACCGTCGCCCGGGGCGATCATCCGCCGCGAGTGTCCGTCCTGACATCCTCGGGTACTTTCCTGCCATGGCCACGCCTCTGCCCGCATCCCGGCCCCATCACGTGGTGGCGCTGCTCAACGATCCGCAGTCGCCCTTCGAACTCGCCTGTGCGGCTGAGGTGTTCGGCATCCACGCGGAACTGCCCGCGCGCTACACCTTCGAGATCTGCGCGCGGCGACCCGGCCCCCTGCCGACCACCGCCGGGTACCCGCTGCTCGTCGAGAGCGGCCTCGACGCCCTGCGGAGGGCGGACACCGTCGTCGTACCGGGCTGGCAGCCGCCCGGCGGACCGGTGCCGGACGACGTCCTCGACGCGCTGCGGGCGGCCCACCGGCGCGGGGCGCGTACCGTGTCGATCTGCACGGGCGCGTTCGTGCTCGCCCGGGCCGGGCTGCTGGACGGGCGGCGCGCGACCACGCACTGGCGGCGGACCGGACAACTGGCCGACGCCTTCCCCGAGGTGAGCGTCGCCGAGGACGTGCTGTACGTCGACCACGGCGATGTGGCGACCAGCGCGGGGAGCGGCGCGGGCATCGACCTCTGCCTCCACCTCGTACGGTCCGACCTGGGCTCCTCCTACGCCGCCCAGGTGGCCCGGAGCATGGTGCTGCCACCGCACCGGGACGGGAGCCAGCTCCAGTACGCGCCCCCGCCCACCCCCACGGGCCCGGGCACAGGAACAGACACCGACGCATCGCTGGCCCCCGTCCTGGAGTGGGCCCTGACCCGCCTGGCGGCGGACCTCTCCGTCGGCCGGCTGGCCGCGTACGCCGGACTCTCCCCGCGCACCTTCGCCCGCCGTTTCGCCCGCCAGGTGGGCGTCAGCCCAGGGCAGTGGCTGCTCCAGCAGCGCATCGACGCGGCCCGGTCCCTGCTGGAGCGGACCGACCTGCCCGTCGAGACGATCGCGGCCCGGGTGGGCCTGTCGTCGGCGGTGAACCTGCGGCGGCGGTTCCGTGCCGCGGTCGGGACGACGCCCGGAGCGTACCGCCGCCTCTTCGGCGAAGCAGCGACAGCAAAGGGCCCGGTCGACGCCTGAGTGACCGGGCCGACCGGGCCCCACCGTGAAGCGTGAAGCGGACGGAGGAGGGCGAGGAGGGCGGGGCTGCGAGCCCGAGCTCGACCTCACCACCGAGGTGACCGGCCTGCCGGACAAGCTCGTCGCGGGGACGACCACCAACTTCTCCATCCGGGTGACCAACGGCTCCGACCGGCACATGGACGAGGTCCTCACGCCCGACCTGGACATGTACGCATTCGACGTCAAGGCCGCCGGCAGCAAGCCCGGGAAGACGGACGACGCCAAGCCCTCCAGGACCACCAGGCCCGGCAACACCGGCACCACTCCGCAGGGTTCGGCGTCGGGCACCCCGGCGAGCACCGGCAGCCTCGCCGCCACGGGTTCGTCCTCCGCCACCACCTCGATCGCCCTCGCGGGCGGTGCGGCCGTGCTGCTGGGCGCGGCGGCGGTGTTCGTCGTCCGCCGCCGGAAGACGGGCGCGGACGCCTGATCGCGAGAGCCCTAGGAGGGCGGTGAGGGGGCGGGGTCCTGCTGTACGGACCCCGCCCCCTCACCCTGTCAGCGAGAGGCCCGGAACCGGCTCCGGTACTCCGTGGGCGTCGCGTTCAGCCGCCGCCGGAACGCCCGTACCAGCGTGTCCACGGTCCCGAACCCGCAGACGGACGCGATGCGTTCAAGGGTGGCGTCGGAGGACTCCAGCTCGTTACGGGCCTTCTCGACCCGGACGGACTCGATGTAGGCGTGCGGGGTCGTCCCGAGCTCGGTCTTGAAGATCCGGGTCAGGTGGCGGTCGCTGACATGCGCGTACTCCGCGAGGTCCACGACGGTGAGCCGGCGCCCGATGTTGCGCAGGATGTGGTGCCGGAGATCCTCGATGCGCCGCGTCGCCGAGATCTGCTCCAGCGGAACGCTGAACTGGCTCTGCCCGCTCTGCCGCTTCAGGTACATCACGAGCTGCCGGGCGACGCGCAGCGCGACGGCCTCGCCGAGGTCGTCGGCGATCAGGGCGAGCGAGAGATCGAGGCAGGCGCTGATTCCCGCGCCGGTCCACACATCGCCCTCGCGGATGAAGATCGGGTCGGCGTCGACCTCGATCTCCGGGTGCTCGTCGGCCAGTTGCCGCGCGGTCGACCAGTGCGTGGTGGCGCGCTTGCCGTCGAGCAGCCCGGCGGCGGCCAGCAGATGGGCCCCGACGCAGACGGAGGTGGTCCGCCGCGTGCGCGCGGCGAGCGTCTTCACCCGTTCCACCAGCTCGGGATCGACGAGGGCGTGCACGCGCCGCTCGCTGTCGACCTCCACCGAGCCGGGCACGATGAGGGTGTCGATGCTCCGCCCGGCGGCCTCCTCGAAGGTGAGATCCGGCAGGATGCGCACCCCGGCCCCGGTGGTGACGGGCTCCAACGTCTCGGCAGCCAGGACGACTTCATACCCTGCGGCGTCGTCGGTCTCACGTCGCGCGAGCGAGAAGACCTCCGGAGGCCCGGTGACGTCGAGCAGGTCGACGCCGCCGAAGAGCACGATGACGACGAGCCGTCGGACGGTATCCATGGGTTGCCCTCCTGACTCCGGTACACCGCTCCCCATGTCGGTATCTGCATGCTAGACGTCATTGTGGACATGCGGGACGGCTCCTAGCGTGGAGAACAGCTCGCCGCACGGAACCGGCGAGCACTTCCCCGACGTACGACTCCCGAGGCGGTCCACCCATGTCCCGAACCACCCTGCGCGAACTCAACGGCTTCGACGCGACCCCGGCCACGCTGACCGGATCGACGCTGATCCTCGTCGACTACCAGAACACCTACACCCAGGGCGTCATGGAACTCGACGGCTGGCAGCCCTCATTGGACGCCGCCGCACACCTGCTGGCCCGGGCCCGCGAGGCAGGGACGAAGGTCGTGCACGTCATCAACGACGGCGGCGAGGGCACCCCGTACGACATCCGGGCCGAGATCGGACAGATCCACCCGGCCCTCGCCCCGGCCGCCGGAGAGCCCGTCGTCGTCAAGCAGGTCCCGAACGCCTTCCACGGCACGGACCTGGGCGAGCATGTGCCCGCCGACCAGGACGTGATCATCGCGGGCTGGATGACGCACATGTGCGTGGCGTTCACCGCCGAGGGCGCGTTCCTGCGCGGCAACCGCCCCACGGTCGTCGCCGACGCCTGCGCGACGAGGTCTCTGCCGGTGCTCGGTTCCGATCTCGACGCCGCCCAGGTGCACGGTGGCGCGCTGGCGACCATCGGCGACCTGTACGGGGTGGTCGTCGCGACGCAGAAGTCCCTGAAGTAGCCGGGGCGTTCACTCGCCCACGGGGCCGCAGGGTGGCACCCCGAAATCCCCGCGCACCCCACCCGGACCGCGTGATACACCTCCCTGCCATGGACAACCTGGTGACCGAGCGGCTCGTGCTGCATCCGATGTCCGTGGACGAGGCCGAGCAGACGGTGACGGGCGAGCCGGACGCCGACGTCCGCTGGGAGCAGGGGTATCCCACCGAGGGGGACGTGGCGGTGGCCCGGCGCTTCCTGGAGCGCTGCGCGAGCACGGGCGATCCCCAGCCGTTCGGCCCGTACGTGGTCCGCCGCCGCTCGGACCACCGGACGATCGGCGGCATGGGCTTCCACGGCCCGCCGGACGAACACGGCAGCGTCACGGTGGGCTACGGACTCGTCCCGTCGGCCCAGGGCAAGGGGTACGCCTCCGAAGCGCTCCGCGCCCTGCTGCCGTTCGCGCGGGACCAGGGCGTCGCCTCGGTGAAGGGCGACGCCGACCACGACAACACGGCGTCCCAGCACGTGATGACAGCGGCGGGCATGCGGCAGATCGGCGAGGACGAACGCGTCAAGTACTACGTGATCTCCTGGGGTCGGTGAAACCTGGATCCCGTGGCACTACGTCCTCGGCGCGTGCTGAGCTTCCGCCGACCTGAAATCGGAGGTCAAGGGGCTGGTGTGGCCAGCCTTCGGGGTACTCGTGCGTGCTGGGGAGGGTGGTTCGCGCCTGGAATCATGGGCGCATGTCCGAAGAGTCGAACCCGATATCAAGCCTGTGGCCGCTCGTGCCCTCCGAGGCCGCCGATTGGCTGCTGGAGCTGAGCGGCGACGGCATCACCGGGTTCATGCCTCCAGCGATGCCCGACGCCGTCTGGGTGCTCAACGCCATGTACGAGCACAAGCAGGGGCCGGCCGATGTGTCGTACCACGAGTACCACCAGGCGCGGCTGGCGGATGGGAGTGTCCAGCCGCACGTCGTTGGAGGCATCGACTTCGATGCCGTGGGCATCGCCACGGGGGGAGGTCTGGGCCGTTCCCAGCACCCGGGCCCCGGCTGGCGGCGGCTGCGCTGGGCCGAGCTGGCCCGGCGGACCGGCGACCCGGTCGTGCCCGACGGGCTGATGCCCTCCTACCTCTGCTTTCCCACGGCCAAGAAGCAGGGCAGCTGGCCGCTGGGTATGGTCCCGCCGACCGAGGGGAGCCTGGACCGTGAGACCTGGAATCGGCTGATCGCTATCCTCACCCAGTTCAGCCCCGCAGGCCCGGACACCCGCTGCTTGGCCTATTACACCCCGATGACGCTCGGGGCCATCGACCTCGACAACCGCCACGCGCGTGCGGGCCGGATCGGCGACGCCGAGATCCTGTACGGCCGGTCCGAGGCCGACTTCAGCCCGTCCAACCTCTGGGCCGAGGACCGCTCGTGGGTCCTGTGCACCGACTACGACCTGTGGGGCACCAAGGTCGCCGGGCCCCCAGCCCTCATCAACGCATTGCTGAACGACATGGAGATCGAGGCGGTTCGTCTGCCTTGCGCGCACTGACGACGAGCTGCTTGAAACCTCCTCCAGCACGGAGTGCGGGCTCGTTCCAGATCCTGACCGCGGAAGCCCGATGGCTCCTAGGATTCTGCCCATACTGGATCCCGAACTGCTGGAACGGATCACCACGCGCCGTGCGGAACTGGACGAAATCGAAGAACAGCTGGCCTGATCTGGATATCCGCCGGCCGGCCCGGCCGCACCCACGACAACACCGCCGCCCGCCACGACCACATCCTGGCCCATGGCTGCTCTCCGACTGACCAGACGCCCACACCGCCTGTGGGCTCCCTCTGCGCCATCCACCAGCCCCATCTCTTCCCCCGCCTGCTCTCACGGCCGGGAAGGGCACGCCAGGATCTCCCATCCCGCGTAACTGCCGGTCCTGATGGTTCCCAGGCCTCCCCCTGCGGCCGACCGCCGGACCCCGTGTTCACGTCAGCCGCCGGCACCACCATGGGTCCACAGGACGTTCACGGCCCTGTCGAAGGCCGAGTCCTTCCCCCGGTCGAACTCCTCCTTCGTGAAGACCGGTTCGGTGAGATGCGGCGGAATGCCGGTGCCGTCGAAGGTCCGTCCCGAGCTGGTCAGGAACTCCTCGTTCGGCAGGAAAGCGGACATGCCGTTGGGGAGCTTGCGCACCATGACGTCCGAGAAGACTCCCTGGGTGGGCTGCCCGATCCGGACCGTTCTGCCGGGCCGGTCCATGAGGGCCTGCGTGAAGGTCTCTCCCGCGCTGAAGGTCGAGCCGCCGGTCAGCACGGCGATCGGGCCGGTGTAGCGGGGGCCAGGGGCAGGTATGACGTACGCCGGCTGGGGGCGGGTGTGCCGGGCCGGGTCGGCGGGGTCGTTGCGGGCCCGCTTGGCGTAAGCGACGTACGGGGTGTCGGTGAGCCGCTCGGCGATGTGGATGCCCAGGGCGTCGGAGCCACCGCCGTTGATCCGCAGGTCGATGATCAGGCCGTTCGGACGCCGGGGGCGATCCTCGATGCGGGGACCCCGAGCCGGGAGGCGGCCAGGGCGAAGCAGTCCGGGGCGGGCTTCGGGTGGTGTACGTCGCTGCCGTAGACCTGTACGGCGGGGAGGGCCAGGCCCGTCGCGGCGAACCTGGCCTCCACGAAGTCCCTGGCGCCGGAGGTCACGCGTCCCAGACCCTGCGGTGCGCGCCCGCCGAGTCCAGCAGGACCCCGTTCACGTCGAAGAGCACCGCAGAGATTCTCATACGGGCATGCTCCCAGAGGTCTACTTGAGCTTGTACGAGCAGGGCTTACCCGAGCCTTCCTCGCTCTCCACGACCTTCTTGCCGTCGACGGTGATCGAGCACTGCCCTGCCCCGAGCTTGCCGTCCGGGAGAGTTACGTGGCCGGGCGTGAGGATCACCAGCCGGCCGACCTCGCGCTCCGCGCCCCGTGCGGCGATGGTGGCCGTCTTCTTCCAGGGCAGGGTGATCTGCTCGAAGTCGGAGTCGTCGAGGGTGTACATGACGGTGCTCGCGCCTGTGCCCTTGACCTCGATCGTCACCTCGTGCGGGGCGCCTTCACCGTTTCCGCCGGATTCCTCGGGCTTCCCGGTGGCCTCCGCGGCCGGGCCTTTCGCCTTGCTGTCCTTCGCAGGCTCCTCCGCACCGCCGCATCCCGTCAGCAGGACCGCGGCCATGGCGAAGCTCGCCCCGATAAGTATCTTGCGCATCAATTCCCCCGTGCTGGGCATTTCCGGCGGCACTCGGGCCCGCCAAGGTTTCCCGAACAACCCTATAAGGCCGATGGATCGCGCCTCGCCATCCCCTCCATCCGCGCAGCTCCTGCCGGGTCGTGGGCCGCCACGACCCGGTAATCCCCCGTAAAGCCCCCACCGGATCGTTCGCCACCGCGAGCCGGTGCGGCACGACATTAACTACTAAAGAAACAAGAGAAATAACCCAACCCGACCCAACCGGACCCGGTGTGAACCTGACGCGTCCCAGCGCGCCTGGGCCGGCTTCCGAGGGGATTCGCGGCTCCGTCACTCACACGGGTGACATTTCCCAACTCAGCTCGCTTTCGGGCAGGTTGCCCGGCATATGCTCACGCCAGACCACATCCCACACATACGTCGGCCCTCGACCGGGAGTGCAATCCCAACCGAGGGCCTGGCCACCAAGGAAGAACACACTTCCCGATGGATACCCAGCAGAATACTGCCCTCACCCGCGCCCTGGCGGAGGTTCCCGGACCTCTCCCCACCTCCGGCGTCATCCACATCACCCTCCCCCACACCGACCGCTTCACCGTCGTCGGCAACCACCTCGCCCAGCACCCCGACCTCAGCTGCACCGCCGTCGGACTCGCCGTGCGCATCCAGTCCCTGCCCCGAGGGACCGAGATCAGCATCAAGGCGCTCACCGCCCGCTGCCAGGAAGGCGAGAGGCGCATCTCCGCCGCCCTGCGCGAACTCGAAGCCCACGGCTACCTGCAGCGCTTCCGCTACCGGCTGCCCGGCCAGAGAGTCATCACCCGCACCGTCTTCTGCAACCAGCCCGCCGCGCTGCTGTGCCCTCGCAGCCAGAGCAGCCAGACACCCGTAGCGGCCCCAGGCCCGCAGGCCGCCCCCGGCCCGTCCCAGACCCACGTGCCGGACCCGGACCCGGACCCTGCCCCGGTGCCTGTGCCGCCCGTTCCGCCTGTGCCTCCCGGTCCGCCGGTGCCTCCCGGTCCGCCGGTGCCTCC